>JBBSJO010000434.1:0-1509 GCA_038257185.1 Rhodobacterales bacterium | reverse complement strand
CGCGTGGCAGGGCGGCACAGACCAGCGTGGTCACGTCGATATCGCGGGCGCGCAGCTCCGCCTCAAACAGGCGCAGGGCCTCCACGTTGTGGCCGTAGGGCAGGACCGCCATGTGATCGGCGAGAAAGACGCGTCTGGGTGTCATTGCTTGGCCTTGCTGGTCATCCCCGCACGGGGACCTTGATACGGGTTTACGGGGGCTGCGGCGCTGCGGCGGCGGTCGTCAAGAAAGCGCATGAACCGGGTCGCGCAGGCGTCATACAGCTGCAGGTCGGTGTAGTTGTGCGCATAGACGATGTCGGCGGCGGCACGCACCTCGGCGGGGTCGATGGCGACCTCGTCGCTGATGTTGCGCGACACTAGCTCCGGGGCGGGCTTGCCGAAAAAGCGGCTCAGCTCCTCGCGCAGCACTGGCAGCATTTGCAGCGGTGCATAGAAGTCGTAGGCGGATTCGAAAGTGTCCAGCACCTGTGCCACGTCCTGCGGGTTGCCCTTGGCGCCGACGACGAACTGCGACTGGAGGTCGTGAAATTCGCGTACATTTGCATCCCGGCAGTAACGGGCGAAATCGGGAAAACTCTTGCCCTTCACCTCTGGTCGGACGGCCAGATAGTGGTTGGGATGATTGCAGATGTGGCGGTAGAACGACAGGATCCGTTGCAGCGGTTCGCGCAGGATGATCAGGCGCACGGCCTTTTTGCCGTGGCGGTGGCCGATCGGGTTCTGCCCGCGCAGCTGGTGCCCGCCCGCGCCAAGGGCGTCATCAATGCGGTCTTCCCAGCTCAAGCCGGGGGCGCAATGCACGTAACGGCCGTCCATCAACCGATCAAGAAAATCGTGAACCGTGGTGCCGCCGCATTTTGGCACATGGCTGAAATCCAGCACCTGTGTTTCGGGGTCGAACCGGCCGTCACGCATGGAATGATCGCTTTGCTTGTTTCCGCTGCCCCCCTTTACGCAGGTGCTGCCGCTTTGTCGATTGTTCACCGCCTGGTCGTCGGCCTACGGATGCAACCGCGCCACGCGGGGGCGCTTGCGTCGCAAAATGGCCCCGTTTGTGTTGTCAGGGGGTCGCTTTTGCGACAAAGCACGCAGCAACGGGCCGCGCTCCGCGTAAAGGGCCTGGCGGATCATGAAGGACAGGCGAGACATGACTAAACGCGCGCTGATTACCGGTGTCACCGGGCAGGACGGATCCTATCTGGCGGAATTTCTGCTGGAAAAGGGATACGAGGTGCATGGCATCAAGCGCCGCGCGTCGCTGTTCAACACCGCCCGCGTCGATCACATCTATGAGGATCCGCACACCGACAACCAGCGGTTCCAGCTGCATTACGGCGACCTGACCGACAGTTCTAACCTGACGCGCATCATATCAGAGGTGCAGCCGGACGAGGTCTATAACCTGGGCGCGCAATCCCACGTGGCCGTCAGTTTCGAGGCCCCCGAATACACCGCCGACGTCGACGCCATGGGCACCCTGCGCCTGCTGGAGGCGATCCGCTTTCT
>JBBSJO010000433.1:0-1520 GCA_038257185.1 Rhodobacterales bacterium | reverse complement strand
GGACTTATTCCCGAGGACCTGTATGTACAGGTGGGCACCAGATAACCGGACCAGGGTCCGGACAGAGCCAGCGCCCTCGGATTTGCTTAAGGCCACTGGAATGTAGCCCCCATGCGCACGAGAAGAGCAGAAGCCCGCCATGCCAAGAGGTAGGCGCGGCGTGACGTTTCGGCAAGGGGGATCGTGGGGTTGACCGATGTTTTCGTTTTGTTCATATCTGGATCATGCCCGATGATCTGAACCCGTCCCCGCTGATGCCGACTTTGGCTCCGGGCCAGTTGCTGGCCCGCGGCGTGTCGCGCCATCTGCGCGGCCATGATTTCGTGACCGTTGAGGAGCTGGTGCCGACGTCAGGCCTTCGGGTCGATGTCATGGCGTTGGGACCGAAGGGCGAGGTCTGGATCGTGGAGTGCAAGTCGTCCCGTGCCGATTTCCAGTGTGATGTTAAATGGCAGGGCTATCTGGACTGGTGTGACCGGTTCTTTTGGGCCGTCGGACCGGACTTTCCCACAGATCTTTTGCCGCAGGACACAGGCCTGATCATCGCTGACAGTTATGACGCCGAAATCGTGGCGATGGGGCCGGAGGCAAAGCTTGCGCCGGCGCGGCGAAAGGTCATGATCCAGAAATTCGCCCGCCATGCGGCGGTGCGGGCACAGGCGGCGCGGGACCCCGGGTTCGTGCTGCCGTTCGGGGGGTAGACGATGTTGACTGTGGGATTGAAGGCGGAGGCACGGATGGTCGTGACAGCACCGATGCTGGTGCCGGGGGCGGCGGGGGTCTTTGGCGACTTTTCCGCGATGCCGCGGGTGCTGGCGACGATGTATCTGGTCGGGTTTCTGGAGGAGACCGCGATCAAGTGCATCCTGCCGCATCAGGATGCCGGGCAGCATTCGCTGGGGACGGATATCAACATCACGCATGTGGCCCCCACGCCGGAACGAATGGAGATCCGGGCCGAGGCCGAGCTGATCGAAGTTCAGGGGCGCAGTCTGCGGTTTCGCGTCACCGCCTGGGATGCGGCCGGGCTGATCGGGGAAGGCACGCATCGGCGGGCCACGATCGACGTGGACCGCTTTAATGCAAAGGTGGCGGCGAAGATCAGCGCGGTTTGACGGCGCGGGCGGCTGCGGCTGCGGCCCGGATTTCCTCGGCGATTTCCTCGGCTTCTTCGGGATCGAAATCCATCGGGATCTCCATCGTGCCAGAGGTGATGAACAGCCGCACCATGCCCAGTTCGGTCGGGCCGATCTGCATGTTGGCTTCGAGGTCGCGTTCGTCGTTGATACCCATCGGGGCCTCCTGCAATGATGGTGTGAGTTAGAAGGATCGGGCCTGTTTGGCAAGGGTCGGGCGCGGATCGACGGTGTGACGATCAGGGGTTTCACATCGGCCTTTGCGCCAGGCTTTCGTGCCGGGCGTTCAGTCTGGCCGCAGGGGCGCTGGACGCAAGGCCCGCTTAATCCTGTGTTGCCAAGAGAGTGGAACATGGTCGGCAGAATGCGATCTAGGGGTCTTGC
>JBBSJO010000432.1:0-1525 GCA_038257185.1 Rhodobacterales bacterium | reverse complement strand
TTGATGAGGGGGACGGCCCCCACCCAACGGCATCGCTTCGTGCCATGATGGTGCTGTCATCGACCCTCAACAAGAGGGAACCGCCCACATGGAGATGACCACGATCGGCCTCGACATCGCCAAGAACGGTTTCCAGGTCCACGGGATCGATGGGCAGGGCCGCGCTGTTCTTCGCCGGAAGGTCAACGGGACCCGCGGCTCGCGCTGCTCGGCGGCCCGGACCCGTGCCTGATCGGCATTGAGGCATGCGCGACGGCACATCATTGGGCGCGTCAGCTCCACGCGCTCGGCCACGAGGTGCGGCTGATGCCACCGGCCTATGTGAAGGCGTGGGTGAAGCGCGACAAGACCGATGCGGCGGATGCCGAAGCGATCTGCGAGGCGGTGACGCGGCCGACGATGCGCTTCGGGCCGATCAGATCGGCTGATGCGCAAAGCGTGCCGATGCCGCACCGTGCCCGACATCTGCTGGTTCGGCAGCGGACCGCGCAAGTCAGCGCGATGCCGGCGCACCTGGCGGAGTACGGCGTCCTCGCCCCCAAAGGGCGCGCCCATGTCCGCGAATGGGTAAGGTGCTCACCCGCGGCACGGCGCAGGTCCCGGAACGCGCGCGCCAGACCCTGTTGCTGATCGCGGGCATGATCGACGCGCTGAGCCTGCAGATCCGAACGATCGGGATCGACTTGCGGGCGTGGCATCGCGCCCATGCGACAGGCCGTCGGCAGGAGACCATCCCCGGTATTGGCTTCATTACCGCCACAGCCCTTGCTGCGACCGTGGAAGACGCCAAGGTTTTCCGCTCGGGCCGCCAGTCCGCGGCATGGCTGGGACTCGTGCCCAAACAGCATTCCCCGGGCGGCAAGGAGCGGATGGGCGGAATATCGAAGATGGGGGGACCGCTGTCTGTGCCATCTCCTCGTGGTCGGAGCGACCGCCGTCATCCGCTACAGGCGCCGCAGAACAACGCCGGTCAGCACTTGGGCCGCGCAGCTGCTCAAGCGCAAGCCGGCAAGGCTGGCAAGTGTCGCCATTGCCGACACGACGGCACGGATCGCTTGGGCTGTCATGACGAGAGAAGAGAATTGCCGCGCAGCTCCGGCTATCGCCTGAAGCACGCGCAGAACACGTCCGGGCAGGAGAGAGCGGCACGACTGATGCCAACCGGTCAAGCCGGGGATCGGAAGAGCCTGACTGATTCAACGCGCCTCGAAAGCGCGCCATCTTGATGAGGGTCCGATCCACCGACACCCTCATGGCCAGCGGCCTTTCGCGCCGCGCGAACAGGCCGGACACATGAATGAACCTGACCAGGAAACATCATCCGTCGAAAATCACCCTTGCCCAACGGGGGCCAACCACACATGAATCACTCAGCAGACCCGTTGAAAATCCTCAAACGACAACGCGCCCTAGTTCCGCGTCGACATCGCGATCCCAAGATCATCAGCGATCTGTTTGCGTGAGAGCCCGCTGATCAGGGCGATCCGCACCGCATCCTTTCGAAATTCATCCGTTCTGGCCGTGC
>JBBSJO010000431.1:0-1545 GCA_038257185.1 Rhodobacterales bacterium | reverse complement strand
GAGGAATCAAGTTCAGCAAGAACGTCCTCAAAAACCTCGAAAATCATGGTGCCTCCTTTTCGCCGAGATAGCCCTGTAGCAGGCACAGAGCACGGCGCTGGCGAACGCAAATTCCTGCTCAAGCGCCTCGGATTCGCTGAGATAGTCCGAATCCTTGTGCCGTCGTGCAAAGATCGTGTCGGCCGGGATCGTGTTAGGTTTCGCCATCACCGGGTAACCTCGAAAGTCCAACGATCCATTATATCAAATCCGACTTAAGGCCAATGCTGCGCTAGAGCATCATGGTGTGTCCTCGGGTCGTCCCCCTACCCACACCCCTCCACAAACCCCCGCGCCAGCGCGTCAGGCACCGCGGGGTGCGGGCCGCTTTGCTGGGTGCCGTAGACCGCCGCCACTTCGCCAACGATCAGGGCTGCGAGATTGTCGGGGAAGCCCCCATTTCCCCTCACCTCACGCCGCCTCCAGCCGCGGGATCGCGTCCAGTGCATCGCCGAGTTCGCGTTCGGCGATCGCGAGGTCGTAGCGCTTCTGCAGGTTGAGCCAGATTTCCGCGCCGTCGCCGCACATCTTGCCGAGGCGCAGCGCCATCGTGGCGGTGACGGGCTGCTTCTCGTTCAGGATATCGTAGAGCGTCTGGCGCGAAATGCCGAGCAGGCGGGCGATCTCGGTCTTGGGGCGACCGAGCGCGGGCAGCACATTCTCGCGCAGCATCTCGCCGGGGTGGATGGGGCGCAGGCCCTTGAGCAGCGGGTTGTTCATCAGTGGTAATCCTCCAGATCGACCTCGACGGCATCCTCGCCATCCCAGCCAAAGGTGATCCGCCAATTGCCCGAGGCATCGACGGCGAAGCGGCCCTTGTCCGTCCCCTTGAGCGGGTGAAACCGCAGACCGGGCGCATCCATCTGCTCGGCCCGGGTCGCCGTATCGAGCCGGACCAGAATGGCCTCGACCCGGCGCACATGGGGCACGCTCAGCTTGGACGCATCCCCCTGTGCCGCGAACCGGCGCAAAGCCTTGCTGCGAAACGAGCGGATCATGGGTGTAAGCTAGTGGCTTACGCTGCGCCTGTCAAGCGATGGCTTACACTTCGCGCGCGCTAACCCGGAACCCCCGCCCCCGCCGCGCGCTTAGCTTCAAGCCACGCCCGAGGAGCACGCCATGACCGACAAGACCCAGCAGCATCTGACCCACATCGCCGAGGCGATGAAGGACATCGATTTCGTCATGCTCAACACCCACACCCACGACGGGCAGATCGGCGCGCGGCCGATGAGCAACAACCGCCAGGTCGATTACGACGGCGACAGCTATTATTTCACCTGGGAAGACTGCCTGATGGTGGACGATATCAAGCGCGACCCCAAGGTGGGGTTGTCGCTGCAGGGCCGCGGCTCGGCGGATGGCGCGCCGGGCATCTTCATCTCGGTCGAGGGCCGCGCCGATATCGTGCGCGACAAGGCCGCATTCGCGAAGCACTGGACCAAGGATCTCGACCGCTGGTTCGAGGATGGCACCGAGACCGAGGGCATGGTCATGCTCCACGTC
>JBBSJO010000430.1:0-1557 GCA_038257185.1 Rhodobacterales bacterium | reverse complement strand
TCGCGCACGCTCCAGCTGACGATCTGGCCCATGCCCTTCATCTTGTTGAAGCGCGGGAAGTTCATCAGCATGGCGAAGCTGGCGAACAATTGCAGCCCCTCGGTGAAGCCGCCGAACATCGCCAGCGTCTTGGCGATATCCTCATCGGTATCGACCCCGAACTGCTGCAGATAGTCGTGCTTGTCCTTCATCTCCGTATACTGGAGGAACAGGCCATATTCGCTCTCGGGCATGCCGATGGTGTCGAGCAAATGGCTGTAGGCGGCGATGTGCACCGTCTCCATATTGCTGAACGCGGCCAGCATCATCTTGATCTCGGTCGGCTTGAACACCCGGCCGTACTTTTCGTGATAGCAATCCTGCACCTCGACATCGGCCTGGGTGAAGAAGCGGAAGATCTGCGTGAGCAGGTTGCGCTCGTGATCGGTGAGCTTCTGCGCCCAGTCGCGGCAATCCTCGCCCAGCGGCACCTCTTCGGGCATCCAGTGGATCTGCTGCTGGCGCTTCCAGAAATCATAGGCCCAGGGATATTCGAAGGGCTTGTAGGACTTGGAGGCCTTGAGAAGTGACATGTCGTTTTCCTTTGAAATCATTTGGCACTGTCATCCCGGGCTTGACCCGGGACCCAGTGTTACGTGCGCGATGCCCGGGAAGAAGCCGGGCCCCGGGTCAAACCCGGGATGACGGAAGAAACGGTTGGGAGGGGGCCGTGGCGGTGAGTCGTGGAAGTCCACGCCGCGGCCCCCTCACCGGCCACGCCAGCGGTCACCGGCGCGGTCCCCGCGCTTGCGCGCGGGTCATGCCCTGCTGTCAGGCACGGCAACTCGACGAATGGGGCCTGAGGCACAACGCCCCAGCCGCCGGAGGCCCTGGCTATTGGCAAGCCAGACATTCGTCATAATCCTTCATCTCCATCTTCATGATCGGCGCCGCGGACGTATTGTCCGCCTCGACACCGCCGGCGAAACCGGCGCGCTGAATGCTCATCGAACGCAGATAATAGAGCGACTTGATGCCCAGTTCCCATGCGCGATAGTGCAGCATGAGCAGGTCCCATTTCTCCACATCGGCGGGGATGAACAGGTTGAGCGACTGTGCCTGGTCGATGAACGGCGTGCGATCACCGGCGAGTTCGAGCAGCCAGCGCTGATCAATCTCGAAGGCAGTGCGGAACACGGCTTTTTCATCGGCTGTCAGAAATTCGAGATGCCCGACAGAGCCACCGCGCTCGAGGATCGAATTCCAAACCGCGTCGCTGTTCTTCGATTTCGCGATCAACAGCTTTTCGAGATAGGGGTTGCGCACGACAAAGCTGCCCGACAGCGTCTTGTGGGTATAGACATTGGCCGGGATCGGTTCGACGCACGCCGAGGTGCCGCCGGCGATGATGCTGATGCTTGCCGTCGGCGCGATCGCCATCTTGCACGAAAACCGCTCCATCACGCCCATGTCGGCGGCATCGGGGCACGGGCCACGCTCGATGGCGAGGTTCATCGAGGCCTGATCGACCTGGGCACGGATGTGCTTGAACATCTTCAGGTTCCAGACCTTGGCCAT
>JBBSJO010000429.1:0-1561 GCA_038257185.1 Rhodobacterales bacterium | reverse complement strand
GAGGTCGCGCACGAACGGGAACTACGCCAGCCCGAAGCTCATGTCGATGCGCCGCTCGCCATTGTCCTCGGACCATGTATGGATGGCCCCTTGGCAAGAGCTTTGTTTGGTCCGGCATCTGGTCGGTCGCGGCCATGTATACGGCGTCTAAGATGCAGCGACTTTACAGCTGCGCGCCCTGATGAAGTCAGCCGGCGGTCGGGTCCCGATCAATGGCACGCACTTCGAGGTGCTCTGGTCCGAACTGGGTGTCCCGTTCCGCGTGTTACCGTCCCTGTGCCATCACCTCACGCTGCGCCTCACCATCTCTGGACCTGCCCGGTTCACGACCGGCCTGGCCGTTGTCTATCGTATCAAGCTGCGGCGGTCCGGTAGCTGTCACCCCGCCTGATCAGTGCCCAGATCGTCCGGGCCATGCGGTTGGCCAGCGCGATAGCGACCACCTTTACGGGCTTACGGGCGAGCATCCGGTCGAGCCAGTCCGGCGCTTGGCCCGCCGGAACCTCTCGACGTCCTCGCCGCGCGCTGATCTGGGCCATGGCGCCGAGGTAGAGCAGCCTGCGCAGGTACCGATTGCCTGCCTTTGAGATCCGCCCGAGCCTCTCTTTTCCGCCACTGGAATGGGCCCTCGGCGTCAGGCCGAGCCAAGCCGCGTAATCGCGTGCGCTGCGGAAGGCGGCCACGTCGGGGGTGGTGGCTGCAAATGCGCTGGATGAGATCGCGCCCACTCCGGGCACCGTCGCCAGTCGGCGTGCCAACGCGTCTTCGCCCTGCATCTCGCCGATCCGCGCGGTGACCTCCTCGATCCGAGCCTGTGTGTCGCGCAGCTGACCGGCCAGCATGTCCAGCGCCGGACGCGCCGTAGCGTGAACGTCGCAGGCCGCGTCGAGAAGGCGATCGACGTTATGGATGCCCTTCGCCACGACGACCCCGAACTCGCCCAGGTGCGCGCGGATCGCGTTTACGATCTGCGTCCTCTGCCGGACCAGGAAGTCCCGTGCCTTGTGATCGAGCAGGGCCGCCTGCCGGTCCGCCGACTTCACCGGCACGAAGCGCATCGTCGGGCGAGTGACAGCCTCGCAGATCGCCTCCGCATCAACTGCGTCGGTCTTCCCGCGCTTCACGTAAGGCTTGACGTAGGCGGGCGGCATCAGCCGCACCTCGTGCCCGACCGCCGTCAGCTCCCGCGCCCAATAGTGCGCCCCGGCGCAGGCTTCCATGCCGACGAGGCAGGGCTCCAACCGCGAGAAGAACGCCAGCACCTGCGACCGCCGCAACTGACGGCGGCAGACAATCGTGCCTTCCGCGTCCACTCCGTGAACCTGGAAGACGTTCTTGGCCAGATCGAGGCCGATGGTGATAGGTTGATCCATGGATGGCTCCCCTCAGGTGGATGCTTCACAGACCCACCCTGGCACAACGCGATGCCGCTGGCGGGGCCATCCACACCATCAATGGCGCACAATGGCTCGCCCTCGAACAGGATCGTCGCCAGCAGGTTCGGACCGGCCCACCCCCGCGGGGTGGCATGGAAGGGCGCAGGGGGCTGCGCAATCTTCTC
>JBBSJO010000428.1:0-1563 GCA_038257185.1 Rhodobacterales bacterium | reverse complement strand
CGGATCTGGGTCATCGCAACCATCTCAGATCCAATCAGGAATGCGTCGATCCCGCCCGCAGTCGCGCAGACATGCGCATAGTGCAGGATGAACCGACGATACGACCATTCGGCCGGACCGGCATAGGTGATGGTCTCTCCGTTGCGCGCGAAATCGCCGGGCGCGGCTGAACCAAAGAACGCCGCGACCTCATCGACCGCGGCTGCCATGCCGTCTGTCGTACCAGGTCTGCCCGGCGCGACGCTGGTCGTGATGCGACCGCGCCAGGGCATGGCCGGTTGTTCAGTTGCACCATAGGGGTCGGCCAGTCCGTTTCCGCCCAGTTGCTCCATCAGGATGAATGGATAGAAAATCGCCTTGCGGCCGGATGCCGACAGCGCCCGCAGCCCTTCGATCACCGAACTGTCGGATGGCGTACCGCCATAGATCGGACGACCGTCCTTGCGCGACACCTCGGCCGCGGCGGCGCGCGCTATGCCGCCGGCACGCCAAGGCATCTCGGCCCCGTCAATCTGACGGTATTCCACCTTGGGTTCGACACGGCACTGGCCGATGCGCAGATCGCTGCCGAACCACGACACGATCAACGACACCGACCCCACGTTTGGCAGTTCTCGCCCCAACACGTCCAGCGACGCGTGAAAGTCAGTACCGCCCATCGGCGTATTGGTGTTCAAGCTGCGGCTCTCGCCCAGATCGCCGCTTTCGGTAACCGGCGTAGTGGCCAGCGAATACTCTCCGGTGCCTGGGATCAGGGCAACCGCACGCACGTCGCGCGACAAGCCGCTGCCGTCATGCGCCGGGCATGTGACCTCAAAGCTCAGCTGCGGCATGCGGTTGCCCCACCGCTCCAGGCTCAGGTTCTCCAGCACGACATAGGCCGTCCCACGATAGGCGGGGGCCGCATCGCCCTCGGTGGCCGCAATGACGGGGTCGGGCATCTGCGCCTCATTGCCGCAATAGATGCGCATGTTCAGATCAGCCTGCGCGATCTCCTCGCCATCCGCCCACACTCGGCCTACCGACAGGATGGGACCTTCGGCCAGCGCCACGGCCACAGACAGGCGATAGCTGATTTGGGTTACCTGCGTGCTGGGGGCGCCCTTGCCGCCGCCTGCGTTCTCGGTCCGCGCAATTTCCTCCAGGTCGGATGCCCAGATAACATGCCCGGGCACACGCATCTGTCCCCAGATCCGGGGGATGGCCATACCCTCTCCGGCGGTCTGGATGCGCAGGCGGTCGATGCGACCCGTCTCGACGGCCTTCGCCCCACCGCCCAGCAGACGTTGGTCAATGGCGCGGCCCAGAACGGCACCCGCCGCACGGCCCAGAACGGCACCCGACAGCCCAAGGACCGCCCCTCCGAAACCTCCGCCAAGCGATGCACCCACGGCAGACAGGACAATCGTGGCCATAAGGGCCTCCTTCGTTCGAATTGGTCAGGGAAAGCGGAACCGCGCCACGATCCTGGATTGCCACGGCGGGGTCAGCGGACTGTCGATGACGCCGTGGCCGGTATAGGAATGCATAAACCGCGGGGCGTCGCCCGCGGCGGACAGGATG
>JBBSJO010000427.1:0-1581 GCA_038257185.1 Rhodobacterales bacterium | reverse complement strand
TCATGCTTCTGGCAGAGAACCGACTGTCGGCTTTGAGATTCTCGCACGTTGGAACCACCCGAAACGCGGCAAAGTAGAGCCGGGTGTTTTCATTCCCATAGTGGAAAAACTGAATCTGATTGGTGAAATGACCTGTGATCTTTTGCGGCGAGCATGCCTTGACTCGCGCGATTGGCCGACCGAGATCACGATCGCACTCAATATCTCTCCAATTCAATTCTCCGACCCGCTCCTGCCGGCCAAGCTGCAGGACATAATGTTTGAGACCGACTTCTCGCCAAAGAGATTGGAAATTGAAGTCACAGAAACTACTTTGGTTGCCAACATTGATGCCGCTCGGGCCGCACTGATCGCGCTTCAGGGAATTGGGATGAAAATCTCGCTGGATGACTTCGGAACCGGATATGCGAGCCTGTACAATTTGCGTGAACTGCGGTTTGACAAAATCAAGATTGATCGGTCTTTTATCTCTTCGATGCACGCCAACTCAGGGGATTCCGAGGTTGTAAGCGCAGTGATCGCTCTTGCACAAAGCCTTGGACTGCCGGTCATTGCAGAGGGAATTGAACACCTGCAGGAGATGAAGGAGATAATCCGGCTCGGCGGGGAATACGGCCAAGGGTTCTATTTCAGTGAGGCTATTTCCGCCGACGAAGCGACGGTGCTGGCCCAAGGAGGAAGTTTCAGGGCAGAGCGTTCAGCCTGAACATTCAACGCCGACTATACAGCTTTCGAATGGGTGCGGGAATCTCCCGTCGCGCAAGCGGCCAGAAAGAGCGTCGCGGTCGTGAGGGCGCCGGCTGGCGGTGTCCAGCATCTGGCGCTGGATGTCATGGGCGTTCTCCGATGCTTGCAGCCGTTCCGACAGCCGTCCGGTGCGTTCCCCGGCGCGGCGCGGGTTGAGGAGGAACAGGGTGATGGTGAAGACGGCCACCAGCAGCAGGCCCATGAGCTTGCAAGCCATGCCACTGGCGAGGAGAGCGGAGATCCAGCCCATCAGCGCCACCCCGTCCTCCAGTCGTCCATCCGTGTGTGGATAGTGACGTCGATGCCGATCAGGGCCACGGCGATGAAAACCCAGCACAGGGAATCGAGGTAGGGCACCAGCGGTAGGATGGCGGTCTGTGTCTCGGCCAGGAGCTCCTGTGCCACCTCGACACCGGCCGCACCGACGGTCGCCACACCTGCCGCGCCACCGCCCTTTATCGTAAGGCTCTCTGCCAGCACTTCGCGCGCGGGCGGAGTCTCGGCTGCAAATGCGGCCGCCCCGAACGGGAAGCGCTCGCCCCAACTTCCGCGCAGGTCCAAGATCGACATGGATGAAGCCTGAGCGCGGATAGAAGCCGAAGCCGAGAAAGCCGACCAAACGCGCCGCCGCCTCGAACTTCACTTGATTGTGGTTCGTCATGGCGATGTCGAAGGGGCGCCGCCGAGATGCTTCAACCGGGTCGCGCCCCCGACGGTGCGGTTGTGCTCGGGGCTGCGAGAGGCGGAGCGGACAATCAGCGGCTCGACCAACCCGGGTTCTGTTTCTCGAGAGCGGCCCACGTAGCTTTTACCAGCGCCTCTGACGAATATGGT
>JBBSJO010000426.1:0-1582 GCA_038257185.1 Rhodobacterales bacterium | reverse complement strand
GGCCCGATGCGGTCCACCCCTCCCTCAATGCATATGCGCCGTCTCCGCCAACTGCCCCCGGATCGCGCCCGCCGGAAATTCCGGGTTATGCACATTCACATAAAAATTCTGCGGATTCTTCAAGATCCGCTGAACGATCCCAGCCTCCTTGGTCGGAAACTTGCCTTCTGTGGCTTCGCTGATGCAATCACCAGCCTGACCATCCTGCGGCCATGCAAGCGCGGCCACCACCGGGCCATTCTTGCCGCGCACGCCTTCATGGATGTGAGCCGCGCGGCCATTGCCAGGCGCCTTGTCCAGATCGGCGATCTTGTCGGTCATCACGATGGTGTAGCAAAGGGTATTCGCGTTCTGCGCGCCGTCAATGCCAAACACCTGCGCACGGGCCCGACCGTTGGCGTCACCCACCATCGTGCCCATCTTGCCGGCATCGGTGCTGACTTCTTCGAGGCCGATCAGATTGGCTTCAAGCACCGGGTTCAAATGCCCGGCGTGCGCGGTAGGCGCCCAGACAGCGGCGAGCAACACAAAGGCGGCGCCGGTGAGCGATGAAAGATTGCTGTTGCTGTTGGCTTTTTTCAGGAGTTTCATGGCGGTCAGATCCTCGGGTTGCTGCTGATGATGGTGTTAGTGATTGGCGGCGGACTCGCATCACTGCGACACAGCCTCCCATTCACTACGCAGCCGGGGCTGATCCAGATGCACCTGGGTCCTTTTTCCTCTGAATTCGCGCCTCAATTGCCTCTCGTTCTGTTGTAGGAGCGGCTTCAGCCGCGCTTCGGGCTCTTCGACGATCGCTGAATCGCGGCTGAAGCCGCTCCTACAAAACTCGAATACCACGCGCCATTCACCCCCGGCACCAAGCCCCGCCGCAAACCCGTTAAATTCCCCCCATGCCCACTCGCCCATTGATCGCCCTCGACGCCGACGGCGTCCTGCTTGATTTTCACCACGGTTACGCCGACGCCTGGCATCGGGCCTTCGGCGAACGCCCGCCTGAACGCGACCGACAAGCTTACTGGCCGGTCGACCGCTGGGAGGTCGAGCGCCTGCAAGGTGAGCGGCTGCACCACTTCGGCCGCCATTTCGACCTGCATTTCTGGTCCAACCTGCCGGCCCTGCAAGGCGCCATCGAAGCCTGCCACCGGCTGCGCGACGAAGGCCAGTTCGACCTCGTCTGCGTCTCGGCACTCGACGCCGAATACGAATCCGCCCGCCTGGGCAACCTGCGCGCCCTCGGCTTCCCGATCGAACGCGTGATCGCCACCGGCCACCACACCGGCACCCGCAGCCCCAAGGCCGACGCCGTCACCCGCCTCGACCCAGTCGCCTTCGTAGACGACTTCCTCCCCTACTTCCGCGGCATGCCCACCCACATCCACGCCGCCCTCATCCTGCGCGAACCCAACGGCAGCCCGAACCAGGGCGATGAGCTCACCCTCGCGCATTCAACGCACCAGAATCTGGCAGGGTTTGCGGAGGATTGGCTCAAGCGCGGTTGAGCGCCCCGCTCCCTGTCTTTCGTTTTCTCTTTTCTCTTGTCTCTTGTCTTATCTCTTGTAGGAGCGGCTTCAGCCGCGCT
>JBBSJO010000425.1:0-1589 GCA_038257185.1 Rhodobacterales bacterium | reverse complement strand
TCACGCCGGACATGGTGCGGCTGTCGGTCGGCCTGGAGTCCATCGACGACATCCTCTGGGACATCCAGCAGGCGCTGGCGCGCGCGGAGGGATAGTGATCCGCAGAGGTGGTGCTCCGCGGACAGCTACGCGGAGAGTGCTACCCGCTGGGTGCTGACGGCCACCACCCGGGCCTGGCCCAGCAGGCGCCCGGCTAGTCTGGTACGCACCTCGCAGTCGATCTCTTCGGGAAATTTACGCGCGAAGAACTTGCCGCTGGCCAGCACTTCGTCCAGGTCCGCCGGCGTGATCCAGGCGGGGCGCGCCCCCACGAAGCGGGAAATGTGGTGCGCCGCGGCCGACCCCTTCAAGTTCGAGTTCATGAAGACGGACGGATAGAGCATCTCGTCCGGCATGTGAATGCGTTTGAAGTAGTTAATCAGCGGCGTGCCCTCGGTCTGCGACAGCAGATAGGCACAGGCCGAGCGCGAAGCGCCGAACCAGGTGCTTCCCGCATGACACGGAAATTCCTCCGAGAAGACATGCCGAAAGCCGCGGCCACGACG
Organism: Rhodobacterales bacterium; assembly: GCA_038257185.1. Lineage (GTDB taxonomy): Bacteria > Pseudomonadota > Alphaproteobacteria > Rhodobacterales > Rhodobacteraceae > Sulfitobacter. Next base: position 1,044 of record JBBSJO010000425.1, on the reverse strand, counting down.
CGCAAGCTTGGTGAGGCAAACGCCGAGGCGCGCCTTGAAAGCGTCGCTACCGCCTCGCTCCAGGCGCGAACGGACAGGAAACGACAGGCCCGCATAGTTGACTACCGGCGCGTCGTCGCCCAGATACCAGCGCCGGGCAAGGCGCAGCATGCGGTGGCGCAGTGTCCCTTCCTGCGCATAGGCCCGCCAACCGTGGCTCATCAGGATGCGGTCATTGGTGCCGATATCCACCCCGTCGATGAGATAGTCGGCGCCGCTGGCGGCGATATGGGCCTGGAAGTCGCTTACCGGGCGGATCGGCATGCAGGTGGGGCTGAGAAGCTGAATAAAGTCCCAATCAGGGCGCGCCATGGCGGCCTGGATCAGCTTCTGGATCCCTTCAGTGAACCCCCAGTTTCCCCAGCCGGTGCGGACCGGGTCCGCGACGAAGCCGACGTTGGCCCGCTTCACCGCGAAGTCGGCCTGCTGACTGAAGTCGTGATGGATCAGGATCGGGTGATCGCCGCCGATCGCATCGCACAGCGCCGCCACGGTCTGGGCCGGCTGTACTGCGGACATGATGCCGAAAAGAATTCTCATGAGCGTGGCCGGGATTGAGGTGGGCGAGGCAGGAGTATTGGTTGGTCGGCCTTGCGGCGGACGGGGTTCAACCCGAATCTACCGGCAGCCGGTCGTGTGGACTGTGCAGTAGCACACGGGTGGAAGACAAGTTCCGGCAAGAGGCGGCTCAGGAATCCGTTACCTACCTCAGAACTAGTCTCAGGGGCGCCAAACGGAAGCAGATAGGTCCCCCAAGCGTCGCGTGCGGCTGTTTCAGGTTCGAACAGATGCCCGGGCGTGGCTCCACCTGGGGCTTCAAGCCTGTTCAATCGACGCCTCCAACTCGCGCGCGGAGAGGTGGTGGGCCATGAATCGAGCAGCACCGGCGGCATCCACCGGCTCGCTGTGGTGGAAGCCCTGGAACTGGTCGCAGCCCAGCCCCCTCAACAGTTCAAGTTGCTCGCTGGTCTCGACCCCTTCGGCGATGACCTCCAGGCGCAGGCT
>JBBSJO010000424.1:0-1596 GCA_038257185.1 Rhodobacterales bacterium | reverse complement strand
GGCCGCCGCGTCCTGCGTCCCTATGCCGCGAAGGATCTGTGATGAACTGGCGGCAGCGTCTGGGTGCGTTCATTGGTGGGTTTGACGCGGGCCAGCACCATCGCCGCTTGCGCGGGTTTCGGGCGACGCGCGCGCATGTGAACGCGCTGATCGCAGCAAGCGGGCCCGACATCACCGCCCGCGCCCGTTGGCTCGTGCGCAACAACGGCTACGCCGTGAACGCGGTCGAAAGCTGGGCCGCCAATACCGTCGGCGATGGCATCAAGCCGATCTCGAAGATCGCGGATGCCGCCCGCAAAGAGGAGCTGCAACGGCTCTGGCTCACCTGGACCGACGAGGCCGATGCCGAAGGGCTGACAGATTTCTATGGGCTCCAGCGCCGTGCGGCGCGCGAAGTCTTTCTTGCGGGCGAGGTGTTCTTTCGCTTTCGCCCAAGGCGCGCAGGCGACGGCCTGAGCGTGCCCGTGCAGCTGCAGATGCTGCCTGCGGAAATGCTGCCGTTGGAACAGACCGGGATTGCCGCAAACGGCAATGCCATCCGCCAGGGCATCGAGTTCGACCGGATCGGGCGGCGCGTGGCCTATCATTTCTTTCGCCGCCACCCGGGCGACAGCACCGATCCGGGGCTTGCGGGCGAGATCGTGCGGGTGCCCGCCTCCGAAGTGATCCATGTGGTCGACCCGGTCGAGGGTGGCCAGTTGCGCGGGGTCTCAAAGCTGGCACCTGCCATCGTGAAGCTCTTTCTGCTCGACCAATACGACGATGCCGAGCTGGACCGCAAAAAGGTCGCGGCGATGTATGCAATGTTTGTGACCTCCCCCGCACCGGAGAACCCGCTCGCGCCGGACGATGAAGATGGGCGAGACGGGGTCGAGATCAGCCCCGGTCAGATCGTGCGGCTGGATCCGGGCGAAGATGTCACCATCGGCCAACCTGCCGACAGCGGCGGCACCTACGAGCCGTTTCAGTACCGGACCCTCCTGCAAATCTCGGCAGCACTGGGCATTCCCTATCCGTACATCGCCAATGACATGGTGAAGGGGAACTTCTCGAATTCGCGCCTGGCGCTGATCGAGTTCCGCCGCCGCGTCTCGGCCTGGCAGCATTCCGTCATGGTCTGGCAGCTCTGCCGACCCGTCTATGCCCGCTGGATGGACGCCGCCGTATTGTCAGGGGCCCTCACACTACCTGGCTATGAGGCCAACCGCAGCCAACTCCTTGCTGTCGATTGGCTGCCGACAAAATGGGACTGGGTCGATCCGCTGAAGGACGCCAATGCCGAGATCGCCCAGATCGAGGCAGGCCTCAAATCCCGCACGCAGGCCATCGCGGAGCGCGGCTACGACGCAGAACAGGTCGACCGCGATATCGCGGCGGAACGCGCCCGCGAACGCGCGCTGGGCCTCGACTTCCGCCGCCCCGGCTCACCCGCGCAAGGCGTGCAGGCTTTGCCGGGCCCGGAGGAGGATGGGGGCAACAACGACGACACCGACCAGACAGATCGAACCGATGACGCGGAGGACCGACCGCGCGAACCTGAGGACCAGTCCTGATGCTGCATGCCCGCATTGCCGCGCGCGCCTTCAACACACCGCT
>JBBSJO010000423.1:0-1644 GCA_038257185.1 Rhodobacterales bacterium | reverse complement strand
GGTGATGATCGCGGGCCTGCCGGGCCTCGGCGGGCCGATGGGGCTGTTCAACACCACCAAGGATGTGTCCTCTTTGACGGATGTCGAAGGACTGCGCCTACGCGCCATCGACGCCACGCAGGTGAAGCTTTTCGAGGCATGGGGCGCGCAAGGCGTCGTGGTGGACATGCCGGAGTTCGCCGGGGCTGTGCAGCAGGGCATCGTGGACGGCTACTTCAACCCGCCCGCCGTGCCGCTGATCTTCAAGCACACAGAGTTCCTGACCCACTTCACCGACCTCAAGGCCGGCACCCCTTTCCGTGCCGCGCTGATGTCGGCGGACTGGTATGACGGTCTCGATGACGCGTCCAAGGCCACCGTGGACGCCGCGATCGAAACGGCGAACGCGAACAACAAGGAATGGACCTTCGCCGCCGAGAAGAAGGAGATCGAGATGCTGGAAGCCGCGGGCGTGACGGTCACAACCCCAGCCCCGAGGACCTCGAAGAGTTCAAGACACGCAGCCAGGCCGTCTGGGAAGAACTGATGCCCAAAGGATCGGTCGCCGAGATTCTTTCGCTGGCAGACGCATCGCGCGAATGAGGCAGATCACGAAACTGAGCGCGGGGCTGGATCGCATCTGCCTCGCGCTGGCCAAGGCAGCGCTGGTGGGGATCGCCCTCACCATCCTGCTGCAGGTCACGGTGCGCTACGGCATGCGCAGCCCCTTCGCCTGGACAGAGGAGCTGGCACGCTACCTCATGGTCTGGGGCGGGTTGCTGGGGGCCACCTGCGCATTCCGTCGCAGTCTTGACCCGGTTATCGTAACGGTGACCAGCGCGTCCACTGCACGGCACCAGATGCTGGCGCGCGTGATGCTCGTGGTGGCTCTGTTCATATTCCTCGTACCGGTGCTGCATTATTCGTTCTTCGGACCGGGCCTGAATATCGAGCGGGGCTTTCTCTGGCGTGGCATGGGGCGCAATTCTCCGGGGCTTGGCCTCAACATGTCGCTCGTGGGCGCGGTCATCCCCATCACCTGCGTCATTCTTCTGATCCATTGCGCCGCACGGGTCGTGAACCCCCTTCCGGCACCACGAGGCGACGCGGCATGAGGGTGATCACGGCGAAGGATGTGGTGGGCCGCATCACGGTGGCAGAGCTGGTTCCGGTCATGGAAGCCGCGATGAGGGACGTGTCGTCGGGCGACGCACTCCACCCGCCCCGGTTCGTCGTGCCGATCAACGACGCGGGGCGCATGGGCATGATGTACGGGTCGCTGCGCAATCCCCCCCTCCACGGCGCGAAGGTGCTGAGCCTCTATCCCGACGCCCCGAGCCATGGTCTTTCCAGCCATCAGGGCTTCGTGCTGTTGTTCGAAAGCGCACAGGGTCGGCCGGTCGCGGCAATCGAGGCCGATGCGGTGACCGCCTTGCGCACCGCCGCTACGTCGATGCTGGCCACGCGCACGCTGGGCCGCCGCGATCTGCGGGTGTTCACCATCTGCGGCGCGGGCGAACAGGCAGAATGGCACCTGCGGGGCACTCTGGAATGTTTTGCGCCGGAGGAACTCCGCATCTGGGCCCGCCGCCCGGAGGCCGCCGACGCGCTGGCGGCGCGTTTCCCGAACGCCCCGGCCAGAATCCGTGTCATTACCTCGTTGGT
>JBBSJO010000422.1:0-1648 GCA_038257185.1 Rhodobacterales bacterium | reverse complement strand
ATCGTTCACCGCCACGCTGATGTTCACCTTCCAGCCAGAACAGGCCCGCTCGATCGACGATGTCTGGCAGAACCCCTTCGGCTTTACCGTCACCCAATATGCCATCCGATCGGACCGTTCCGAATGATCATTCGTCCTTTAGCAACAATCTGCAGCCTGCGCTCATCCTGTCGCCTGCTTCTCGGCGTGGCAGCACTCTGCATCGTGGCCAGTGCCGCCGTGGCCGAAAATACACCGCGCAGAGGCCCGCTCGATAACCGGGTCCGCATCGCGACCTGGGCCGAGGGACAGGTCTACCGCGTTGTCACGACGCTGACCCGCGTCACCACGGTCGAGTTCGGGACCGGCGAGACCATCCAGTCAATCATCGCGGGTGACACGGTCGGCTTCCAGTTCGACGGGGTGCCTGGCGGACGCGCCTTCGCGATCAAGCCCACTGCTTCGGGCGTGGCCACCAACATCACCGTCTATACCAACCGCCGCTCATACTATTTCCACGTGGTCGAGGCGCGCGAGACGCCGCATTACGTCGTCCAGTTCCGCTATCCGGAAACCCAACCCCAGCCGACCCGGGCCGTGGCAGCGGATGCGCCCAACGCGAACTACGCGGTGAGCAGCCAGAAAGAGTTCACCCCCACGGCTGTCTGGGACGATGGCACGTTCACCTACTTCCGATTTGCGCGCAACGCGCCGGTTCCGGCGATCTTCCGCTACGCGAATGGTGCCGAACGCGCGGTGAACAGCACCGCACAGGGCGACGGTGTGATCCGCGTCTCGGGTGTGAACCGGCAATGGGTGCTTCGACTCGGCGAGGACGAGGTTTGCGTCCAGGATAGCACTGGGCCTGCATCATGAGCACTGACACCGAAGATCTCGCCGCAAGGCTGGCCGCTCTGGAAGGCACTGCCGATAAGAAGGCAAGACGTACGCGTCAGTCACCTCTCGCAGCCATACTCGGCATTGGCGGCATTGTCGCTATCGGCGGTCTCGCATGGGCGGCTTTGCAGCCGGAAACGGCTGCGCCAATGGAGACGGCGGCTCCGGATGAATTCCAGACCACCGGGTCGGGGTTCGGGGATCTCGCACCGATGCGTGTGGCCGTACAAGAACCGGTGCCAGCCGCCGCTGAGACCGGCCCGTCGGAGACCGAGCTGGCCCTGATGGAAAGCCTGGCCACCCTGCAGGCCGAGCTGGCGGATCTTCGCGCCCGCCCGGCGGAAGGCTCGGGCAACGGGGCAGAGCAGGCCATCGCCGACCTCACGGCCCAGATCGCCGACCTGCAGAGCGCCTCCGCGCAAGCGCTACGCGCGCTGGAACGGCAATTGACCGTACGCGACCGCGAGCTGGATCAGATGCGCATGGATCTCGAACTCGCGCGGCTGGCCCCACCGGAGGCTGCGAGCATCGGCGACAGCGAGGAGGACCTCCGGCTGGCCGAACTCGAACGTCGACGGCTTGCCGAGGCCGCGGCCCGCGCCGAACGGATCGCCTCGCGGATGATAGCCTTTTCCGGCATGGGGGCAGGCGCGGACCGTGAGGATGCGCTGGAAGCCGCCGCCCTCAATGCCGATGAGGCCTTCGTGCGGGCCGGAGCCCAACCCGCACCGGTGACGAGGGCGGAATTGATCGTGAACCCAGCCAACACGGT
>JBBSJO010000421.1:0-1653 GCA_038257185.1 Rhodobacterales bacterium | reverse complement strand
TGGTCATATGCCGCCCTGTCCTGCCCTGGCCGTTTCAGTTGCCCGACAACGTGTAAATGGTGGTGCCGACGATGCTGCCCGGCCGGGCCCGGCCACCCAGCACGCCCAGAATGGCCGAATCGTCGGCGCGTTCCGTGATTGTCGTCATCGTGCCGGGGGGGGCCTGCAACATGTCGGCAATGACGGGTGCCGGTTGCGCATCGACAATGACGACCGTCTGGTCGGCCATGGTCGTGATGGTTGGTGCCGACATCGGGCCCGGCGCTGCGGCAACAGGGGCTGCGGCGGCGGACAGCATAGCGCCGCCCGACGGGCTCAGCGCTTGCGGCCCGTTGCGCACAGCCGCCTCGTTGCCGCAGGCTGTCAGCAGCGCAAGGGCCGATACTGCACCAAGGCGGATCATCCCTTTACCGCCTTCACGATCTTCTGAGCGCCGTCCTTCAGGTCGTCGGCAGCAATCACGTCCAGGCCAGAGTTGCGGATGATCTCCTTGCCCTTTTCGACGTTGGTGCCTTCAAGGCGGACGACCAGCGGGACCTTCAGCCCGACTTCCTTCACTGCGGCGATCACGCCTTCGGCGATGACGTCGCAGCGCATGATGCCGCCAAAGATGTTGACCAGGATACCTTTGACGTTGGGGTCAGAGGTGATGATCTTGAACGCCTCGGTCACCTTTTCCTTTGTGGCACCACCGCCGACGTCAAGAAAGTTGGCAGGTTCGGCCCCGTAAAGCTTGATGATGTCCATCGTCGCCATCGCAAGCCCGGCACCGTTGACCATGCAGCCGATTTCGCCGTCCAGCGCGATGTAATTCAGGTCGAATTTGGACGCGGCAAGTTCCTTGGGGTCTTCTTCCGTCTCATCGCGCAGGGCCGCGATATCGGAATGGCGGTACATCGCATTGCCGTCAAAGCTGACCTTTGCGTCAAGCACCTTCAGGTCGCCCTTGTCGGTCACGATCAGCGGGTTGATCTCCAGCATCTCCATGTCCTTCTCGGTGAAGGCCTTGTAAAGCTGCCCCATCAGGGTGACGCACTGCTTGACCTGACCGCCGGTCAGACCCAGGGAAAACGCGACGCGGCGACCGTGGAACGGCTGATAGCCGGTGGCGGGATCGACGCTGAACGACAGGATCTTGTCGGGGGTGTTGGCGGCGACTTCCTCGATGTCCATGCCACCTTCAGTGGAACAGACAAAGCTGATGCGGCTGGTCTGGCGATCGACCAGCAGCGCCAGATACATCTCGGTTTCGATGCCAGAGCCGTCTTCAATGTAGATGCGGTTCACGACCTTGCCCGCTGGGCCGGTCTGGTGCGTGACCAGCGTGCGGCCCAGCATCTTCTTGGCTTCCTGGGCGGCTTCCTCGACCGATTTGGCCAGACGCACGCCACCTTTTTCACCGGCGTCGGCTTCTTTGAAATGCCCCTTGCCGCGACCGCCGGCATGGATCTGCGCCTTGACCACCCACAGCGGACCATCCAGTTCGCCGGCCGCCGATTTGGCATCTTCGGCCCGCATCACCGCACGACCATCGCTGACCGGGGCACCATAGCTGCGCAGCAGCGCCTTGGCCTGATATTCGTGGATATTCATGGCCGGTTCCCCTTTGGTCTGGCGCTGTCAGGCGCTTCAAACCACATCGGTTGGTGCGGA
>JBBSJO010000420.1:0-1654 GCA_038257185.1 Rhodobacterales bacterium | reverse complement strand
GTCACAGGTGGCCGAATGCGTCGGAACAGGTGGCCGGATGTGATCGGAATGGGTGGCCGGATGTTCCGGAATACGCAGACCATGGCCGAAGGCCCGCCTACTGGCTCGGAGAGACAGGGGGCGGGCCATGCGGACAGGGAGGATGGGCCGGGACGTTGCGGGCGGAAGCCGGTCTGCCGGCTGAAGCCTGAGAAGCGCGGTGACACGCCCAAAGGGCGGGGCAGGAGCCTTAATTGAGGGCGGGCTAACTGCAACAGTTTTGACGTGAAAAGGTCACGCAAGACATAGTAGCGAGAATAGTGGTTCTGACTGCGAAGTTCAGCAGCGGGTCGATCCAGTTCGGTAGATTGCCGAGTCAGAGATTGGTCCAGGCATTGAAACCGGGCCTCTCAGCCAAGCAATCCAGTTGCACTTTCAACCCAGCCAAACGTCAAGAAAGAGCATGATCACCAGACCGAATGCCAGTCCGAGCGTGGCTCTGTTCTGGTTTCCGCTGCGATGCGTTTCAGGGATGATTTCGTGACTGATGACGTAAAGCATGGCGCCTGCTGCAAAGGCCAAACCCCATGGCAAAATAGGCTCTGAGAGACCGATTATGCCAGCCCCCAGCAATCCACCCACCGGTTCGACCAGACCCGTCATCGCGGCGATACCCCAAGCCCGCCATTTTCCATAGCCCTCGCCCAGAAGCGCAACGGCGACTGCAAGTCCCTCAGGCGCATTTTGCAGACCTATGCCGATCGCAAGTGGCATTCCGCCTTCCAGGCCCCCTGACCCGAAGCCGACGCCGACGGCCAGGCCCTCGGGAAAATTGTGGATCGTGATCGCGATGATGAACAACCAGACGCGGCGCAGCGATGCGGCTGCCGGTCCCTCCCGTCCCCCGCTGAAGTGTTCGTGAGGCAACTTCTCATTCATCAGAGCGACAGCACCCATGCCAAGCAAAATTGCGAGACACACGATGGCAGCGGGCGCGGCCTCGCTCTGGTACTGCGGTTCGGCAGCATCGAGTGCGGGGATGATCAAAGAGAAAAAGGATGCAGCAAGCATTACGCCAGCGGCAAACCCGAGTGACAGATCTCGCGTCGCGCGAGACGGGATGCGTCCAAACAGGACTGGAATCGCACCGATCGCGGTAAGCGAACCGGCAGCGAGACTTCCCAGAAATCCGAGCAAGATGGGTGACATTGAGATCATCAGGGCCTCTGAGGCGTTGCGATTGCTTGTCGGGTGCCGAAATGATGCATCGGACGAGTGCCCGTTAAAGTGAAGATTTCGATCCGATGCATGATCACGTCTGCGCCGGTCTTAAAAATTTCTCCGGCACAAACAAAAGGGCGACACCTGTCACGATCGCAACATCAGCGATGTTGAATGCCGGCCAATGGGTGTTGCCAACATAGAAATCCAGAAAATCCGTAACCCCTGCGAACCGAAGGCGGTCGACGATATTGCCGAGCGCGCCTCCAATGATCAGGCCATAAGCGACCGCCTCGAGATACCTTGTTGTCCACCACAGCATTACTGCAAGCACGCCACAAACAGCGAAGGCGATCAGGCTCAGGGCCCACCATGGCATGTTGCCGAACAGACCAAATGTAACGCCGTCATTGCGCAGGAATGTCAGGTTGAACCCCGGGAGCAACGGCAGGCC
>JBBSJO010000419.1:0-1657 GCA_038257185.1 Rhodobacterales bacterium | reverse complement strand
TAGCATAGATGGTCTTTTGCACCGTTGCCTTGCAGTGGCCGCAGCTCATGTTGGGAATATTGAATGTCGTCATTTGTTTTTCCTTTTTGCTTTCTTACAGATCCACCCGCCGCAGGCGGAGGGCGTTGGTAATAACCGAAACGGAGGACAGGCTCATCGCCGCAGCTGCGATCATCGGTGACAGCAAAGTCCCGGTGATGGGGTAAAGCAGACCTGCCGCAATTGGCACGCCAAGCGCATTGTATGCGAAGGCGAAGAACAGGTTCTGCTTGATGTTGCGCAACGTCGCACGCGCCAGCTTGCGCGCCCTGACGATCCCCATCAAGTCGCCGCCCAGAAGGGTTATTCCGGCGCTTTCCATGGCCACGTCAGCCCCCGTGCCCATGGCGATGCCGACATCCGCGGCAGCCAGCGCGGGTGCATCGTTCACACCGTCTCCCGCCATGGCGATCTTTTGCCCGTCGCGGCGCAACTGGTCGATCAGCTCCTTTTTGGCTTCCGGAAGGACACCTGCGCGGACTTCGTCGATGCCCAGCTTGCTCGCCACCGCCTGTGCCGTGCGCTCGTTGTCGCCCGTCGCCATGATGACACGCAGCCCCTGACCGTGGAGTTCGCGGATCGCTTGCGCGGTACTTTCCTTGATTGGGTCAGCGACCGCCACGATGCCGGCCAGGGCCCCATCGACAGCGATGAACATTGCCGTCTTGCCCTCGGCGCGCAGAGTATCAGCCTTCCCTTCGGCCGCGCCCGTGTCCAGATCCATCTCCTGCATCATGGCCGCGTTGCCGAGCGCCACTGCCCGTCCGCCAACCGTGCCGCGCACGCCCTTGCCGGTGACAGCCTCAAAATCCACCGCCTCCTGCCGCGTCGCACCCTGCGCTTCGGCGCCCTCGACGATGGCTTCGGCCAGCGGGTGCTCCGAGCCGCGCTCGAGCGCTGCCGCCAGTGACAGCAAGTCCGCTTCGGTCCCGTCCCCGAGCACCACGGTATCGGTTAGCTTCGGCTTGCCCATGGTCAGCGTGCCGGTCTTGTCGACAATCAAGGTATCGACCCCCGCCATCCGCTCCAGTGCTTCGGCATCCTTGATCAGCACACCTGCCTGTGCCCCGCGCCCCGCCGCGGTGGTGATCGAGATGGGAGTGGCCAACCCAAGGGCGCAAGGACAGGCGATGATCAGGACCGACACGGCCGAGGCAATGGCAAAGACCAGCGAGGGCTCGGGGCCGAAAATCAGCCAGACGACGAAGGCGAAGATTGCGATACCGACCACCGTCGGCACGAACACCGCCGAGACCCGATCGGCCATCCCCTGGATTGGGGCCCGAGACCGCCGCGCGTTCGAGACCATCGTTACGATCTGCGCAAGAACGGTATCGGCGCCGACTTTGCCCGCCTCGATCACAAGGCTGCCGTTCTTGTTGATCGTGGCCCCGGTCACCGCATCGCCCGGACTTTTTTCCACCGGCATCGACTCGCCGGTCAGCATGCTTTCGTCCAATGATGAACGGCCTTCGATCACCGTCCCGTCCACCGGCACAGCATCGCCCGGGCGCACGCGGATGCGGTCACCCTCCATGATGTTTTCCAAAGGCGCGTCATATTCCGATCCATCCGGAAGAATACGCCGCGCGGTCTTGGGTGCGAGGTCCAGCAGCGC
>JBBSJO010000418.1:0-1660 GCA_038257185.1 Rhodobacterales bacterium | reverse complement strand
GTTGCGGCGAAGTTCGCGGGAGATCGTGGATGGGACCCGCGCCAGACGGCGGGCAATCTCCCGCACCCCGTGTCCCTGCGCGCGCAGCAAGGCGATCTCCTCCCGCTGAGAAAAGGACAGATAGCGTCCGGACGGAGGATCCGCTGACAGCGACAGATGTGATGGAGGCATGCCGCCCGAACTCCGGAACAAGCGGGTCCCCACCGCCGGCGCCATCCCGGCGGCCATCGCCGCGTCCTCACTGGACCGCCCCGCCGCGATCACCGCCCAGAACCGTACCCGGTCTTCGCGACGAGACGCCGGCGGCCGGCCCGGAGACCGCAGCGGCGCGCGCCCGGACCGATCCGAACGCCGTTTCCGGTAGCCATCGCATCCTCCCGTGTCGAGGCGTTGCGACGACCGCTTGAGTCCGCCCTGACTTCCCTGATCCGTATTGAAGATCTCCGGCTTGCCATACCGCGCGAGCGCCTCTTCCAGGGCCTCGACACAGAAGTCCGCCGACAGCGTGATCGAGAGCCGCCAGGCCAGGACCCTGCGGCTGAACCAGTCGACGATGGCGACGAGGTACACGAACCCCCGCGCCATCGGCACGTAGGTGATGTCGCTCGCCCAGACCTGGTTGGGCCGCGTCACCGCCAGACTGCGAAGCAGGTAGGGATAGACCTTGTGCCCCGGCGCCGGCTTCGAGGTATTTGGGCGGCGGTAGATCGCCTCCACGCCCATCTTTCTCATCAGGGTCGCAACGTGCCGGCGGCCGACCTCGCGCCCCTCCGCCTTCAGCATATCCCGCAGCATCCGGCTGCCTGCGAACGGATGCTCGAGGTGCAACTCGTCGATCCGGCGCATCAGCGCCAGATCGGCGTCCGAGGTTGGCCGCGCCAGATAATAGACGCTCCCCCGGCTGATCCCGAGCACCTTCGCCTGCCCGGTGAGCGGCAGTTCATGGGACCTGTCGATCATCGTCTTGCGCTCGCCAGCAGTCCGGCCTTGCCGAGCGCGCCCGCTAAAAAATCGTTGGCCAGCGTCAACTCCCCGATCTTCGCATGCAGAACCTTGACGTCGATCGCCGGAGCAGCGTCGGCCTTGGCGCCCTCACCGAAGACCGCCGTCGCGCCCTCCAGCAGCTGGCCGCGCCATTGCGTGATCTGGTTCGGATGCACATCGAACTGCTGGGCCAGCTCAGCCAGCGTCTTGTCGCCCTTGATGGCTGCTATCGCCACCTTCGCCTTGAAGGCCGGGCTGTGGTTCCGGCGTGGTCGTCTCGTCATGGTCGCTCCTCGCTCTCAGCACTCTTCTTGCTGATCTCGAGCCGCTTCACCACTTAGCGCCCTGTTCAGATTCCCCGAGCCACCTCTGGCCGCCGCCCCGTCGCCGGCCACCTGCACCGCATGGCCACGCCGGCGCAGCAGCTCGGTGATGATGAACTGGTTGAACGGGTTGTCCTCCACGACCAGAATCCGGAGGGGGCGCTCCGAAATGTCAGAGGCCACAATGGTCTTGGGGGACTGGGAAACGTTGGTGCTGAGGCGCACCGTGAACCAGAAGTGGCTTCCGCAGCCAGGAACGCTGTCCATTCCGATCGTGCCGCCCATGAGGTTGACGATCTGCTTAGAAATCGCGAGCCCCAGTCCTACACCGCCGAACCGGCGGGAGGTGGTGC
>JBBSJO010000417.1:0-1669 GCA_038257185.1 Rhodobacterales bacterium | reverse complement strand
CGCTCCCTGAGCAGGGACGAGCGAGACGGCATTCTGCTTCGCCAGGATATCCTTGGCCAGCGCGCGGCGGCGCAGGAAGGGGGCTGCGACCTCCGCCTCGATTCCGGCGCCCTGGTTCAGCGCGAAACAGGCGGCGTCCTGTATATATCCCGGCACGCCATAAGTGGTATGGGTGGCCAGATTGATCAGGTGGTCCACGATCTCCTCGGGACCCACGATCCAGCCGACACGTGAACCTGTCATCGCATGGCTCTTCGACATTGATCCCACGACCAGCGTCCGCTTGGCCATGCCGGGCAGGGCGCGGGGACTGATGTGTTCGCCCTCCCAGACCTGCGTGTCATAGACCTCGTCCGAAACCAGCCAGAGGTCGTACTCGCGGCAGACCTGCGCGATGCCTTCCAGCGTGGCGCGGGAATAGACCACGCCGGTGGGGTTGTTCGGAGAATTGATCAGCAGGGACCGCGCCCCTTCCGCATGCGGTTCGATGTCGCTGGCCTTCGGTTGGAAGGCGTCGCGGGCCCGGGCGCTGATGGCCAGCGGCACGGCGCTGACCGCACGCAGCGTGCCGGGGTAGGTGGCATAGAAGGGGTCGATATAAAGCGCGGTATCGCCGGGATCGCAGACGGCGGAATGGGCAGCGAAAAGGCCCGCCTGTCCCCCCGGCGTGATCACTACGTTGTCGCGCGTCGTTTTCACTCCGGTGCGTTCCTGCACCCGTGCCGCCACGGTATCGCGCAATTCGGGCGTGCCGGGAACGGAGGCATATCCGGTATGCCCCGCCATCGCCGCACGGTGCATCTCCTGCAGGATCGGCGCCGCCGTGCGGATGTCGTGCTCGCCGATGGTCAGCTCCGTCACGGGGATGCCCTCCGCAATCATCCGGCGCGCCCTGTTGAACACATCCCACCCATCCGATCCGCCGCCCAGAAGGCCGGTAATCCGGTCCGAAATCTGCATGATTTGCCTCCGATAATCTGGACGGCAAGGGCGCAGAGGCCGGGTGATTTGTCAATCACCCGCGCGGCGGCAGAGTGGCCTGCAGCTTCTTCGTGAGCCCGGCGCGCACGATGTCATAGGAGGTTTCCAGCCGATGCCGCATCTCGTCCGGGTCGGTGTCCCAGCCGACGTTCACCCAGCTGCGGTGGAAATAGGGTGCGCGCCGGGCCGCGCCGACCTCGATCAGCATCTGCGCGGTCTCGATATCGGGGGTCTTGACGGATACGCCGTCGCCCATGGACCCGATGCAGGCGAACATCTTGCCGCCGACCTTCCAGGCGTCATGCCCCCCGCCCCAGGGGTCGGAGACGTCCGCCCCCGGAAAGTGCTGGCATATGGCGTTCACGGTTTCGCGGGTCATGGGGCAAGGATGCCGCGCGGGCGGTTGCCTGACAAGAGGCTTGGCGCGGGGGGCGCAAGTTGCTATGCAGGCGCCATGAACCGCACGATGATCATTATCTGCTGCATTACCCGCTGAGATTTCTCTCGCGGGCCGACGTTCATGTTTTCATCCTGAGACATCTGTGCAAAGCCCGCGCAACACCTGGCGAAGGACGCCCCCGCGATGACCACCATCAAGCTGCACAACACGCTGACCCGCCGCAAGGAGGTGTTCACCCCCATCGATCCCGACAATGTGCGCATGTATGTCTGCGGCCCCACGGTCTAT
>JBBSJO010000416.1:0-1675 GCA_038257185.1 Rhodobacterales bacterium | reverse complement strand
CCCCTGCCGGGCGAGGTCTGCCTCAGGCTCGCCGCCGGTGCAGAAGCTGCCGCTGTTACGATGCCGGTGGCCGTCGACGGCTGAGCGGGATGCTTTCCCGCCCCGTCAACCGGGCCGTTGCGCCAGCAGGTGGTGGGGGCAGTGTTCGCCGCTGTCCAGCACCTTGATCATGGCGGTCCATGTCTTGACGTTGGCGGCGACCAGATCCTTGCCGTGGGCCGCTTCCCAGTCGTTGCGTTCGGGGCCGGAGATGCGCGCGAGTTCTTCCCGCGCCACCTCCAGATACCAGCGGTTGCGGTTGGTCAGCGCGATGTTCGTGAACCCCGCCGCCTCCAGCGCACGGCGGTAGCGCGCAGGGGAGGCCATGGCGAAATCCAGATCCTCCAGCGCGATGTATTCCGCCATTTCGGGCGAGGGGGCGTCGTCGTGGGACATCAGCCAGTCCGAGGCGGCGAACCAGCCGCCCGGCTTCAGGATGCGAAAGACGTCCTGCGCCAAGGCTTCCTTGTCGGGGATGTGGATGATCGAGTCCTTGGAAAAGACCACGTCGAAACTTGCGTCTTCGAAGGGCAGGGGGCCGGGGGTGACTTCGCGGATATCGATCCTGTCACTCAGCCCGGCCGCGGCCACGCGCCCGGTCGCGGCGGCGCAGACGGGGGTTTCCACGTCGATGCCTGTCACATGCGCCGCCCCGTGATCGCGCACCAGCGCGATGGCGATGGCCCCCGATCCGCTGCCGATGTCGAGCATCCGCGCGCCCGCGATCGGGGCCTGCTCCACGACGCGCGCGACCTCTTCCGGGCCGCCGGGGGAAAGGTAGCCTTCGCCCCAGAGCGCCTCCAGCAGGGCGATGTGGCGGTCGTCGTAGTTGACGTCGGTCATGGGGGATCCTCGTAGTGGCGCAGGGTGGACTGATAGGCGTCGATGAAACGTGCGACGTAGCGCTCCATCGGGACGAGCGGGCCGGGGACGTAGTGACGCGAGCCCACGCCGCGGGCGTTGGCCTCGACGATGCGCTTGTCGGCGCGGGTGGTCACGTCCCAGAGCCATGTCAGCCGGTTAATGGTGTAATCACGCCCCTCGTCGGCGTCGGCATGGACCAGCCAGATGATCTCCTGCGCGCAGGTGTCCGCGTCGATGGGGAAGAAGCGGTAGAGCACCGCATGATCGCAATAGAGCAGCATCGGGTTGAGGATGCCGACATAGGCATCCGACGCGCCGCCGTCGTGGCCGGTGATCCGGCCCAGCAGGGGGGCGAGCGGTGCGCCATCCTCGCTGCCGGTCAGGTAGCCGTCAAGCAGGGCGTAGCGGTTGTAGGCGTAGTCCGTCCCGCCACGTGAGCGCTGGTCACCGATGCGGTCGATGTGGGTGGTGGGAACGCCGCAAGATGCCGCACGCGCCTCCATCGCTTCGTTCAGCGGTGTGACGCGTTCCTCGGACATGTGGATTGCGTGGCTGCGCGAGAACTCCGGATGCGCGGAAGTGCAGTGGTAACATTCGTTGTAGTTCTCCAGCAGCAGCTTCCAGTTTGCCTGCACCGGGTAGGTCGCGCGGTGGGCGATCTTGGTCCGCGCGAGGTCGAAGGGGGCGAGACAGGGGGTCAGCTCCGCTCGAAGCTCTGCGAAATCGGGTGGTTCTTCGGCGAGCGAGACGTAGATCAGGCCTTCAAACACCT
>JBBSJO010000415.1:0-1677 GCA_038257185.1 Rhodobacterales bacterium | reverse complement strand
GGGACAACGGCATCCGCATCGATCACCTGTTGCTGTCGCCGCAGGCCGCCGACCTGATGATCGAGACGGGCGTTGATCGGGACGCCCGTGCCGGCGAGAAGCCAAGCGACCATGTCCCGGTCTGGGTGCGGCTGGCGGCCTAGCAGCCCGCTGAAACAGTCGGTCCTCGACGCGGTTTGTGGACCATGATTCACTCTCTGCAGGACAGCGGCGGGAGTGATGATGCGCGGCACGGACAAGGCGAGCGGGTCGCTGTCGAGCTATGTTGATCTCGAGGCGCGCATTCCCGCACGGCATCCGGGTCGCGCAAGATCAGGCAGGTGGTGACCGATGCGCTTGCCAGCTTGGATGCCGAGTTCGCGGCACCTTATACCGGTTTTGGTCGCCCCTCGATCGCGCCGCAACAACTGATCCGGGCCAGCCTGATTCAGATCCTGTTCTCGGTCCGCTCTGAACGGCAGCTGATGGAGCAGATGCAACATAACCTGCTGTTCCGTTGGTTCGCGGGGCTGGCATCGACGATCAGGTCTGGGTCCCCACCGTGTTCACCAAGAACCGCGACCGGCTGCTGACCACGGACATGCCGCGCAAGGTGATGGCGGCGATCCTGGCGCATCGGGAGGTCGCGCCGTTTTTGTCAAACGCGCATTTCGCTGCGCGGTCCTTCGGTTCGGGGTCGACGGAACGCTGGTCAAGGCTTGGGCGTCCATGAAAAGCTTTCCGCCGAAGCCTGACATCACACCCCCTGATGACGAGGGCCCGGACGACTCGGCTGCGCCAGCCACGGCCGCCCCCAACCAACCTGAACAAACCCAAGCCGAGAGCAGCCCGATGCCCCGCCCCACCCGCCAAAACCGCAGCGCTGAGGTCGACCTCCGGGGGCAAGAAGCGGTCGAACGCCACCCCTGCCTCGACCCCCGACCCGGACGCCCGGCCGTGCAAAAAGGGCAGCGCAAAAAGTCGCCCGGCACCGGCGCCATGCGGTGCTTCATCGGCCATGCGCTGATAAAGAACCGCGGCGGCCTGATCGTTCAAGGAGATCTGACTGAAGCCGACGGCCGTGCCGAACGGCGCGCCGCGCGTGGCATGCGTCACCGTCACTCCCCCGGATCGACCCGCAGGCTGACCCTTGGGGCAGACAGAGCATATGACGCTGCCACGTTTGTCGCTGACCTGCGTCAGGCCTGCGTGACACCGCAGGCCGCGTGAGACAATCACGTTATTCACCGATCGACGGACGCACCACCCGGCACCAGGGCCATGATCTGTCCCTGAAAGCACCGGCAGCGGATTGAGGAGACGTTCGGGTGGGCGAAGACCGTCGGTGGGAATGGCACAGACCGTGTGTCGTGGCATCGAACGGGTGCGCTCCCGCTTCGTTCTGACCATGACGGCCAACAATCTTGCGCGGCTGCCCCGGTTGCTGGCGACCTGAGGCAAACGAGCGGCATCAGCCATGCCTACGGTTCACCCCGACGGGCCGGAAACTAGAGGCAGACCCTCCCGTCCCAAGAAAACCGCTCCGCCTCGGCGACTATTTCAGCGGCCTGTTAGATCACCAGCACGCCGGAATGCTTGGCCTTGTGTTCCGGCTCGACATGGATGGTCACCTGCGCGTCGGGAAGGCGGGCCATGATGCTGGCTTCGACCCGGTCGCAGATCTCGTGGGCATCCGTC
>JBBSJO010000414.1:0-1684 GCA_038257185.1 Rhodobacterales bacterium | reverse complement strand
TTTCGATTCATCAGCGGCAACAGTCCCAAGGCGGTCTTCTATAATGAAAATAGATTGGACTTGTGCTATGCTTGGGGGGCCGGTTGTGGCCAAGTCGCCGCGTACAGGGCACGGCCCGGCTCCCCTTAACGTTCACCCGAAGATGGACATGAACAAGACCTTGCAGGGGATAGATCAATGACGAGACCCATTCCACTTTTTTACGCCTTGGCTAGCACATTCGTCATATTGTGTAGTGGCGTACTGGTTACCGGGGTTCCCGCAAGCGCGAAGGAGATCTCTACGGAGACGGGTAAGAGCATCTGCAAAGGAAAGCCGACCGCAGGTAGCGGTTGCGCTTGGTGTGTCGGATACCACTGCACTTATGTTGCATGCGACGAGAAAGCCTGTGACATCGTAGTGGTACCTGTCGAAAAGAAGGAAAAGGCGGCTTCCGGCTTGAAACAACTGCCTAGCTCTCTATCACCTAATCGATCGCTCAATGTAGCGCCCAGTCAGTGAGTCCGAACGATATCTCTTGCACCGTGTTTATGCTTCGTTCTTATCGCAGCATGGTCCGACCGATATCGAATCTCAGAGTCGGACTCAAAACTAATACTCATTTGTTTCAGGCTCTTGCGATGAGTCTGGTTGTGCGTCGGATGGATGCGATGAGGAGCCATGCATCGGAAGACGCGATGGTTGCTTCCCAGTCCTTGGCGAGACGGCGGCAGCGGCCGAGCCAGGCGAAGGTGCGTTCGACGACCCACCGCCGCGCGATGACGACGAAGCCCTTTGCGCCATCGGGGCGCCTGACGATCTCGATCGTCGGTCCATCCATGTCTTGCACGGCGGCCTCCAGCTTGTCGCCTGCGTAGCCGCTGTCAGCGAACAGATGGGCGAGCGTCGGGAAGGTCTGTTTCGTGTCGGCAATGAGGTACGGCGCGCCATCCCTGTCCTGGATGTTGGCGGTGTGCGTGATCGCGCCCAGCATGTTGCCTTGCGTATCGGTGAGGATATGGCGCTTGCGGCCCTTTATCTTCTTGCCCGCGTCATAGCCGCGTGGTCCGCCGCTCTCTGTGGTTTTCACGCTTTGGCTGTCGATCACGCCCGCTGTCGGCTCCGCCGACCGACCGGCCAGAAGGCGCGCGGCAATGACCAGCGTCTCGTTGATGATATCGAGCACGCCGCTGTCGCGCAGCCGGTAGAAATAGTGCTGGACCGTGGTGAACGGCGGGAAGTCATTCGGCAGCATCGCCCACTGGCAGCCTGCCGTCGCAATATACTGGATCGCGTCCCACACCTCGCGCATCGCCCATTTGCGCGGCCGCCCGACCCTGCTCGGCGCAGGCATGAAGGGCGCGATCAAGGCCCATTCATCGTCCGTACAATCGCTTGCATAGCGCAGGCGCCGCCGGTCATATTGTCCGCGAGTGATTTCAGTCCAAGCCATCAGATCCTCCGTAGTCTTCGCAAACCACAGAGAATCACAAGCTACTGAAATCACTCAACATAATTTTCGGTTGGCCTCTTAGAGGCAGTTTCGAAAGGGTTGAGCTGCCGCAGTCCTCATGATTCCAAGAGGTTGTTGAAGCCGACTTGGAGATAGTCATTTGGACCCCGACCACCCGCGAGCACTATAAGCGCCGAGCGGCGCGTTACCAAAGCGACCTGACCGACGCGGAGTGGCAGGTGACCGAACCCT
>JBBSJO010000413.1:0-1740 GCA_038257185.1 Rhodobacterales bacterium | reverse complement strand
CTACATGGCCTTCCCGGCCCAGCACCGCACCAAGCTACACAGCACGAACCCACTTGAGCGCCTGAACAAGGAGGTGAAGCGCCGGGCCGATGTCGTGGGGATCTTTCCAAACGAGGAGTCGATCATCCGCCTGACCGATGCCCGCGAATGGCACTACCCGAATTTACACCAGCTTGACGGGCGCTACCCGTCATCACAATGTCAGTCATCACTAACGCTGACGCCCCGAAGACGAGCACCGTGCTGAACAGGACCGCTTTTTGTAAAGAAGTTTTCCACATGCATGTCACGGGGTATGGTCGAATCGCACTGCATTTTTCGCGGTTCTCATTTATGTTCATGTCAAGCGGCACTTGGATGCCTTTTGTCAGAAACAGAATGATTGAGCGCCCTGGATTTGGTTCCGGCGGCGGCTGGAGCAACACGTCATGGCGCGTGAACGGAAGACGATTGCCGGACGGAAGGGGGGCCCTGATGGGGGCGCTCCTGACGTGCGTTTGGCAACTTCTTCCACGACACCCCTTGCCAAACCGCCCGCACGTTCTCACTCTCAGGATCAATTCCATGAGATGATCCGCGCCCTTGCCCGTGATCTGGCCCGTCAGGACCATGCGCGCGACGCGGACTGACCGGAACCGGGGGGACCACCATGACCAAGCTCAAGGCAGCCATCTACGCACGTTTTTCGACGGACATGCAACGCGACGCGTCGATCGATGATCAGATCCGGCTCTGCAAGGAGTACGCAGCGCGCCAAGGTATCGAGGTCGTCGCCGCATATTCCGACCGCGCCCAGTCGGGTGCCAGCCTGATGCGCAGCGGCATCCAGAGTCTGCTCCGCGATGCAGGGACGGGTTCGTTCGATCTGGTCCTGACAGAAGCACTGGACCGGCTGTCCCGCAACCAGGCCGACATCGCCGGTCTGTATCAGCGGCTTCAGTTTCAGTTGTGTATGATCGAGACCGTGTCGGAGGGGAGCATCTCGGAGATGCACATCGGCCTGAAAGGCACGATGAATGCACTCTTCCTGAAGGATCTTGCAGCGAAGACGCACCGCGGCCTCAAAGGCCGCGCGCTCGCAGGCAAGAACGCGGGCGGTAAAGCCTACGGCTACAAGTCCGTGCGGAAGTTCGATGCGGACGGCGAACAAATCCGCGGAGATCGTGTCATCGACAGGACGGAAGCTGCTGTCGTCACGCGGATTTTCACAGATTATGCGAATGGGATTTCGCCGAAGAAGATCGCCGGGATGCTGAACGCCGAGGGCCAGCCTGGCCCCTCAGGCAAGGGCTGGGGCGCTTCCACCCTTCACGGCAACCGCGAACGCGGCACCGGCATCCTGAACAACGAACTCTACATCGGCCGCCAGATCTGGAACCGCCTGACTTACGTGAAGGACCCCGACACCGGCAAAAAGGTGTCTCGCCTCAACCCCGAGAGCACGTGGGTCATCACCGATGTGGCGCAGCTGCGGATCATCGACCAGGACCTGTGGGACGCTGTTCGCGCACGGCAGGGTGCGATGAAGACGAAGAACACCGATGTGCCTATCTGGGATCGCCGCAGACCGCGGACGCTGTTCTCCGGGCTGATGACCTGTGGGTCCTGTGGTGGGGGATACTCCAAGATTTCGCGCGACCACTTCGGCTGCACTTCCAATCGCGCCAAAGGCGAGGCGATCTGCGGCAACACCCAGACGATCCATCAGCGCGAGCTCGAGGATCTCGTGCTGGATGCCAT
>JBBSJO010000412.1:0-1749 GCA_038257185.1 Rhodobacterales bacterium | reverse complement strand
GATGCGGTGATGCTGGCTGCCAGCGTACCGGCCAGAAGCGGGCAATCGGCTGTGGAACTTGGCAGTGGCGTGGGCACGGTCAGCCTGTGTCTGGCCACCCGGGTTCCCGGTATCGTTGTGACCGGCGTGGAACAGGATGCCGGACTGGTTCGGCTGGCGGGCGAGAACGCGGTAGCCAACGGCGTTGAGGCCCGGTTCATAGCGGCCGACGTCTTCGCCTTGCCGACCGAACTGAAGCGCGATTTCGATCAGGTCTTCTGCAATCCGCCGTTCCATGGCGAAGGCCAGGCATCGCCCGATGCAGCGCGCGCGCGCGCCTTGATGGACGGCGGCAAGCTGGGAGACTGGCTGAAGGTGGGGCTGCAACGCACCGTTTCCGGCGGATTTTTCACCGCCATCCTGCGCGCCGACCGATTGAACGAGGCGCTGGCGGCGTTGCCGGAACGGGGTACTTGCGCCTTTCCGCTCTGGCCCCATGCCGGGGAGGCGCCCAAGCGGGTGATTGTCCAGGCCCGCAAGGGCTCCTCCGCGTCTTTCGCCCTGTTGCCGGGGCTGGTTTTGCACCAGGCCGATGGCGGCTGGACCCCGCAAAGCGAGGCGGTGTTGCGGCGCGGCGAAGCGCTTGCCCTGTCGGGGGCCCGCCTATAGGTTCCGGCCACTCCCATACAGGCAGAATCGGTGGCCAAAGCCCGCACTTTTCAGGACCTTATCCTCACCCTGCAGAGCTATTGGGCCGGGCAGGGCTGCCTGATCCTGCAACCCTATGACGATCAGATGGGGGCGGGCACTTTTCACCCCGCCACCACCTTGCGCGCGCTGGGGCCGCGCCCCTGGAATGCCGCCTTTGTGCAGCCGTCGCGCCGCCCGTCGGATGGCCGCTATGGCGAGAACCCGAACCGGCTGCAGCACTATTATCAGTATCAGGTGATCCTGAAGCCGGCGCCCGCCAATGTGCAGGAACTGTATCTGGGCTCCATCCGCGCCATCGGTCTTGATCCCGACCTGCACGACATCCGCTTTGTCGAGGACGATTGGGAAAGCCCGACGCTTGGCGCGGCCGGCCTGGGCTGGGAAGTGTGGTGTGACGGGATGGAGATCACCCAGTTCACCTATTTCCAGCAGGTGGGCGGCATCGAATGCGATCCGGTCTGCGCCGAGATCACCTACGGGCTCGAGCGCCTGGCCATGTATGTCCAGAATGTCGAGTTCGTCTACGACCTCGCCTTCAACGAACAGTTTCGCTACGGCGAAGTGTTTCACCAGAACGAGCAGGAATTCAGCGCCTACAATTTCGAGCGCGCCGATACCGAAATCCTGTTCCAGCATTTCAAGGACGCGGAGAAACAGTGCCGCGAACTTCTCACCGGCAAGAAACTCGCGCTGCCGGCCTATGACCAGTGCATCAAGGCCAGCCACGCCTTCAATCTTCTGGATGCGCGCGGCGTGATCTCGGTCACCGAACGCGCCGCCTATATCGGGCGGGTGCGCGCATTGGCCCAGGCCTGCTGCGAAGCCTGGCTGGAAACGCCGATGGGCGAATACAAGCCTCGTTTTGCCGATAAAGAGGTCGGCTGATGGCGCATTTGACGTTATGCACCCTCATCAACCCTCCCCTTGAGGGAGGGTCGAACGATCGAAGATCGTTCGGGGAGGGGTCAAGTGTTGGCCACCGCGATGGCCCCCTCCCCGAAAATTGCTTGGCGTCGGGTGGACCTTTGGTCCCACCCGCAAGGGGGGGGGTGTTGGGGG
>JBBSJO010000411.1:0-1790 GCA_038257185.1 Rhodobacterales bacterium | reverse complement strand
TGGGCCAAGGAGCGCCATGTGCTGAGCCGGGGGCACTATCACTGGCAGCACGAACCGGCCTGGTACGCGGTGCGCGGCAAGGGGCACTGGTCCGGGGATCGCAAGCAGTCGACCCTGTGGTCGATCCCGAGCCGCGACCAGGACGCCAGTACGATCCATGGCACCCAGAAGCCGGTGGAATGCATGCGCCGCCCGATGCTGAACAACGCGAGCCCGGGGCAGGTGGTCTACGAACCCTTCTCCGGGTCGGGGACGTCGATCATCGCGGCGGAAAGCTGCGGGCGGGTCAGCCACGCCATGGAGCTGGACCCGGCCTACGTCGACGTGGCCGTCCTGCGGTGGCAGGCGTTTACCGACAAGGAAGCATTGCTGGAAGGGGATGGCGGTACCTTTGCCGAGGTCACCCTGAAGCGCAGCGCAGAGGAGGCGGTGACATGAGGCAGTCGCGGTTCATGTCAGGGGTGGAGGCGGCGGCAAACGTGGTGTTCGGCTACCTGCTCGCTGTCCTCGGCCAGTTGCTGGTCTTCCCTGCAGTGGGGCTCGATGCGACCCTGCGCCAGTCGCTGCAGATCGGTGCGGCCTTCACGGTGCTGTCCCTGGCACGCAGCTACGCCTTGCGGCGGTTCTTCAGCCGGTTGCGGGGCTGAGCGATGGCGCGTCCGAGAAAGACACTCACCCAGGATCAGATCCGGGAAGTGGAGACCCTGGCGGCCTTGCTGAACCAGGACCAGATCGCTGATTACTTCGGCATCGTCCGCAACACGTTCCACGCGATCTGCGAGCGTGATCCGGAGGTTCTTGCGCGGTACAAAAAGGGCAAGGCCAAGGCCATCGCGCATGTGGCCAACGGGCTGCTGCAGAAGGCCCGCAACGGCGACACGGTGTCGTCGATCTTCTATCTGAAGACCCAGGCTGGCTGGCGCGAGACCTCGAATGTGGAGCACCAGGCCGACGCCGGAATAACGAGCATCGTTCGGACCATCGTCAGTCCCAAGAGGGATCTCGAAGCGTATCTGGACAAGATTGCTGCAAGATCGGCCCGGATAGGCGGGGACGGCACCCTAGCCATCCAACACGCTGATGAGAGTGCGACAACCGGAACACAGGTAAGACGGTCTGACTAGGAACCGGGAAGGGCGGACAAATGCAGGGAAGCTCATCAAGAAGACGGTCGGAGGGAGCCGAACCCGAACACGGCCGTGATGCCAAGGCCCCGATGCCTCCCATCTACGCCGAATGGATCGCCTGATGACCAGACGCGGACGCAAACCGACACCCAAGGCGCATGACCACGGGACCTCCGCGCTCGGGGCATTGCCAAGGTGTCCGGCCCATCTGAGCGCAGCTGCCCGCAGGGAATGGCGTCGCCTGGCAAGTCCCCTGCATGACGCGGGGTTGCTGACCGTGGCGGACCGTGGGGCGCTTGCAGCCTATTGCCAGACCTACGCACGGTGGGTGGAGGCCGAGGAGCGGCTGAAGGAGACACCGGCCCTGATCAAGGCCCCGTCGGGCTATCCGCAGCAATCGCCCTGGTTGTCGATCGCCAACAAGCAGCTGGAGCTCATGGGGCGCTACATGGCGGAACTGGGACTGACGCCCTCGGCGCGATCGCGTCTGCCCGGGACCCAGGACGCAGGCAACATGCCGACCGTCATCGAGTTTGTCTCCGTCTATGAACATGCGGACGGCAGTGTGTCTCCCGAACCAAATCAGACCATCACGATATCCGACCGGAACGAATGAACAAAAGTAAAGCGCTCTATCTGCCCGATGGCCGGATTGATTGGCTT
>JBBSJO010000410.1:0-1804 GCA_038257185.1 Rhodobacterales bacterium | reverse complement strand
GCAGCGCAACACCGAGGGTGAGAAACAGGCGATCAAGGATGGCAAGAGTGCCCAGGAGATCTGGCCCGACGAACCGGCCAAGGCGGCGCAGAAAGACGTTGACGCTCGCTGGACGCTGAAGGTCGGCGGCAAGGTACGCTATCGGCCGGACGGAACGCCCTTGCCGATGATTGCCGTACCGACCTTCGGTTACAAGTCGCACATCAGCATCGATCGGCAGTTCGGGTTCATCCGCCAAGCCGCCGTGACATCGGCCTCGGCGCCGGATGGGCGTATGCTACGGCGTGTCGTCACCAAGGAGAACACCTCGGGCGAAGTGTGGGCCGACAGCGCCTATCGTTCGCAGAGCAACGAGCAATGGCTAGCCTCGAAAATGCTCACCAGCCGTATCCATCGCCGCAAGCCGGCGGGTAAGCCGATGCCGCAGGCGACCGCGCAGGCCAATGCGAAGAAGTCCTCTGTCCGCGCCAGGATTGAGCACGTCTTCGCCCACCAGAAGAACCGCTTCGGCCTCTTCATCCGGACCATCGGGATCGCCCGGGCCGAAGCCAAACTTACCCTTGCCACTCTCGCCTACAATATGGACCGCCTGATCTTCCATCAGCGACGGATGGCTGTGGGATGAGTCTGTCCGAAAACCCCCGCCCTCGCTGGAAAGAGCCTCGCCATCGCCATCAAAGGCGGTGAAGCCCGCCCAAACGCGGTCAAAGGCACGCTATCGTCAGACCAAGACGAAAACATCACCGGTTAATGCGGGTGTCCAGCTTGAGGAACGCGAGGGCGTTTCGCGACAGGTTCTCGAAGTCCTTGGCCAATCTGCGGCAACGTCCCAGCCAGGCGAATGTCCTCTCGACTACCCAGCGCCTCGGCAAGACTTCAAAGCCTTTGGCGACATCGGACCGCTTGACGATCTCGGTCGCAAGACCCGGCATGGCCTTCTTCTGCCCCTTGGCGAAGACCGGTCCCTGATAGCCGCCGTCGGCGAACAGCCTTTTCAGGAACGGGTATCTCCCGAACAGCGTCTTCAGGACCAGCACGCCGCCGTCACGGTCCTGGATGTCGGCCGGATGAACCAGCGCATGGAGCAGCAGCCCTACCGTGTCGACGAGGATGTGGCGCTTCTTGCCCTTGATCTTCTTGCCCGCATCATACCCGCACGGATCGATGCAAATCCCCCTTTTTCGGCGCTTTTGACGCTCTGGCTGTCGATGATGCAGGCGGTGGGGCTTGCCTCGCGATCCATTGCCTCGCGGCATTTCACATAGAGTTCCTCGTGGATGCGGCCGAGCGTGCCGTCCCAGTTCCAAAGGTCGAAATAGTCGAACAGCGTGCTCTTGGGCGGCAGATCTTTCGGAACAGCGCGCCACTGGCAGCCCGTGCTCAGCACGTAAAGCAGGCCATTGGCAATCTCGCGAACATCGACCGCGCGCTTGCGCCCGCCACGCTTGGCCGGAGGGATCAACGGCTCCACCAGAGCCCACTCCGCATCCGTCAGATCACTCGGATAGCGCAATCCATCGCGCTTGTATTTTCCACGGTTCGCCGTCGTCCACATTGCTTCCATGCCCGAAAAGAATCACCTCGACGGCAGGGAATCATAACAGATTCAAATGATGCAACTTCTTTCCGGACCGACACTCAGTATTTAGATCGGTCCCTAGATCAACGCTCCAGGAAAGCTTCTCCAATGCCTTGTAAAGGTATATTGGTGCAGTGCATCATTGTGGGAGGAGGGTGGATTGCATCGACCCGCACCAGGTGCTGTTCTGCAGACTCAACCACGCCAACTTCGCTAGCGCCCGCG
>JBBSJO010000409.1:0-1810 GCA_038257185.1 Rhodobacterales bacterium | reverse complement strand
CGACTGCAAGGTTTACGCTGCCAACGATCTGCGCGTGCTCGACGTGCCGGTTCCTCAGCCTGCGGCGGGAGAGGTGCTGATCCGGTTGGGCGCCGCGGGCATCTGCGGCTCGGATATGCACTACTACTTCCACGGAGGCGTGGGCAACTTCAGGATCCGCGAGCCCCTGACGCCGGGGCACGAGGCTTCAGGGGTGGTCAGCGCGGTGGGCGCCGCCGTCACCCGGGTCAAGGCGGGCGACCGCATCGCGGTCAATCCGTCGCGCTGGTGCGGCCAGTGCGCCGGTTGCCGCGAAGGTCGCGAGAACCTCTGCGTCAACATGAAGTTCCTCGGCAGCGCCAGCGTGTTCCCGCACATGCAGGGCATGTTCTGCGAGTACTTCGTGATGCCGGAGCGACAGTGCGTGCCGGTCACGGCGGACGTCTCGCTGGAAGAGATCGCCATGTCGGAGCCACTGTCCGTGGCGCTTCATTCCGCGACGCGCGCCGGCAATCTCCTGGGTAAGCGGGTGCTGATCACCGGCAGCGGCACCATTGGCTGCATGATGGTCCTGGCTGCCCGGCTTGCGGGCGCTTCGCATATTGCCATCACCGACGTCGTCGATCATCCCCTGGGCGTGGCGCGCCAGGTGGGGGCGGACCAGACCGTGCGCAGTGATCAACTGCCCGCCGGCAGCCGCCTGAGCGAAGTAGTCGGCGAGCCGGATGTCGCCTTCGAGGTGTCCGGCGCCGTGTCCGCCCTGGCTTCCGCCCTGGAAACCGTTCGCCGGGGTGGCATCATCGTCCAAGTGGGTACCTTGCCGCCTGAAGGAATGCACCTGCTGGCCAACCAGATCATGGCGCGCGAACTGGATCTGCGTGGCTCATTTCGCTTCGGCAACGTCTTCGATATGGCTGTGCGGGCCATCGCCGATCGGCGGGTGGACGTGAGGCCGGTGCTGTCGGGTACCCATCCGCTTGCGGAGGCAGCGGCTGCGATCACCCTGGCCCGCGACAAGACGCGCAGCATGAAGGTCCAGTTGCGACCCTGAGCACACCTGTCTGCGGGCTGAGTGAAGCGCTGGATCAGGCAGCCGGGGAGGCGTCCGTTCCAAGAAATGCCAGTACTGCCGCCCGCGAGGGCATCGGTGCAACCGCGCCGTACCCGAGGGTCGAGAGCGCGGCAGCGGCGTTGGCATGGCGGGCAGCCGTGAACGGGTCACGCCCCGCGAGAATTTCAGCGAGGAACGCGCCATCGAAGGTATCGCCGGCTGCAGTGGCGTCGACCGCAGCCACTTCCCGGACGGCGACTCGTTCACGTCGTTGACTCGTCGCCACCAGCGTGCCTGCCTTGCCAAGTGTCAGCGCGACCGTGCCAACGCCCAGCTTCAGGTAAAAATCCACGATGGCATCCGGATCTTCCAGGCCGGTGAGCAAAACCGCGTCCTCGAGCCCCGGCAGCGCGATGTCACATTCCCGCATGGCGGAATGTGTGACCGCCCGCGCGCGCGCCAGCGGCCACAGTTTCACTCGCAGATTGGTGTCGTAGGACACGGTGACGCCGGCAGCGCGTGCGATTGCCATTGCCTGGAAGACGGTATCGCAGGCGGAATCGCTGATGGCCTGGCTGATCCCCGACACATGCAATACCCTGGCGCCGGCGATGTAATCCTGAGGGAGCCACTCGGGGGTCATCCGGCTGGCCGCCGAGCCGGCGCGCAGGTAGGTGAAGCGGTGCTGCCCGTCGGCATGGTCCACGAAGTAGATGGCGGTATTGGCTTGGGAATCCCGCTGCACCCGGCTGGCGTCGACGCCTTCCTCCGCCCAGAGGG
>JBBSJO010000408.1:0-1835 GCA_038257185.1 Rhodobacterales bacterium | reverse complement strand
GTGGTGCCGGTGAACGGCTGGTATGAATGGACCGGCGAGAAGCGGCGCAAGACCGCCTGGCGGATAGCGCCAAAGGGCGGCGGGCTCCTTTGGTTCGCGGCGATCAGCGATCTCTGGCAGGGTCCCTGCGGGGTCGATGTGCGGCAGGTGGCGACGGTGACCTGCCCGCCCAATGCCGAGGTCGCCCCGATACATTTCCGGATGGGTGTGTTGCTTGAGAAGGCGGCTGTACCGCTCTGGCTGAACGGCAGCGTGGACGAGGTCCGCCCGCTGATGCGGCCTTATGCCAACGGGCGGCTGGAGGTAACAAAAGCGTCAGGGGTTGACTGGGAAGGGCCGTAGCAGTCTTCCCCGCCTGTTCGTCCGTAAAACACCGTCATCCCTGAAAAGACGGGCACTTTCGCGCCCGTCGATCATCGCTCCCGAGATTTCCGGTCAGGCGAGTGAGATGTTGGACGCACTCTCGCGGCCGTCGCGACCGGCTTCGATATCGAAGGTCACTTTCTGGTTGTCGGCAAGGCCGGTCAGGCCCGCACGCTCGACCGCCGAGATGTGGACGAACACATCCTTGCCGCCGCTATCAGGCGCGATAAAACCGAAGCCCTTCGTTGTGTTGAACCATTTTACGGTGCCAGTTGCCATGATTCCACGTCTCCTGTCTGTCTTCCTGCCCACGGGATGCGGCAGCGTGGCGCTGTCGAAGCTGGATCGTCCCGAGCTTTTGGAGCAGTGGTCGATAGTCATTCGCGTCGCGCGGCGATATTGGAATCAATCTGCCCAAAATCAAGGATTTTTGCGGACCATTGCATCACCGGCGGCAGATTGCCCAAAATTTCGCAGGACCGAAATAATTTTACCAGTTGATAAAAAAAGAGTTCCATGAGAGCGTTTTCCGGCAACCAGGTGAAATCGGGGATATTCCAGATGACTTTAGACGTCTTTGAACCGGGGATCAGGGCGGGGCGCCTGGCGCCGGCGGTCTACGAGACGCAGTTTTCCGATCTGCACCCGCCGCTCGACGGGCACGAGGCACTGGTGGCGGCGGATCGTTGCTATTTCTGCCATGACGCGCCGTGCATCACGGCCTGCCCCACGGACATCGACATTCCGCTCTTCATCCGCCAGATCGCGACCGGCACCCCGGATGCGGCGGCCAAGACCATTCTGGGCCAGAATATCCTCGGTGGCATGTGCGCCCGGGTCTGCCCGACCGAGACCCTCTGCGAGCAGGCCTGCGTGCGTGAAAAGGCGGAAGGCAAGCCGGTGCTGATCGGCCAGTTGCAACGCTATGCCACGGACCATCTGCAGGCGCAGGGCAAGCATCCCTTCGTGCGGGCGCAGGCGACGGGCAAGACGGTCGCGGTCGTTGGGGCGGGTCCTGCAGGGCTGGCCTGCGCGCACCGGCTGGCGATGCTGGGACATGACGTGGTGGTAATGGACGCGCGGCCCAAGGCCGGGGGGCTCAACGAATACGGGATCGCGGCCTACAAGACGCCCGGAGGCTTTGCGCAGGCCGAGGTCGACTGGCTCATGCAGATCGGCGGGATCGCGTTTCGGCACGAAACGGCGCTGGGGCGTGATGTGACTTTGGCCGGTTTGCAGAAGGATTTCGACGCGGTGTTCCTCGGGATTGGGCTGGGCGGCGTCAATGCGCTGGAGGCGCAGGGTGCGGACAAGGACGGGGTCACGGATGCCGTCGACTTCATCGCGGATCTGCGGCAGGCGGGCGACATGGGCAGCGTGCCCATCGGGCGCGACGTGGTGGTGATTGGCGGCGGCATGACGGCGGTGGATGCGGCGGTGCAGGCAAAGCTGCTGGGAGCGCTGAATGTCAC
>JBBSJO010000407.1:0-1892 GCA_038257185.1 Rhodobacterales bacterium | reverse complement strand
GTCTACGGTCGGAAGCGAGAATTCGGTCCCGTCCAGCGTGCCGGTCTCGAGCGCCTGATACAGCTCGCCGCCGGGCAGCAGGGTAACCGACATGCCGAATTCGCCGAAGATCTCTCCGCCGACGCCGGCTGCGCGGAAACGCAGACCCTGCAGATCCTCGACCGTGGCCATCTCGCTGCGGAACCAGCCCGCTGTCTCGGGGCTGATCGTTCCGCACAGGACAGGATGCACGTTATACGGATGGAACAGCTCTTCGAGCAGCTCCTGTCCGCCATGATGGGTCATCCACGCAAGGAACTCGATCGACTCGAGTCCGAAGGGCGTCGCGCCGAACAGCGCAGCCGCCGGCACGGTGCCCCATTCATAGCCCATCCACGAATAGCCCGCGTCGATGTTGCCGTCCGACACGTTTTCAAAGATCGAGAGCGCGGGGACGACGGCACCGGGCTCTGCGACCTGCAGGTCGATCGACCCGCCCGATACGGTTCGAAGCTGGTCCGCGACCCAGGGCATCGTGTCCCCCAGCGCGGTAAGCGTCGAGGCGAACGACATCGGCACCTGCCAACGGACATTCTCCTGGGCGCTTGCGCCGGTGGGGATGACAAACATCGCGGCCACCCCGAAAGTGGCCCCGACTGTAGTGGCAGAGATGATGCTGTTTCGAGTTCTTTGCATGGTATTCCTCCCAGAATGCGCTGACGTTTCCCCCGGCCCTTGCGGCCCCTTTCCTGTTGCAACCCGGACAGCCACAGGATGTGCCCCCAGATAGGTTCTTCTTATTGCTACAGTCGTCGGACAACATCTGGCAAGCATTCAGTTCATTCACGCAAGAAGATTGCCGCTTCGGCGGAAAATCCCGGAAGTTCGAAGGGTTGAGCTCGGCGACCGATGACATCAGCCGGTGCCTCGCGCGGCGGCGGTGCGGATCCTCCCCAAGGAACCTTGCAGCCCGACCCTCGGTTGGTTCTGCAAATCAACCAGGAGGATCCAAGATGAAGTATATGTCATTGATCGCCGCGCTGACGATCACGCCGGCAGCCGCCGTCGCCGAAGCCCACCTCGAGACAATGCTGATGACAGCGCAAGTCGCTGGCACTGACGGTACGGCAATGGGCTCGGCCATGGTCACGCCGACCGAGTCCGGCGTAGCCCTGTTGTCTCTCGATCTGGTGGGCCTTCCAGCGGGAAGCCATGCGATCCACGTCCATGAAACCGGCGATTGCTCTGCCGCTGATTTTACCAGTGCAGGTGGCCACCTTGCCGATGGCCATGAACATGGCGTGAGGGCCGCAAACGGACCGCACCCGGGCGATTTTCCGAACATCATGGTGGGCGAGGACGGTACCGCAACGTTCGAGTTCTTCAATCCCATGCTGACACCCGAAATGATGAATGACGACGACGGGTCTGCCTTCATCGTACATGCGGGAACCGACGACTATATCAGCCAGCCGGCCGGTGCCGCAGGAGACCGGATTGCCTGCGGCGTGTTCGGCGAATAGGACGACAGCCATTCCCTTGGGCCAGGCGCGGCATCGCCCGGCCCGGTTGCGTTAGAAACTACGGCGGCACGCAGAGTTTAACTCTTGCGTGCCGCACGCGTCTTGTATCCTGACCTCCAGAGCTGAGAGAGGCCTCGATATATGCGCGACCTTTTCTGATCTTCCTTTTATGCTCCCTGTCAGGCAGCCATCTGCTTTCGCATCTTCTGACAAGCATTGTCGTGCAGCGGGAACCATGCTCCCGTGCATGGCGTTGCAAAATAACAGTCTTCGAATTTCCGAAGGCCAACGGCGATTCCTGAGGGGAGTTCGGTTATGAATAAGGGCGGAACGTTCGGGGGGCTTATGCCTATTCTGCTGGCGGTCGTGGCAGTGATCGGTTGGGCCTTC
>JBBSJO010000406.1:0-1924 GCA_038257185.1 Rhodobacterales bacterium | reverse complement strand
TCGAGGTAGCGCCAGCCCTGGAAGGGGCGGCGCAGGGCGGGGGAAACGCGTTTGACCTCCCCGTCGAGCAGGATCGCGCAACGGCGGATGCCGTCGTCACCGATGACCTCCTCGAAACCGGTGTTGTGCTGGCGGCAGAGGACCTCTCCCTTGATCACCCAGTATATCGACCCGCCGTTGAGGATTTCCGCCTCGCGTTTCGGCCACATGCGGGTGATGTGGTAGTACTTGCCGCCCTTGATCTGCTTGGATCGCCGCTGCTGCCAGTCTTCCAGCCCCTCGACACTTTCGGTGCCGACGCTGAGCTTGATCATGTTGACGAATTTATCCACAGCTTTCCCCACAGACTCACCCCTGAGCCACGACATAAGGTAGTTCATGCCGCCGGACATTCAAAGTGTGGTGGTTTGGCACAGGATACGTTATCTTGAGAACCTTCCCGGAATCGCAAGGAATCACTATGTCCCGTTTTGCCGCCCCCATTGCCGAACAGATCTGGGACATGAAGTACCGCTTCAAGGCCGCCGACGGCACGCCGAAAGACGCCTCCGTCGAAGACACCTGGCGGCGCATCGCGCGGGATCTGGCGCAGGTAGAGGAGGACAAGGCGGGCTGGGAGGACCAGTTCTTCGGCGCGCTGGCGGATTTCAAGTATCTTCCCGCAGGGCGCATCACCGCAGGGGCGGGGACCGCCCGCCGCGTGACGCTGTTCAACTGCTTCGTCATGGGCACGGTGCCCGACAGCATGGGCGGGATTTTCGACATGCTGAAAGAGGCCGCGCTCACCATGCAGCAGGGCGGCGGGATCGGATATGATTTTTCGACTATCCGGCCGCGCGGGGCGGATGTGAAGGGGGTCTCGGCGGATGCTTCTGGCCCCTTGAGCTTCATGGATGTCTGGGACGCCATGTGCCGCACGATCATGTCCGCGGGCTCGCGCCGGGGGGCGATGATGGCCACCATGCGCTGCGACCACCCGGACGTGGAGGATTTCATCGCGGCCAAGTCCGACCCCGCGCGGCTGCGGATGTTCAACATGTCGGTGCTGATTACCGATGCCTTCATGGATGCGGTCAAGGCCGACGGGACCTGGGAGTTGAAGTTCGGAGATAAGGTCTATCGCACGCTCCAGGCACGCGATCTTTGGAACCGCATCATGCAGGCGACCTATGATTTTGCCGAACCCGGCGTGATCTTTATCGACCGGATCAATGCCGCCAACAACCTGAGCTACTGCGAGACCATCGCCGCGACCAACCCCTGCGGCGAGCAGCCCCTGCCGCCTTACGGCGCCTGCCTGCTGGGGTCGATCAACCTCGCGCGGCTGGTGACGGACCCCTTCGAAGATGCCGCCAGGCTGGACCCGCAGGCGCTGCAAGAGCTGGTCGCGACCGCCGTGCGAATGATGGACAACGTCGTGGACGTGTCGAAATTCCCGCTACCCGAGCAGGAACGCGAGGCGCAGGCCAAGCGCCGGATCGGGCTGGGCGTGACGGGTCTGGCAGACGCGCTTCTGATGCTGGGGCTGCGCTACGGCTCGGACGAGGCTGCGGCCCAGACCGAAAGCTGGCTCAAGGCAATCGCGCGGGCGGCCTACCTCGCCTCCGTCGATCTGGCGAAGGAAAAGGGCGCCTTCCCGCTTTTCGACGCCGAAGCCTATCTCGCCTCCGGCACCATGATGCAGATGGACGAGGACGTGCGGGACGCGATCCGGGAGCATGGCATCCGCAACGCGCTGCTGACCTCCATCGCGCCCACCGGCACGATCAGCCTCTACGCCGGTAACGTGTCCTCGGGGATCGAACCGGTCTTTGCCTATGCCTACCCCCGCAAGGTGCTTCAAAAGGACGGGTCGCGGACTGAAGATGAGGTCGTGGACTAAGCCGTGCAGATGTGGCGCGACCTGAAGGGTGACGCCCCGCTG
>JBBSJO010000405.1:0-1940 GCA_038257185.1 Rhodobacterales bacterium | reverse complement strand
GAAAAACGCAGATCCTCGGCCAGGTCCGGATCGATCAGGCTGCGGCAATCCTGCGACAAGGCAATACCGGCGGCGATGTCACGGCATGTCGCAATCAGATCCTCTTCATAAGCATCGGCCTGTCGCGGCCCGAAGGTCTCAACCGTCCAGCGCGCGATGTCGATCAGGGAGGCTTCCGCCGCCCGCGTCAGCCGCCACGGCTTCGACATCAGGACGTTGTCCGGGCGCCAGCGAAAGCACGACGGATAGCGTCGTCACCCGAGCCCTCCGCGAAATCACCCCGGCGGGCCTCATGAAGACCGATGCTCAGCCGGTCGCGCAACGCGCTCAGCTCGCTTTCCTCTCGCTCGAGCAGGCGCAGTCCCGCCCGCAGCGCCTCGGAGGCATTCTGGTAGCGTCCCGATGCGACCAGCCGGTCGACAAGGTCGGATTGCGGGTCGGTAAGAACAACGTTTCGCGTGGCCATGTGCGCCTCCATGCATACGGTTGGCAATATATGCCAACGGAGGTGACGTGTCGACCACTGTCGTCAGAACCGGGTTTCAACCCAGTTCGCCACGATCAGCCCCGGCACGCTGTCCAACGCCCGCTCGGCATCCCGCGCCAGATCCAGCCGCTTCGGCAGCTTGACCTGCGGCACCAGCAGGAAGATCGGCGCGGTGACTTTCCCGCGCCCGGTCTTCGAGCGCGACACCACGGCTTGACCCTTCGTGTTCAGCCTCGCCTCTGCCACCAGCAGGCTCGGACCGTTCCGGCGATAGACGAAGCGCAGACGCAGCCCGCGCCGCCGTTCCCATTCGCCGGGCGTGATCCGACCGCCGCGCGTGGATTTTCCTGCGGCGGGCAGCGGGATGGCCAGCCAGAACCCATCCTTGGAGCGGATCAGCGGGCCGGTATCGTGAGCTCCGACGATGACCGGGGCTTTGGACCAGACCAGCGCCGCCGCATCGAGGCTTTCGCCCGACCGCGGGAAGTTCTGGTTGCGGATCGAGTTGGCAAGCCGCCGACCAAGCCCCGCGCCAGTGATCTGCGTGCGCCAGGCAGTCTTGAGCCCGGTCCCAGCCTCGCGCATGGCGGCCGTCACCGCACGTTCGCCCGCCGCAACCTCGGCTGCCATCATCGCGACGATGTCGGGATCGATGTCGAGCTTCAGTTTCACGCGGGCCTCAGGTCCACGGTCCAAACCAGCCGTTCGCGATCCCGCACCGGCTCCCCCTGAATAAGGAAGGCCTCACCTTCGATCTCGATGCGATCACCGGGACGCGGGGCCAGAACCTCCGCGACGCGCATGTCAATGCGTGTCGTTTCCGACCAGAGCCGCGCATCGCCGAAGTCGGAAATGGCGTCGGCCTGCCGCGAGACGACGCGCACCAGCACGGGCGCGCCGCCATCGGAGGTGTAGACCGCCTCGCGCCCGATGTTGGGATCGGCGAACAGTGCATCAACGACGGCGGCGAACGCCGTCATCAGAAGCTCGCGTTCAGGCGCACCCGGCCGATGGTATCGCCCGCGCCGCCTGCAACGGCCTCGGTAGCCGCGCCGATCAGCGTATTCGCCGTCGCGGTTTTGGTGGCTTCCTTGTTGGTGTTGTCCCAATAGACCTTGTCACCGGAGGACCAGGCTTGGCTCGCAACTTTCTTCAGATCGAAGACACCGACAAGCGCGGCTTCGACCGTCTCGGCATTGGCGGCATCCCCGGCGGCCACGCCGAAGATGGAGCCGACGAGCAGGCCATCGCCGGAGGCAACGGCATAGGGCGCGGTCAGGGTGATGGTATTGCCGGGTTGGACGTAGTTTTTCATTGCGGGATCCTTTGCGAAACGGAACGGGCGGCCCGATTGGACCGCCCGCCAAGATTCAAATGTTCGAGGTTGAGATGTCAGTGACCGCCCGATTTATGCACCCGGGTTCTTGTAAAGACCCCGCCAGTCGATGGCCTT
>JBBSJO010000404.1:0-1950 GCA_038257185.1 Rhodobacterales bacterium | reverse complement strand
ATGGTGGCTGCGGAGATTGGAGCGCGCTCAGGACGCCTGCGCCGATATTCGGCGTAATCGTCCGCAACGTGGCAACGAAGTAATGGAGAAAGCGGGTAGGGTCGCTCTCCCCCGCGTCCAGCGAGAGCCAGCCTACTTGCTGGCCGCACCCGGCAATCCAGGCGCTGAGCAGCGTCGTCTTCCCAAAACCAGCGGGAGCAGAGATGAGGGTCAGTTTGCGGTGTAGCCCTTCGTTCAGTCGCGCGATCAGGCGCGAGCGGGAAACAACCTTGAGTCGTAGTGGTGGGATGTACAGTTTGGTGACCAGGACTGGTGTAGACATCGATCGACCCTTCCAGCGTTCATCCGAAGCTTGGACCGCTGCCTATTCGCTGCGTCTCGGCTGAGACTTGAGGTTGCCGGGTTGCTATGAACAAGCTAACGCTATGCGCCGTATTCGCGCAACAATAATACGACTCTCGTTTATGGACAGCTGATAGATGGGCGCAGTGTGGCGGCGCTGCCAATAACACTACAACGGGTAGCTATCTACTGGCCTCGTCACTCGCCACAAATACAGTCACCACGCTGGATTGAGAAGAGATAGCAATCGTAACTTAGTGCTCCATTTCGCAATCGGCAGTAGGGTTAGGCGGCAAGCCGCACGTCCGACGCTTCAGGGATGGGCGGCGGCGACAGGTCCGGGAGGGCAGCGAGGCGGGCTTCGAGGTCGGCGCGGGTGAAGCGCCAGTGGAAGGGCACGGCGGTGTCGTTGTACAGTGCCTCGAAGGCGAGCAGCCGCCGCTCGACGGCGGCGAGGTCGGGGAAGTCGTTGGGGGTGAGCACTTTGCGCTGGACGATCGAGAAGAAAATCTCGATCTGATCGAGCCAGGAGGCCTGGGTCGGCAGCTGGACCGGGATGCGGTTGGGATACCGCGCCTGGAGCCGCTGGCAGGCGGCGTCGCCGCGATGGCTGCTGCCGTTATCCACGATCCAGAAGACCCGCGGGGCCGCGCGGTAGGGCTCCTGCCGCATCACCTGCGCGACGAGTTGCCCGAAGGCGACGATGCCGGTGGTGGCCGCGCCGCGCCCGATCACCCCGCCCCGGCGGACATCCCGGGCGGCGAGATAGGCCACGGCCCCGCCGCGTTCGTACTCGTGCTCGACGCGCATCGCCTGGCCCGGGCGCGGCGGCGTGGTGGGATGGCGGCGCACCCGCGCTTGGATGCTGGTCTGCTCGTCGGCGCTGAGGAGGCGGTCGTCCGGCGCGAGCGGCTGCCCCCCCCACCACCCGGCGTACAGGTCCGGCACCCGGCCCGCCTGCTCCGCGAAGCGCGGGTCGCGCGGGTAGCGCCAGCGGTGGTGCCGCCAGGGCTTGAGCGCGTCCTGGTCGAGGAGGCGCCAGATGGTGCTCGCGCTCATTGGCGGGGCCTCGGGGTGCGCCGCGATCAGGCGGGTCAGATCGGCCGTGCTGTACCGACTCAACGCTTCCTCACGCTGCGTCGGCAGCGCGCAGGCCAGCGCCTCGACCGTTGCCACCGCCCGAGGGGGGAAAAGCGGGCTTGCGCCCTTGCCCGCCCCGGTCCGCCAGCCGGCAACCCTCCGTCGCCCAGCTCTTCCGCCAAGAGCGCACCCAGTTCGCATGCTTGCCCAGTTGGCTGCCGAGCGCCACATTGTCTCGTTCGGGAGCCTCATGCAACAAGCGTACCAGTTTCGCCCGCTACACCTGTGCTTGCGGCGCGCTCCGCCGCCGGGTCAATGCCTGACAGGCCGCGATCTGCGCGGCAGAGAACGTCGGTTGATACATGGGGGTCGGCCCAGCCATCGCGTCCCTCCTCCGATGCGCCTACGGTACCAGACCCCCGCCATCCCTACAAGCGTTTGCGAAATGGAGCACTAAGCCTGATGCGAATGGGGAGCCTGCCCGGCACCCCCCGCCTGCTCTGTTGACTGATGGTTCCTCGCGTTGGT
>JBBSJO010000403.1:0-1957 GCA_038257185.1 Rhodobacterales bacterium | reverse complement strand
GAATACGCACTTATGCCGATGATCATCGGTCGCGCAAAATTTCCCGCCATACTTTGCACCCCCATTTTTCCAACGACGCCATGCTCATTCCGTGCGCGCGGCACTGATCAGCCACCGGCATGCCGCCTTCGACCTGGCGCAGACTCTCAAGGATCTGGGTTCAGCTCAAATCTCGTCATCTTCATCAAATTTTCCTCAGTCATAGTGCGGCTGAGAAAATTCTACGTCCGCATCCCCTTCGTTTTGGGGAGGATGACCGGGGCCGAACCGCCACAACGGCGGGGCAGATGGGGGGGTAAATTATCAATGTCGTATCAATCGGAGGAAATCGGAAAAGTTAGAGAAGCGTGCCATGTCACTTCGGCATATCCCATATCTTTGTCGCGAAGATCAGCAAAGCCTGCGACATTGTCCGGTTTCCGAGGGCGACCTCAATGCGAAAGCTCAATTAAATTCGAAAGCGCCTGACGGACCTCACGCAGCGCAAAGGAAAGCGTGTCTCGGTTCCGGTGCAGCTTCGCTGACGGCTTATCGTCAAACTTGGCATCCTCCAGACGCTCAAGTGTATCGTCGATCTGCCGGGTGCGCTGATCGGTTACGGGTTCGCCTTTTGCCAATGCGTTCAGCACATCGCACGTGTTCCGGCGCATTTGATCGATAGCTTTTACCAGATCGTCGTTGGTCGATGTCGACACGATGTCTGCTTCTGCCGCGCGATCAAGAATGATGACCGAGTCGTAGAGCCGTCTTAGCGCATCAAGATGGCGCTGCATGCCTGCGCGATCGGCCAGTTTCACCGCACCCAGCGCCTCCTGAGCGTCCTGCACTGCCTTGTGATATGCAGCGACGTGATCGGGCGGTGCGGCATCATCGCGCTCTGCCGCTGTGGCTTCCAGCGCATCGCCGAGACGCGTCGCACTGGCCCGCAAGGCAGCCCGGAAATGGCGTGCGAACCGGGACTCTGCGCGGTCCGGCCATACCAAGAGCGAAACCAGAACGCCTGTCGTGGCGCCCACGGCGATAGCCAGCGCGCGTGCCGATGCGGTCTCGACGATTCCCATTTCGCCGGGCAGGGCAATTCCGATCGCTGCCACGGCGCCATAGGACCAGTCCGGCCGGATTGCCGCGATACCACCAACGAACAGCATCGACAGGGCGAGTGCCGCCGCGGTACTCCACCTGTCGGGCAGAACCAACAGACAGACCAGACTAATGAGACTGCCCACGGCAGTCGCTTGAAGCCGGGTGAAGGCAGCCCCCATGGTGCCTCCCACCGATGGCGTGATGATCAGAACTGCGCTTATCACCCCAAGAAACATTTCCTGAATCCCGAGGGCCTGCATGATCAGGAAAGCAGCCGAAGCCGCGACCGCCGACTGGGCCGCACGCCGCATCATGTCCCGCCCGAGATAGCGCGATATTCTGGTGGTGATCCTCAACACCCTACTCCCTCTTATCAGCGGGCCATGCGGCTGGCTTTGATATGGCGCAACCGGCCAACGGTCAAACACCTGTCCATCAAGCGCCCATCTGACGGATACAATTCCTGCAAGTCAGATAGCCCGATCAGAGAGTAAGGCATTCAACAACGGATGCGGGAATGTGCGGGTGGCCGTGATGGCGTAGAAACTTTCGATGATATCCAGCTGAAAGGGTGCCGTGACCAGCAACCCGTTTGCCAGTTCATCCGCAAGTACGACCGCTGGCGTAATTGCCAAACCCACGTCATCGCGGGCAAGCAGTCGCACCATGGCCATATCGTCAACGATCGCCGCGATTCTGGGAACGACGCCAAGGCGGGCTGCAAGGCTGTCGAACCCCGTCCGAATAGAGCTTTCGGTCGGCAGGATCACAGGTTCGTTGGCTAACAGGTCGTGTAGCGTTTCATGAGACAGACGGTTTGAAGTGCCATGGATCGCGACGGGCTGCTCTGCCAGTCGATGTGGCACAAGGTCTG
>JBBSJO010000402.1:0-1965 GCA_038257185.1 Rhodobacterales bacterium | reverse complement strand
GGTGCAGGCTATTCACCCCATGCTGCGCATGTCGATGCTTCAGACAAGACAGCTGCGCGGGAAGAAGAACAGGGTCGGCTGAAGCGCGATCTGCTGATTGCGGGCGGGTTGACCCTGCCGATCTTCCTTCTGGAGATGGGCGGCCACCTGATCCCCGCAATGCATCATTGGCTGGCGATGACGGTCGGGCAGACACCACTCTACATCTTTTACTTCGTGCTGGCGACCATCGTGCAGTTCGGGCCTGGCCTTCGATTCTACAAGAAGGGCATCCCGGCCCTCGTGCGGCTGGCGCCCGACATGAACTCACTTGTCGTTCTGGGATCGTCCGCGGCCTGGGCCTATTCGGTCGTTGCAACCTTCGCCCCCGGTCTGCTGCCGCAAGGCACGGCAAACGTCTACTTCGAGGCGTCCGCGGTCATCGTGACACTGATCCTGCTGGGCCGGTTTCTTGAGGCCAAAGCAAAGGGGCGCACGTCCGAGGCCATCAGCCGTCTGATGGGACTTCAGGCGAAGACTGCCCGCGTCCTGCAAGGTGCCGAATTCGTGGAAGTTGCGCTGGAAGCTGTGCAGCCCGGCGACGTGCTGCAAGTGCGACCCGGCGACCGCATTCCAGTTGATGGAACTGTACTGACCGGGTCGTCCTATGTGGACGAGGCGATGATCACGGGCGAGCCAGTGCCAGTGGCAAAGTCGGACGGTTCCAGCGTCACCGGCGGCACGATCAACAAGACCGGGTCCTTCACTTACCGGGCGGAAAAGGTCGGCGCGGACATGATGCTGTCGCAGATCATCCGTATGGTCGAAAGCGCGCAAGGGGCCAAGCTGCCGATCCAGGCGCTGGTGGACCGGGTGACGGCATGGTTCGTGCCCGCCGTCATGGTGGCCGCGGCGCTGACCTTTGGTGTCTGGTGGATCTGCGGGCCTGATCCGGCGATGACCTTCGCATTGGTCAATGCCGTTGCCGTCCTCATCATCGCTTGCCCCTGTGCGATGGGCTTGGCGACGCCCACGTCGATCATGGTCGGCACCGGGCGGGCGGCGGAGCTTGGTGTGCTGTTCCGCAACGGTGAAGCCCTGCAAAGCCTGACGTCGGTCGGTGTGGTTGCGCTCGACAAGACCGGCACCCTGACCGAAGGGCGTCCGTTGCTGACCGATCTTGTGGTGTCGGCTGGTTTCACACGGTCTGACATTCTCGCGCTGGTTGCCGCTGCCGAAGCCTCTTCCGAGCACCCCGTGGCGACCGCGATTGTTGAAGCTGCGCGGTCTGAAGGCCTGATCGTCCCAGAGGCAAGCGCATTCGAAGCTATTCCCGGCTACGGCATCCGCGCCATGGTCAATGAGTTGCGCATCGAAGTCGGGGCTGACCGTTTCATGGCGAGCCTTGGTCTGGACTTTGCGCAGTTTGCCGACCTAGCGGCGGATCTCGGCACCAAGGCGCGCACGCCACTTTATGTTGCGGTCGATGGTAAGCTGGCGGCACTGATCGCCGTGGCAGATCCGATCAAGGCGTCAACGCCATCGGCCATAGCAGCCCTGCATCACCTGGGGTTGAGGGTCGCCATGATCACCGGCGACAATCGGCACACCGCCGAAGCCATTGCCGCCGAGCTGGGCATCGACGAGATCGTGGCAGAAGTACTGCCCGAGGGCAAGGTTGCCGCCATCAAGGCGCTGCGCAGTGGGGGCCGTTCGGTCGCTTTCGTTGGCGATGGTATCAACGATGCCCCGGCGCTCGCCGAAGCTGATGTCGGGCTGGCTGTGGGCACGGGAACCGACGTGGCCATCGAAAGCGCTGATGTGGTGCTGATGGGGGGTGATCTGACGGGGGTGGCCAAGGCCATTGGCCTGTCACGCGCCACAATGCGCAACATCCGGCAAAACCTGTTCTGGGCCTTCGCCTATAACGCGGCCCTGATCCCGGTGGCGGCGGGGGTCTTGTATCCAGTCAGCGGAACGCTGCTT
>JBBSJO010000401.1:0-1966 GCA_038257185.1 Rhodobacterales bacterium | reverse complement strand
TGGCGGCCCTGTTCTATACCTTCTCTCTGGAGGACCATGTCCCGGCGAACCACCTTCTGAGGTCGATCGACCGGTTCGTGGAGTTGGAGGGTCTGCGAGCGCATCTGGCTCCGTTCTACAGCGCCATGGGGCGTCCTTCGATTGACCCCGAACTGCTGATCCGGATGCTGCTGGTCGGCTATTGCTTCGGCATCCGCTCGGAGCGTCGGCTGTGCGAAGAGGTCCACCTGAACCTCGCCTATCGCTGGTTCTGCCGGCTGGGTCTGGAAGGTGCCGTGCCGAACCACTCGACCTTCTCCAAGAACCGCCACGGCCGCTTCAGGGAGAGCGATCTGCTGCGTCAGTTGTTCGACACGGTCCTGCGCCGGTGCATGTCTGAAGGTCTGGTCGGCGGCGAGGGCTTCGCCGTGGACGCCAGCCTGATCAAGGCCGAGGCGAACCGAGAGCGCAGCGTGCCCGGCGATCCCGGTCTGCCGCCCGAGGCGTCGAGCCGGGCCATCGACGAGTATCTGGCGGTTCTGGATGATGCGGCGTTCGGCGCGGCCACGCCGGTGACGCCCAAGTTCATCTCGCCGGTGGATCCGGCCGCGCGCTGGACCGCCGCCAACAAGGGGCCGGCCTTCTTCGCCTATGCCACCAACTACCTGATCGATCTGGAGCACGCCGTCATCGTCGATGTCGAGGCTTCCACGGCCGTGCGGCCGGCCGAGCTAACCGCAGCCCGCACCATGATCGAGCGGGTCCGGGATCGGCATAATCTCCACCCTGGTCGCCTTGCCGCCGACACTGCCTATGGCTCGGCCGAGATGCTGGAATGGCTGGTCAACGACCAAGGGATCGCGCCGCACATCCCGATCATCGACAAGTCTGGCCGCACGGACGGGACCTTCTCCCGAGCCGACTTCACCTATGATCCCGCCGCCGACCTCTATCGCTGTCCGGGCGGCAAGGAACTGAAGCAATATCGGCGAGCCTTCCGCGCCGATCACCCGGAGACCCCGCCGGATGACACCTACCGCTATCGCGCCTCCAAGATCGATTGCGACGCCTGCGCCCTGAAGCCCAACTGCTGCCCAAACGGGCCAGCTCGGAAGGTGACGCGTTCCATCCACGAAGGCGCTAGGGAGGTCGCCCGCGACATCGCCAGGACCGACGCCTACGTCACCTCCCGGCGCGAGCGGAAGAAGGTCGAGATGCTGTTCGCTCACCTCAAGCGCATCCTCAGGCTGGACCGCCTGCGCCTTCGCGGTCCCTGCGGCGCCCGCGACGAGTTCCTCCTCGCAGCCACCGCCCAGAACTTGCGCAAAATGGCCCGCCTGATCCCGCTACATACCGCCCTGGCACCCGCCTGAAGGCCTAGGGCGTCGCGAACCGCTTCACAGCCTGATCATGCCGCTCTTCAAGCCGATCAGTCAGGCGACTTTTTCAACGGTATCCGCCAGCAGCGGACTTTAGCGGATTGCCGAACTCCGGACATCCCGCAACGGTGCTTGGGGGGAGTCCGAGGGGGACTCGCTACCGACAAAATCGGCGGTTGTTGACGCGCACAAGCTCAACTGTACCTACTGGCGCATGAAATGCGATGGCGACGACCTCCGGCTCAGCGCCACCGATCTGGTTGGGCATCTGAATTGCCGCCACCTCACCGAGCTGGACAGGGCCGTCGCCCGCGGGAGCCTGCCGGAGCCCAAGGTTTGGGATCCGGCGTTGGAGGCTCTCTGGGAGCGCGGCAAGCAGCATGAGGCGAGCTACGTCGACCACCTCACAGATCAGGGTCTCAAGATCGTCACCATCGACGGTGTCGATATCACCCCAGAGGCCGTCGCCGACACCACAGCGGCGATGCGGTCGGGCAAGCCCATCATCCTTCAAGGTGCCCTGCGGACGGGCGCTTGGGCTGGTCGGACGGATGTGCTGCGCCGCATCGAATTGCCCAGCGCGCTCGGCGCCTGGTCCTATGAGGTAG
>JBBSJO010000400.1:0-2018 GCA_038257185.1 Rhodobacterales bacterium | reverse complement strand
CGCCTGACCGTCCAATATCCCGCGACACCCCTCCAGCGTATCGGCAAGCGACACGCTTTGCCCCGGCGTTCCGGTGAAGGCCTCGGTCACCATGAATGGCTGGGTCAGGAACCTCTGGAGGCGGCGGGCGCGCTTGACGATGACGCGGTCGGTGGCGCCCAGTTCCTCCACCCCCAGAAGCGAAATGATGTCGGTCAGTTCGCGGAACCGCGCGAGCGCTTGCCGGACGGCTTCGGCGGTCTTGTAGTGATCCTCGCCCACTACCAGCGGATCGAGCAGCATCGAGGACGACGCCAGCGGGTCGATCGCCGGGTAGAACCCTTCTGCCGCCTGCGCGCGTGAAAGAACGATCACGCAGTCCATGTGACTGGAAATCGTTGTAACAGCCGGGTCGGTGAAATCATCCGCCGGCACATAGACGGCCTGGATCGCGGTCACTGCAGATCCCGCGACGGAGGCGATGCGTTCCTGTAGCCCGGCTACCTCGGTGGCGAGCGTTGGCTGGTAACCCACGCGGCTCGGCAGGCGGCCGAGGAGGCTGGACACCTCGGCCCCCGCCTGAACAAAGCGAAAGACGTTATCCATGAGCAGCAGCACGTTCTTGTGATTGGCGTCGCGGAAGTACTCCGAAATCGCCAGCGCCGTCAGCGGAGCCCGCCAGCGCGCGCCGGGCGGTTCGTTCATCTGGCCGTAGACGAGCACTGTGCGCTCCAGCACGCCAGAGGCCTGCATCTCTGTAAGCAAT
This sequence comes from Rhodobacterales bacterium, assembly GCA_038257185.1. GTDB lineage: Bacteria > Pseudomonadota > Alphaproteobacteria > Rhodobacterales > Rhodobacteraceae > Sulfitobacter. The sequence goes on along the minus strand of JBBSJO010000400.1, from coordinate 1,273 downwards.
TCGTGCCCCTCGCGGGAACGTTCGCCGACGCCCGCGAAGACAGAGATGCCCTCGTATTTCTCGACCATTGCGCGGATCAGTTCCATCACCAGCACCGTCTTGCCCACCCCCGCACCGCCGAACATCGCAGCCTTGCCGCCTTGCGCCATCGGCGTTAGCAGGTCGATCACCTTGATGCCGGTCTCAAAAACTTCCGTTGTGCGAGTCTGTTCCTTGAGTGCGGGAGGCGCTGCATGGATCGACCGCCGCGGCACGTCGTCGGGGAGGGGCGCGCCATTGTCCTGCACGTCGCCCACCACGTCCAGCAGCCGTCCCAGTACCGCGTCGCCTACCGGCACCGTCACCGCCTCACGGAGTGCCCGCACCGCGATGCCGCGGGCCAGTCCGGCGGTGGACTGGAAGGCAACGGCGCGGACGGTCGTTGGATTGAGGTGACTGTGAACTTCGAGGATCAGCGGAGTGAGTCTGTCCCATTGCACGACCAGCGCGGTGTCGAGATGGGGCAGGTCGGCATCAGCGAAGACGACATCTACCACGGCGCCCCGAACGGCGTGCACTACGCCGCTTGCGGGAGGGTCGATCTGGTCACTTTCGGGAGTGACGGTAGATAGTTTGGCTTTAGTCATGCTGTCGATCTACGCCGCATTGCGGCGGGGCGTATTGATCTGCGTCAATCCCCCACGATCGAAACGGGCAGAGAGTGAAGGCTGGGGCAGCATGCCCGAAATTCTCATTGGAGGACCGCCATGATCGGCTACATCGAGAACATCGAGGAAAAGACCAGCGACAACACCGACTTCCGCCGCGTGCTCTATACGGGGAAACACCTGCAACTGGTGCTGATGTTGATTGCGCCCGGCGAGGAGTTGGGCGGAGAAATCCACACGGATACCGATCAGTTCTTCCGCATCGAAAGCGGCAAGGGCCGCATCGCCATCGACGGCGTGACTCACAAGTTGAAGGCGGGGGATGGAGTGGTAGTCCCGGCAGGGGCGCATCACAATGTGATCTGCACGGGGCACGAAGCGCTCAAGTTCTACACCCTGTACGGGCCGCCACAACACCGCGATAAGCTGGTGCAGCCGACGAAGCGCGACGCGGATGCTTCGGAGGAGAAATTCGAGGGGGAGGTGACGGAACAAGCGGCTGAAGTGGTACGGGTCTAGATCACCTCTCCGGGTCGGACCAGTCGGACCCCGCGTGGCGGCGACGCAGGCGCAGCGCGAGGCCGAGCGCTACGCCCGCGCCGATGGCGACTGTCAGGTCTACCATG
>JBBSJO010000399.1:0-2029 GCA_038257185.1 Rhodobacterales bacterium | reverse complement strand
GCAACCGCTGATCGTCAGCTTCATCGCAGTCGGGCTGATTGCGGGACCGTCGGCGCTGGATGTCGTGCGGTCGGACGCACAGATCGACCTTCTGTCCGAACTTGGCATAGCGGTGCTGCTGTTTCTGGTCGGCATCAAGCTGGACGTGCAGCTGATCCGCTCCTTGGGCGTTGTCTCGGTGATGACCGGGCTGGGGCAGGTCATCTTCACGGCCTTCTTCGGGTATCTGATCGGCCTTGCGCTCGGGCTTGACCACGTCACCAGCCTGTACGTGGCAGTGGCGCTGACGTTTTCCTCGACCATCATCATCGTCAAGCTTCTGTCCGACAAGCGCGAGATCGACGCCTTGCACGGTCAGATCGCACTGGGCTTTCTGATCGTACAGGATCTAGTCGTGGTGCTGGCGATGATCGTGCTGTCGGCCATCGGCATCGGCACTGTGGAAGGCGGGCACGGCGGCGGGTCGGTACTGATGGTGCTGGTGTCCGGGCTTGCGCTTATCGCGACGGTCGTCCTGTTCGTGCGCTATGCCGCAAATCCCCTGACCGAACGGCTCGCCCGCGCGCCCGAACTTCTGGTGATCTTCGCCATTGCCCTGGCAGCGATGTTCGCCGCGATCGGAGACGTCGTCGGCCTTGGCAAAGAAGTTGGCGGCCTGATGGCCGGTGTCGCGCTTGCCTCGACCCCTTACCGGGAAACCATCGCCGCCCGGCTGGCGCCCTTGCGCGACTTTCTACTGCTGTTTTTCTTCATTGCGCTCGGGGCCACGCTGGACCTGTCGCTTCTGGGCACGCATGTAACTGGGGCCATCATCCTCTCGCTGTTCGTGCTGATTGGCAACCCGATGATCGTATTGGCGATCATGGGGGCCATGGGCTACCGCAAGCGTACCGGCTTCCTGGCCGGACTGACTGTGGCGCAAATCAGCGAGTTCTCGTTGATCTTCGTCGCCATGGGCGTATCGATCGGGCATGTGACCGAAGATGCGCTTGGCCTTGTCACCATGGTCGGCCTCGTGACCATCGCGGTCTCGACCTACATGATCACCTATTCGCACCAACTTTATGCGGCGTTCGAACCCATGCTTGGTTTCTTCGAACGCAAGAACACCCCGAGAGAGCCATCCGAGGCGGGCGCTCATGCGGCCAGCGGTTACAAAGTCATCATCTTTGGTCTGGGCCGCTTTGGCACGGCCGTCGGGCTGCGGCTGCACACGCGCGGCATCAGAGTGCTAGGTGTGGACTTCAACCCGCAGGCGGTACGGCGCTGGCGGAAACTTGGGCTAGAGGCTGATTTTGGCGATGCCAGCGACGCAGAGTTCGTCGCTGAACTGCCGGTTCGGGGGGCAGAGTGGATGGTGTCGACCGTGCCGATCCACCCCACTGGCCTTAGCCACGAAGACACCCGCCGGACACTGATCCAGCTGGCGCGGTCGGCCGGGTTCTCGGGCCGCTTCGCGGCAGCCTCGCATAGTAACGGTGACAGCGAGGCACTGTTCAGAGTGGGCGTCGATCTCGTGCTGGAGCCATTTCAAGATGCCGCCGACCGCACTGTGGAACTGCTGCTTGGTGCCGTCACCAACGACCGAACGGACTTTCCTCCAATCACAGCCGAGGGCCGGGCACCAGGGTAACGCCAAGACAATAATCCAGTACCGAAAGGACGACTGCCATGAACCGCCTTGCAGGCAAGACTGCCATCGTGACCGGGGGTGCTGTCGGCATCGGTCGCGCATGTGTAATCCGCATGGCCGAAGAAGGTGCCAAGGTCGCCATCCTCGACATGCTTGAGGCCGAGGGCAAGGCGCTGGCCGCTGACCTTACGGCATCGGGCCATGAGGCCGCTTTCTGGCCGGTCGATGTTGCAGACGAGGCGGGGTTGAGAGCCGCCATCGACGCCGTAGCCGCCCGATTTGGTGGGCTGCATGTTCTGGTCAATAACGCCGGCATCTCTGGCAGCCCTAAGCCCACCGATCAGGTGACCGAGGCGGAGTGGGATTGGGTTCAGGCGGTAAACGTGAAGGGCGTGT
>JBBSJO010000398.1:0-2042 GCA_038257185.1 Rhodobacterales bacterium | reverse complement strand
CCCATCGACATGGCCAATGAAACCCTGCCCAGCCTTTGGCGCCTGCGTGAGATGCAGGGCTTTATCCGCGCCCTGCTGGTTGACCGGACGCGGCTGCTGTCTATCCCCGATCTAGTGGCAATCCTGAACGCACAACCGCAGTCGCGCTGGACCAATTTGATCGGCGAAGGCATCGGCACTCTGGCGCGGGAACTGGTCGAAAAGGCCGCCCCGGTGCCCGACCTTGTGCAGTGGTTCGGTGAATGGGCGCGGGATGTGCGTGGCGAGCAGCGTGGGCTCCTTCTCATGACCGCCCACCGCGCCAAGGGGCTGGAGTTCGATCATGTTGCCATCTTGAACGGCGGCTGGGACCGCCCCTCGCGCGGCGAAGACGCCGACGCTCCGCGCCGCCTGTTCTATGTCGCCATGACGCGGGCTCGGTCGACCCTGACCATCCTGACCGATGGGCTCCATGCCTTTGTCCAATCCGGTGACGCGATCCTGCCTCGCCGCGTCACCCCCGACACCGCCGCCCTGCCGCGCGCCCACCTCCGCTATGTGCCACCTGACCCGAAGTTGGTGGACCTGTCCTTCGCCGGGCGTCTTAAGCTGGGCGATCCTTCGCTGAAGGCCATCGCCGCCACCCACCCCGGCGACGCCGTTCACCTGATCTGCGATGGCAATCGCTGGCGTATCGACAACGCGCAGGGCCAAACCCTTGCCCGGCTGTCACGTGCCTTTGCACCACCCGATGGCACGACTTTCTTGCGCGGCGAGGTCGCAGCCATCCTGAACTGGCGGCGCGAGGATGGGGGCGAGGACTATCACCACCTGCTGCGCCGCAATGAGTGGGAAGTGGTCTTGCCCGAACTGGTCTTCGAAGCAGGTGCGCAAGCTGTCATGGCGGATCAGAACGGTAGCTGACGTCTGTGCGCATGCGTGGCCTTGGCCAATCCGACACGCATCGAAAAGGGTGGCTTCCACTGCCTGGATTCCGACCAAGGTGGATTCCACAAAGTGGATTCCCTGGATTCCGCAAAAGAATCCAGCACGGCGAGATCGTGATTCGGTAAGATATTGATATTGAATAATTTATTGAACTGTCTTGTGCGTACTGGATTCCGCCTGGATTCCCCGGTGAAAATGCCTGTCGCTAGCGAAATGCCGCGCTGCGCCCCCCCGCATACGTTCGGGGCCGGGGAGGAACCATGCCAAGGGGGGGCAAGTACCCAACCCCTCTGACCCTCGGTTTCCGCCAGTTGGTCTTCAGAGTGTCTCCGGGTCGTACTTAAGCAGGAACCGGCTTGGCTCATCCTTGTTTGGCCACTCGTCCCACAGCGCCCGCACCTTGGCGTCATCGGACGTAATCAACCTGTTGACTTGATCTTTCCTCTTTTGACGTGCGCGTGCACCAAACTGCCCATCGGCACCTGGCAAGAGGTAATGTGAGCTACCCCCCGAAAATCGGACAGTGACGGAAGCTACGATCTGAGGTCTGCTGATCCCCAATTCGAGGAGATCAGAACATGTCGAAACGCAGGAACCATGACGCGGCGTTCAAGGCGCGTGTGGCGTTGGAAGCGCTGAAGGGCGAGCGCACGGTGTCGGAATTGGCGACCGCCTATGAGGTCCACCCGACGATGATCCATCAGTGGAAGAAGGCACTTCTGGAGGGGGCTGCGGGCATTTTTGAGCGCGGGGGCAAGGCGGCGGCGACAGCTGAGATTGCCGAAGACACAGTTCGCGACCTTCATGCAAAGATCGGAGAGCTGGCCGTCGCCAACGATTTTTTGTCACGAAAGCTCAAGCCTTGGGCCGGGAAGTGAGGCGCGGGATGATCGAACGGACCCACCCCAAGCTGTCGGTCGGGGCGCAGTGCCGCCTGCTATCGATCTCGCGGTCGTCGTTTTATTACGCGCCGCAAGGCGAGACGGCGTTGAACCTCGACCTGATGCTGAAGGTCGACTAGCAGTTTCTGGTCACGCCGTTTTACGGTGTGCGGCACCCTCTCGGCAGATTGCTTTGCAATCGCCTGCCCGCTGCCCGGCAGTGCATTGAAAATG
>JBBSJO010000397.1:0-2050 GCA_038257185.1 Rhodobacterales bacterium | reverse complement strand
TTACGGTGTTGGGCCTTTGCGGGCCGTTTGCCTTATCCTATCCCGTAGCAGCGCAGAATCGAGAGGTTCTGTCACGCGGCGACCCCGGATGCCCGGGCATCAAGATCAAAGCTGCTGCGCCGTGGGCCGAAAGATGATCTCGTTCACGTCCACATCCTCTGGCTGGCTGATCGCAAAGGCCGCCATCCGCGCGAAACTATCGGCGGAAATACCGACCTGACCAACATAATCGCTGTTGGCAGCCTTGACCTCTGCGTCCGAAATGTGGTCCAGCAGTTCGGTCTTGACGGCACCGGGGCTCAGGGTCGTGGTGCGGATGTTGTAAGGCTTCACCTCTTGCCGCAGACCTTCGCAGATCGCGCGGACCGCAAATTTCGTGCCCGAATAGACAGCGGACGCCGGAAAGATCAAATGCCCTGCGACCGATGACGTGGTGATGATCTGTCCCGATTTCTGCGCCTTCATGTGTGGCAGCGCCGCGGCGATACCGTGCAGAACGCCCCTGATGTTCACGTCGATCATCCGGTTCCATTCGTCCACTTTCAGGCTTTCGAGAGGTGACAGCGGCATCAGGCCCGCGTTATTGATCAAAACGTCAATGCGGCCAAACGTGCTGACGGCTGCGTCGACCAAGGCCTGAACATCGGCCAGATCTGTCACATCGGTCTGCACCGCCAAAGCCTCGCCGCCTGCGGATACAATTTCCGAAACCAGCGATTTCAGCCGGTCCTTGCGGCGGGCGCCCAGGACGACCTTTGCGCCCTGTTCTGCCAGATGACGCGCCGCCGCCGCGCCCATGCCACTCGATGCGCCTGTAATGACGACAACCTTGCCTGTGATGTTGTTGCTCATGATATCTCTCTGCATGTGTTCAAAATTCGCGATCAGCCCGGACACTGGGTGCCACAAAGGCTCAATCCACGGCCTCGATCGTGACGGTGACGGGATCGGCGTGATCAAAGATCGACACGTCGTCCAGAACTTCGCCAAGGATCACGATCCCCGGTGGTGGCACGCGCCCCGCGCGGTAATAGATGACGAAATCACCCGTGCTCCACAGCCCGAGGGTGCCCGCCGCAAAGTCGCGCTGGCGCACGGCAGACGGCAGGGCTTGCGGCAGCGTTCCGGTCTTTTCCTGCCGCAGGTGGTCGCGCATCGGCAACGCCAGCGGCAGCATCGCCAACAGCGCCTGCGCCGCCGGAGTGTCGTTCAGCGTCGCGATGACAGAACCATCCCCGCTGGTGATGCGAATACGGTTTTCGGCCATCGCGGGAAAGCTCGCTCCTGTAAGGATCAGAAACAGCAGTGTGGTGCGCAGCATGATTTGCTCCCTTCGCTGTTTTGGACCTGCGGTGTCGTGATCCGGACCGCAGCTGACCCGCCAGCGTTTCGATTGATGGGTTGTTAAACCAAATCCAGCCAAGCGATTAGTCAGTCCATTCCGCATGGACTTATCGACCAGACCGATAAATCATGCGGCAGCCCGACAGGAGGACATCATGCGCAAACAGGATTTCAACGATCTTGTCTGGTTTCAGGCCGTGGCGGAACTGCGCAGCTTTACCAAGGCGGCGGCCCGTATCGGCGTGGTGCAATCGACGCTGAGCCAGCGGGTTCAAAATCTGGAATCGCGGTTGGGGTTTCCGCTTCTGACGCGCACGACGCGGAATGTGGCCCTGACCCCTGCCGGAGAACGCCTGCTGAAGACCATCACGCCGCGTTTTGCTGCGATCGAGGACGAGATTGCCGCCCTCATGGCCCTGCGCGTTACGCCGTCGGGGTCGATCCGCCTGACGCTCTCGGACCATGCATTCCAGAGCGTCGTCTGGCCAAAGCTGAAACCGGTTCTTGCAGCCCATCCCGATATCGCCATCGAGTTCAGCATCGACAGCGGTTTCCGCAACATCGTCGCGGACGGATTTGATGCCGGGGTCCGGCTGGGCGAGAGTATCGAGCAGGACATGATCGCTGTGCGGATCGGCCCCGATTGGCGGTTGGTGGCGGTGGCATCACCCGGCTATTTGGCCAGTCACGAGAGACCGGACCAGCC
>JBBSJO010000396.1:0-2110 GCA_038257185.1 Rhodobacterales bacterium | reverse complement strand
TCATCCGCAGGGCAGCTGCACGGACATACGAAGACCTCTGGCGCGCGGTTGGCCAAGTCTGCGACCTCTTCACTGATGAAGAATGCTACAACTTCTTCAGAGCCGCAGGATACGAAACTGATTAGGCGCAACGCGCTCTAGGGTCGGGGCAGGGGGAAACGCCATGTCAGCGAGCAATTTCAAACCGGACGTGATCATCGTGGGTGCGGGCCTTGCCGGCATGGTCGCCGCGCATGAGGCCGTCTTGCGCGGTCGCAGAGTGCTCATGCTGGATCAGGAAGGGCCACAAAGCCTCGGGGGGCAGGCCTTCTGGTCTCTCGGCGGGCTCTTCATGGTGGATACGCCTGAACAGCGCCGCATGGGTATCCGCGACAGTGCCGAACTGGCGCTGTCGGACTGGATGGGGTCGGCGCAGTTCGACCGACCCGAGGATGCCAACCCCCGCAAGCTGGCGGAGCGGTTCGTCGAATGGGCTGCGGGTGACATGCGCGCATGGTTGCACGGGCTGGGGATGCGCTGGTTTCCCGTCGTGGGCTGGGCCGAACGTGGCGGGGCCGCAGCAGACGGCCACGGCAATTCGGTGCCGCGTTTTCATATCACCTGGGGAACAGGGACCGGGGTCGTGGCGCCTTTCGCCAAACTGATGGCTGAGCATGCCGCCAGCGGCAAGCTGCACATTCACTTCCGTCACCGTGTCACCGAACTGATCACGGTGAATGGTGCCGTGACCGGCGTGCGGGGCGATATTCTGGAAGACAGTACCTCCGCGCGGGGAGAGAGCACGTCACGCGAAGTGACCGGGGCTTTCGAGCACCATGCGGAGGCGGTGATCCTGACCACGGGCGGCATCGGCGGCAACCACGATCTGGTCCGCTCGCATTGGCCGACGGACCGGCTCGGTGCCCCTCCGAAAAACATGGTGGCAGGCGTACCGGACTATGTGGACGGCAAGATGCACGGCATCGCAGCGGCAGCGGGCGCGGGGCTGATCAACGAGGACCGAATGTGGCACTACTGCGAGGGGGTGCAGAACTGGAACCCGATCTGGCCCAATCACGGCATCCGCATCCTGCCGGGCCCATCGTCGATGTGGTTCGACGCAAAGGGCGAGCGGATGGAAGCGCCCTGCCTGCCGGGGTTTGACACTCTGTCGACGCTGAAACGCATCCTTCAGGCGGGTGAACATTCCTGGTTCATCCTGACACAGAAGATCATTGAGAAGGAATTTGCCCTTTCGGGGTCAGAGCAGAACCCGGATTTGACAGACGGCGGCTGGCGCGATGTGCTGAAGGCACGGCTGGGCAAGGGTGCCACTCCGGCGGTAGAGGCATTCAAGAACAAGGGCGCGGATTTCGTCGTCGCTGAGGGACTCGATGCTCTGGTGGCGGGGATGAACCGGCTCACCCCTGATGCGCCGGTGTCGCTGGACCGCATCCGTGCGAAGATCAGAGCCCGCGACCTGCAACTCGACAATGGATATTCCAAGGATGCGCAGATCACCGCGATCCGGGGTGCGCGCGCCTATCGCGGCGACAAGTTGATCCGCACGGCGAGGCCCCATGCGATCCTCGATCCCGCTAATGGCCCGCTCATCGCCGTGCGCCTGAACATCCTGACGCGCAAGTCGCTGGGCGGATTGCACACCGACGTTCAGGGCCGCGTTCTGACGTCCAAGGGCGACGTGCTGCAAGGGCTCTATGCTGCAGGAGAGGTCTGCGGTTTCGGAGGGGGCGGTTATCACGGTTACAACGCGCTGGAGGGGACGTTTCTGGGCGGATGCCTGTTTTCGGGTCGTCTGGCGGGTCAGAACGCCTGACGCGGCGATCACCGCTCAGTAGAGCCGAACCGTCGCACCTGTCGTCAGGTCGATCCGCCACCCCGCCTCCCCCGTCGGACAACAGCGCGGGTCATTCGGACCGGGCATCGTCGTCACCAGATCCACATGGCCGGGTCCGAACACCAGATTGCGCGGCTGCTGGCCATAGAGTTCCGTGATATCCGCCGTCTTCGCCCAGCCAGTTCCCTGGGGCCGGAAAATCCCGGCGCCGATACCGACATTTCCCGCCGATCCGGGAATGTAGATATAGGCGATACCAACCGCGACCTGCGC
>JBBSJO010000395.1:0-2120 GCA_038257185.1 Rhodobacterales bacterium | reverse complement strand
GGCGCTGATTGCTGACGGAATCGTCGAGAAGGCCAACCAGTGACCGCCCACCTGCTCGAGGTCCGTGACCTCGCCATCGACATCCCCCTTCCGCACGGCCGGCTGCACGCGGTGCGCGGCGTGTCGCTGTCCGTGGGCACCGGGGAAGCCGTCGGTCTCGTCGGCGAGTCCGGATCGGGCAAGAGCCTTGCCCTCCGGGCACTGCTCGGCCTGCTGCCGCATCCCGCCCAGCGGGTGGGCGGGACGGTCCTCATCGATGGCGAGGACGTCAGCGGGCTCGCGCCGAAGGTCCTGAGCCGGCGCCTCACCGACACGATGAGCATGATCTTCCAGGACTCGCTGACCGCGCTGAACCCCGTCAAGCGGGTGGGAGACCAGATCGCCGAAGCACCCCTGCGCAAGCTCGGCAAGTCTCGCTCCGAGGCGCACGCGATCGCCGTGGACCTGATGGCCGAGGTGGGCATCACCGACCCCGAACGGCGCTACCGGCTCTACCCGCACCAGCTCTCCGGGGGTATGCGCCAGCGCATCTGCATTGCGATCGCCCTGTCCACCAAGCCGCGGGTGATCCTCGCCGACGAGCCGACGACGGCGCTGGACGTCACGATCCAGGCGCAGATCCTCGACCTGCTGAAGGATCTCAAGGACAGCGAGGGCATGGGCCTGCTCTTCATCACCCACGACCTCGGGATCGTACGGCGCATCGCGGACCGCGTCTGCGTCATGCAGAAGGGCGAGATCGTCGAACAGGGTCCGACCGCTGAGATTTTCGACAACCCGCAGCATCCCTACACCATCAAACTGCTCAGTGCCGAAGCGGTCGGCCACCCTGTTCCGGTCCCCGAAAGCGCTGAGGAGATCCTGCGGACTGACTATCTCAAGGTCTGGTTCCCGATCCAGACGGGCCTGCTGCGGCGCACCACGGGCTACGTCAAGGCGGTGAACGATGCGACGCTTTCGGTGCGCGCGGGGGAAACGCTGGGCATCGTGGGGGAATCCGGGTCGGGCAAGACCACGCTGGCGCTTGCGATCATGCGGCTGATCACCTCCGACGGCGGGATTACCTTCAAGGGGCAGGACGTGCGCAAATGGTCCACCCGCGAGCTGCGGCGTCTGCGGGCGGAGATGCAGATCGTGTTTCAGGACCCCTTCGGGTCGCTCTCCCCGCGCATGACCTGTTTCCAGATCATCTCGGAAGGGCTTGGCATCCACGGGGTCGATCAGGGGCGCGACCAGCGGGTGCTGGTGCACGAGGTGATGATGGAGGTCGGGCTCGACCCCGCCACGATGGACCGCTACCCGCACGAGTTCTCTGGCGGGCAGCGCCAGCGCATCGCGATTGCGCGGGCCATGGTGCTGCGGCCCAAGCTGCTGGTGTTGGACGAGCCCACCAGCGCGCTCGACATGACGGTTCAGGTGCAGATCGTCGATCTGCTGCGCGACCTGCAGGTGAAGTACAAGCTGGCCTACCTCTTCATCTCCCACGACCTCAAGGTGGTGCGGGCGATGTCACACAAGGTCATGGTGATGAAGCGCGGCGATGTGGTGGAATATGGTGACGCCGCTGACCTCTATGACAATCCCAAGTCGGACTACACCCGGACCTTGCTACAGGCCACGACATAGGCCGCCAGCAACCCTGCGATCATGGCGGCGAAGGCGATGATGTGGATCAGCATGATCGCACGGTCGCGCCAGAGCACGCCCACGATGAACCAGCCGATCAGACCTCCGAGGAAGAACCAGATGTTCAGCGGATAAAGGCCGAAGGCCGTGGCCGCGTAGCCGACGATCTGCAGGATGGAAGCGACCCATTTGAGCAGGAACGCGGGGCGGGGTGCCTGGGCGGCGAGGTTGCGGGTTGTGTCGGTCATCGTTGTCGCTTTCAGCAGTTGGGCGGTACGGCCCTGAATGGGCCGCGCGCCTTGGTCTGGTTAGAGGGACGAGGGATCGACGTAGCGACTTTTCCTACGCGACCCCCAATGCTTCCGCTTCTTGCCATCGAGGTCGGGCACATCTCGCAGCCTGATATGCCGGCCGGGCCGAGGTGCCAACGTCGCCAGCAAGAATGTATCTGAAAAAATTCCCAACATGATCTTTCCTCTCGTCGGTTGCTTTAT
>JBBSJO010000394.1:0-2141 GCA_038257185.1 Rhodobacterales bacterium | reverse complement strand
TTTCTGCCATGTGCAATCTCTTTTCCAACACCATGCCCACGGCCGCCATGCGTCAGCTTTTCGCTGTGGACGCCGCGCGTGACAGACTGGGTAACGCGGAGCCACTGCCGTCGATCTTCCCGAAAGGCATGGCACCCATTGTCGGAGTCGATGCCGACGGCGCGCGCTGGCTGGAACACGCGCATTGGGGCTTCGTCATGCCCCAGATGTCGAAGAAGACCGGCAAGCCGATCCAGCCGAAGGCCGTCAACAACGCGCGCGACGACAAGCTGCGCAGCTCACGGGTCTGGACAAAGAGCTTCGAAGATCGCCGCTGCCTGATCCCCGCTACCAGCTTCTGTGAGGCCAAGGGGCGCAACCCGGCGACCTATGTCTGGTTCGGCGTCCTGGGTGATGAGGAACGGCCGCCCTTCGCCTTGGCGGGCCTCTGGCGCGCCTACAAGGGCAACTACGGAGGCGGCGAGGAACGCGAGCTGGTCACCTCCTCGATGGTCACAACGACCCCGAATGAGCTGACGCGGCAGACGCATCCGGACCGCACACCTTTCATCGTGGACCCAGTTGATTACGACACCTGGCTTACCGGGACACCCGATGAGGCTTTCGCGCTGATCAGGCCGTTCCCAGCCGAACGTATGGTGATCCATCAGAGCGGTGAAGGATTGAAGTCCGATCGCGGTGGTCTGGGAGCGGTGAGTTAGGGGTGGATTCCGGTAGGGGGCAGGATCGTATCATAAGGCGGTAACGGGTTGTTTTTTCCACCTGTACTCGCCTGTGAGAAGGATATGTGCCCATCCGAGGGGCGAGATGTGCGCCAGAAGCTCCTGAGGGCAATCCAGACCGGCACGTTTTCGTGCCGCAACTGCCTGTCCGAGATATTTTGTATTCCAGTAGATGATGATGGCTGTCAGCAGGTTGAGGCCGGCCATGCGATAGTGCTGCCCCTCGGGGGTTCGGTCACGGATTTCGCCCTGACGCCCGATGCGCAGGGCGTTTTTCAGGGCGTGATGGGCCTCACCCTTGTTGAGACCGATCTGGGCACGGCGCTGCATGTCGGCATCAAGTAGCCAGTCGATGATGAAGAGTGTGCGCTCGATGCGGCCGATTTCGCGCAAGGCCACGGCCAGCTCATGTTGGCGGGGATAGGCCGCGAACTTTTTGAGCAACTGACTGGGCGGCAGGATGCCCGCCGCCATCGTGGCCACGGCGCGTAGGATGTCCGGCCAGTTCTGGACGATGAGGCCCTCCCTGATCTTGCCGCCGATCAGGCTTCGCAACTCCTTGGGCGCTGCGGCCGGGTCGAAGAGATAGAGCCGCTTCGATGGCAGATCGCGGATGCGCGGCATAAACCTGAAGGCCAGCAGCGAGGTGACGGCAAAGACGTGGTCGGTAAAGCCGCCGGTGTCGACGTACTGCTCTTTGATCTTGCGACCTGTTTCGTTCATCAACAGCCCGTCGAGGATGTAGGGCGCCTCGCTCACGGTGGCTGGGATGTTCTGGGTCGCGAAGGGGCCGAACTGATCCGAGACATGCGTATAGGCCTTCAAGCCCGGCTCGGAGCCGTATTTCGCGTTGATGAGGTTCATCGCTTCACCCTGCCGGGCAGCCGGGAAGAATTGCCCGTCGCTGGACGCGGTGACGCCGCCACCCCAGAACTTGGCCATGGGCAGGTTCGCTTGCGCATCGATCACCACTGCGAGCGCCCGGTTGATGGCATCGCTTTCGATGTGCCATCGCGACAGACGCGACAGCTGCAGGTAGTCGTGGGTGTTGGTGGCTTCGGCCATCTTGCTCAGCCCAAGGTTCAGGCCCTCGGCGAGCAAGACGTTCAACAGCCCGATGCGATCTTTGCACGGTGAACCGGTGCGCACATTCGTGAAGGCATCCGTGAAGCCAGTTGCATCGTCGACCTCCAGCAGCAGATCGGTAATGCGCACAGCGGGCAGGCGGTCGTAGAGATCGAGAACCAGAGCCTCGGCGGTCTCTGGCACGGCTGCGGTCAGACGGTCGATTTTCAGGATGCCGTTTTCGATGGAGCCGCCGGGGATGGCGCCCGACCGTGCCGCCTTCGCCAACCGGTTCAACCCATCCGTCAGCCGGACCTTGCGGTCTTCAATCCAGCTTTCCGGATCGAGGGGAAC
>JBBSJO010000393.1:0-2158 GCA_038257185.1 Rhodobacterales bacterium | reverse complement strand
TTGCAGGGGGCTGGCTGTAGCCCTGCATCGACGCAGACCCAACCTGCCCCATCAGCTGCGCATAATCGCGGTGGCTGGGCGTGACGGCTGAGCGGACCTCGTTCTTGTCCTCGCCATTGGTGTCGGACCCGATGTCCATCCGGGCGATGAACTCGATCCCGTCCAACTCGGCAAAGCCGCTGATCCGGCGGCGGGCCTGCGCTTGGGCCGAATTATCCTTGTCGGCGATGCCGCGCGCCGAATTCAGGATGCCCTTGATCAATCCGCGCCCTGCGTTACCCCAATCTGGGCCCTTGGGGCTGTAAAGCCCGATCAGCGACCAGATCTTCCGCTTGGCATAGGGCCCTTCGACCACGGTGTATTCGGCATCGAGATAAACCGCGCCGGTGGCACCACGTTTGGCATAGCCACCGGTCCAGCCTTGGGTCGGATCGTCGAAACCGCCGGGGCGGAGGGTCAGGCGCACCTTTGCGAGCGTGCCCTTCGGGATGACGTTGCCGTTGCTGTGCGCAGAGTTGAAATCGTTCCAGATACCGGTCATGGCGGTTCCTTTCAGTTGGTGGGTCAATTGGTGGGATCAGGCTGAGGGGGAGTGGCGGGCGTCGGCATCCGGGGCGCTGAGATCAGCAGCGGTCGGGCGTCGATCGGCAGGGGCTGGCGGATCTTGTCGATGAGCTGGCCCAGATGGGCAGGCTCAAGCATGGCAAGGCGGCCGGAGCGGTCCTTGGCCGGATAGCCCCAGGGGTTCTGGGTCTGGCAGACGAAGACACGTTGCGGCACACCCTTGTCGTCCGGCAACGAGGTCAGGGTCAGCACTTCGTCCACGATGCCGGGCAGTTCCAATCCGGTCTTGGCACCGTCGATCTGCGGCACGAAGACCTTGCGATTGAAGTCGTCGAGCTTCTCGTCGAGGATCCCCACGAAGATCACGTTCTTCGCCCGCGTGTGCTGAAGATGGGTCAGCCAGGCGATCATCTCGCGCCCGTGCAGCCCGTAGGCACCGCGCACGTCGGGCTTGCCGGTCTTTTCCGACAGGGCTTCGGGCTGGCCCTTGCACCATTGAAAGCACAGCCGCCCCGCCACGGTGATCGAGTCGACGAAGATCGTGTCATAACGGTCGAGGGCGGACGGGTTGCCGAACTTCTCGCAGACCGCCTTGAAATGCGCCGGGCTGTAGGGCTGATCCTCGCGCAAGCTGGGGTTGGCTCCGCCGATGAACACCGCGAAATCGCGGCATTCCCGCCAGGTCCGTGGCCGGATCGTGTCGATGGCAAGCCCCTCCACCGCGAGATCGCCCGCCTCGAGGTCGAAGAACAGCGTGGTCCCGGCCCTGAGCGTGCGCAGCAGCGTGGTCTTGCCTTCGCCGCTCCTGCCGAAGATTGCGGCCTTGACGCCGCGGACCTCGGCCAGCCGCTGGTCGGCGGTGATGATCGGAAGCGCGCCGGTCATGCCGACACCTCATGCTGCGCCTGCAACGCATCAGAACCTTCGGCAGTCACCGCGACGTAGAGCGCATCCAGTCGGTCAGCTTCGTCGAGGCATTCCTTGCCCTTGCGCCGCATGAAACGACGGGCATCGTCGAGGAGCTCGGGTTCCGCAATGAGGGCCGGGATCGCGACGTATTCCTCGGCACTTTCCACAAAGTAGGACTTCGAGCGCAGATCCTGGACAAACGGGGTGAAGGTCTCGCAGATTTCGGAGAAATCCGACTGGCTCAGAATGTCGCTCCGGTTGCGCAGGATGCGCTTTACCTCGGTGATGATGCCGGTGCGCAGCATCCGCATCGCACCCTCCTGCCGCGCCTGCGTACAGGTGAGCGGAAAGGCCGCCTCCATCATGTCATCGGCGATTTTCGGGGCGTTGTTCCCGAGTTGAGAGGCAACCCCCCAGACCCGTTCGGCAAAGCCCGCTGATTGGCTATCGAGCATCAAACCACTCCTTGATTGTTGTGAACGCTGCCGACCCTTGGGCGATGGCGTTGGCATCGAGGTCGTGAAACGGGGTGTCCCGGGCCTGACGCATGCCCTTGCGGGCAAGGACGAGGTTCCCCTCCGATGCCCACTCGGCTAAAGCGCGGAACGTGCCGGTGACATGCCGCCACGCCGCCTGCTCGGGCGTCGGCGGAACATGGAGCGGGTTGCGCCGGCTGGCGGACCGC
>JBBSJO010000392.1:0-2187 GCA_038257185.1 Rhodobacterales bacterium | reverse complement strand
CGGCCGCCGTAGACGCTGGAGATCGGGTTTTTGGCCGGATCGCCCCAGTGCAGATAGCTTGCCTCCAAATAGGCGCGCTGGATCGCGTCGTCGCGCCAGCCGCGCGAAAAATACGGCGTTAAGCTCTCCGATGACTTCGGGTCGAAGAAGACATTCGGCTGGTTGGTGCCCCGGTCAATTGCCGGGCAGCCGAGTTCGATGAAACGGATGGGCTTGGATTGCGGCACCCATGCCGTCGGCGTGCCGCTTTCCACCCCGCCCGGCCGGTTGAAATGCGGCTCGGACCACCAGGCGCGTATATCCTTGGGGCGGAAGAACCAAGGCTTGGCCGCCGCACCGTCGGTGATAGGCGTGCGGATCTGCGCGGACCGGTCAGGGGCGCTGGCATAGAACCACTCAAAAACTTCCCCGCCCGCGATGTTCGCCTGCAGATAGGCGCGGTCATAGATCGCGGGCCAGCCTTCGAGGGCGTCGGCATGGTCAAAGCCGTCGCGCCAATGGGACAGCGGCAGATAATTGTCGATGCCGACGAAGTCGATGTTGGCATCCGACCAGAGCGGATCGAGGTGGAAGAACACGTCGCCAGACCCATCGCCCGGCTGGTGGCCGAAGTATTCCGACCAGTCGGCCGCATAGCCGATCTTGGTGCCAGAACCAAGGATGGTGCTGACGTCCGCCGCGAGGGTCTTGAAGGCGGTGACGGCGGGATAGCTGCTGACCCCAGACCGGATGGTGGTCAGCCCTGGCATCTCGGTGCCGATCAGGAAGGCATCGACCCCGCCCGCTGCTGCACAAAGGTGCGCGTAGTGCAGCACCATGCGGCGCAGGCCCCAGTCGCTCGGCGAGCCGGTAAAGGTGACCGTCTCGCCCGACACGTTGAAATTGCCAGGCGTCGCTGCGCCGAACAGCGCCGTGACCTGTGTTGCGGCCGTGCCGGTCTTGTCCACCGTTCCCGCAAAACCGGCCGCCGGGGAGCAGGTGACCCGGCCGCGCCAAGGGAATGCAGGCTAGCCCGGCGTGGCGGCATTGGCGCTGTAGGGGTTTGGCAGGGTGTTGCCGGGCGGGACATCCATCAGCAAGAATGGATAGAAGGTCACCCGCAGCCCGCGCGCCTTCATCTCCTGGATCGCCTGAACCACCGTGAAATCCGCAGGGGTGCCGCCATAGACCGTGCGATCCTCGGCATCGCGACTGACCAGATGCGCGGAGCCCCGGCTGACCCCATTCACCGACCAGTTGGCGGGCGTGGTGGTTTTGGAGGCCACTTCCACGCCGGGCTTCACCTTGCAGGAGCCCGCGCGCAGATCATCGCCGAACCACGCCACCACGAGGCTGACGCTCTCGACCGCCGGGGCCACGGCCTGCATCCGGTCCAGCGCCACCACGATGTCCGGCTGGTCGGGCAGCGCGTTCAGGTTCTCGGCAACTGTTGCACCGGCGCTGCCTTTGCGGATGGCGTCGGTCGCATAGGTGAACTCGCCTGAGGCCGGGATCAGGGTGACGGCCTTCACCAGTCCCTCGGCGGTGTCGGGATCAGCCAGCGGGCGGAAGACCTCGAACGACAGCTGCGGCAGACGGTTGCCGAAGGTCGTCAGTGCCAGATCCTCGAACACGACATAGGCCGTGCCGCGATAAGCGGGCGTGTTCGCCGCGCCCATCTTGGCTGCGATGAACGGATCGGCAGTCTGCGCCTCGTTGCCTGGATACCCGGCTGAAAGGATATCCACCACGCCGCGCCACGGTCGGCCGTCGAAAGTTCCAACGTCGTCCCAGACAACCGCTTGATCCAGGGCCGCGTCTTCCATCCGCGCCACGAGAGTGGCTGCGGCGTAGGTCTCCCGTTCGACATAGCCCAGAGCACGATATCCGGGGATGGCGATGGTAAGCCCGAGGTCGAGCCCGCCTGCGCCGGAGCAGAGGGACAGGCCGAAGAGGCATGCGCCTCCGGTTCCGGAAGCGCGTCCGGTGGGATGTAGAGCCAGGTCATTCATGGCCTCACGCGGCGGGGATCAAAGGAGAAGGAGTGGCTACGGCGGCAACGTCAACGTCATCGCCCAGCCGTTCGGTTCTGATCTGCCCAAAAGTTCGGCCATCGCCATCGAGGATCGCGTCGCGGCCAGTGTCGGCCTGCCAGCGCTCGACGGCGACATCGATGTAGGCCGGGCTGATTTCCATCGCGAATACGCG
>JBBSJO010000391.1:0-2218 GCA_038257185.1 Rhodobacterales bacterium | reverse complement strand
TTGAGATCCGCCCCAGATCCCAGACGTGCCACAGGTCGGACTCGCCATTCACGCACAGCGGAAGCATGCGCGAGAAATCCAGCTGATTGAACGCGGCCGCGCTTGCCGGGTCATCCTCGGAGCCCCACGGGAATTTGTAGGATCCATCGGGCTGTTTGAAGTCAGAGACGCGATCCAACAGCATCTGTCGCGTTTTGATCAGCGAGAAGCGGTGCGCCTCAGTACTCGCCACGTTGATCCAGAAGCGGGCATCGACCGGGTCGAGTCTGCTGTTACCGAACACGCGCTTGGCCCAGGAGTAGCTTGGCGGTACGTGCTTCATCCCGGCCAATGCCAGTTCGGCCGCGCACTGTTCTTGGGAGAGGAACACAACGCCAGGGGTAGTGCGGTACCGGCTGGCGACTTCATCGTTCCGTGACATCGGCATTGGGAGAATACCTCCTGTGAACATGCGTGGACATGCATCTGAGGCACCTTCTCCCCTCCCGAAGGAACAGAAGCCCCTTGATATGGGTCCATTACAACCCTATCCTGTGCCGCCATGCCCGTGGCCCGCAAACATTTGGTCGACGACAGCGCCCCCGGCTGCTTCCACTGTATCTCCCGCTGCGTCCGTCGCGCCTTCCTCTGCGGCGATGACGCCGAGCACCGCCGCGACTGGGTCCGCGATGCCATCCGCACCGCCGCCGCGGCCTTCGCCGTCGACGTCCTTGCCTACGCGGTGATGAGCAACCACCTCCACCTCGTCGTCCGCACCGATCCCCAGCGCGTCAGCGAGTGGGCCGCCGACACCGTCACCCGCCGCTGGGCGATTGCCCATCCCCGCACCAGCGCCGATGGCAGCCCCGTCGCCTGGAGCGAACCCGATCTCGCGGCGCGGGCCGCTGATCCCGCCTGGGTCGCCAAGACCCGCACGCGCCTGGGTTCGCTCTCGTGGTTCATGAAAAGCATCAAGGAGCGACTCGCCCGCCGCGCCAACCGCGCCGACCGCTGCACCGGCCACTTCTGGGAAGGCCGCTTCCAGAGCGTGCCGTTGCTCGACCACGCCGCCGTCCTCGCCTGCATGGCGTATGTCGATCTCAACCCGATCCGCGCCGCCATCGCCGATCGCCCGGAAACCTCGGATTACACCAGCATCCAGGATCGCATCCGCGCCCGTCAGGCGCAGCACCGCGCGGCGGCCCTGCTTGCCCAACCCGACGCCGCCGACCTGGTGCCCAGCCTGCGCCACGCGGCCGAATCGGCCCGCGACGCCGGGCGCGAGGCCGGCGTCTGGGTCGCGCCCATCGAGCGCGTCACCGCTGGCCACGCCCCGGCGATCATCGCCCTCGATGACTATCTGACCCTGGTCGACGAGACCGGCCGCATTATCCGCAGCGGCAAGCGCGGAGCCATTCCCGCCCACCTCGCGCCCATCCTCGATCGGCTCGACCTCGACCTTGATGCCTGGCTCGACCTCATGCGCAGCGCCGGCTCTTTCCTCGGCGGCGCCTTCGGCCGCGCTGCCGCGCGCGCCCGCGAAGCCATCCGACGTGGCGCACGATGGATCGTCGATGTCACGCGCGGGCTCTACCGAGAACCCGAACCCACCGCGTAGCCGGCGTTCGCCGGCTTCGTCCCAACCAATCACGCCAGCGGCCGACCGGCTGCCGGGGACGCGTTGGCAGAGGATGGGAAATTGCCCCCAAGCGGGCACATCGCAGACCTCCAACACAAAAAGCCGGCCCAATCGGGCCGGCTTTCTGCATTCTGGGGAACACTAGCGACCGTCAGCGCCGATAGGGCGCATCAGGTGCCTGTCCAAGCTCTGTTTGCTGTGGTAGATAACGGATACGGGATTGCCCAATTGACGGACCCCACGTTGAAATATAGACGAGCAGCAAGGTGGAAGAACAACGTGCAACGGGGCTGGACGGTACTCTCAGAAACAAAGCTTCAGAATGCCGTTAAGTATCTTACTCGGATCTCGGGGCTGCCTGCCCCGGCGCTACCGATCAGCGTTATCTATCTAGAAACCATTCGGGCGTATAACGGCGGCAGAGAACACGTTTACCGTGACGGGGCATTCGTGAGAGAAACAACTAGTCCTAACCCCACTTACGTGGATCTCATTATCAATGAAAAGGCAGCAAATGGATTCTAAAGCTTGCCATTTCACGGTATCCATTTGCATTTTATTTGGCATCAGCAATGAGGCAAGATCGATGGAGGCCGATTA
>JBBSJO010000390.1:0-2229 GCA_038257185.1 Rhodobacterales bacterium | reverse complement strand
CGGGCGAGGATCTCGCGCAACAGACCGTCCAAGGTAACGGAAACCCCTTTGTCTTTCAACTGGTTATAGCGCCTTTCCGCCCTCTCCTCGGCACTGGCCGTCAGGAAAACCTTGTTCGGGGCGTCCTGGAAGATCACCGTCCCCATGTCGCGCCCGTCCGCCACCAGTCCCGGGGGCCGGCGGAAAGCACGCTGACGCTCCTTCAACGCCGAGCGGACCTCGGGGAACGCCGCGATAGCCGAAGCCACCGCGCCGGTGGTTTCAAGCCGGATCTCGTCGGTGGCGTCGCTGCCGTTGATCAGGACCCGCAGGCCCCGCTCGCCCGCCTCGACAAAGTCCACCTTGGTGTCGAAGGTGCAACGCACCAGCGCCGCCGGGTCCGAAACGTCCAGGTTCGCCCAGCTGGCGGCCACGCCCACCGCCCGGTACAGCGCGCCCGAATCCAGGTAGTGCCAGCCCAGTCGGGTCGCGGCGAGGCGACTGACGGTTCCCTTGCCGGCGCCCGAGGGGCCATCGATCGTGAGGACGGGGACGGTGTCGGGCATGCGCGGATCCGGTCAGGTGGTGGGAGACGGTCATTATGACTGGCCGGGTGATGGCCTCGAAGCTGGCGGGCAAGATCAGCCGGCTCCGACCCACTTGAACCTTGCACCGAAACCCCGCTAGAATGCGCGGCTTACTTGCTTGTGCCCATATTCCCGAGGTGTGTCATGAAAGTCCTGTCCTCCCTGAAGTCGGCGAAGAACCGCCACCGCGACTGCAAGGTGGTCCGTCGTCGCGGCAAGGTCTTCGTGATCTGCAAGTCGAACCCGCGATTCAAGGCCCGCCAGCGCTGAGTCATCAGCACCGGATCGCCCACTGAACCGCCTCCGGGCGGTTTTTTGTTGTCTGCGCTTTGTTATAAAGACCCTCGATCACTTCTCGCGGGACCTAGTCAATGGCTTCCCTTCAAGCCTTTACAATATCTGTCCTGCTTTTCGTCTCAGGCGCGGCTTCGGCCGAAATACTGCTCGTTGATCGTTCGCGTGCCGAGAGCGTACGAATGCCGGCGCGGGGCATGACCGAAGCTGCTGTCGAGTCGAGCTTTGGCGCTCCGGCGGAAAAACTGGAGCCGCGTGGCGGGCAGCGGAGCCAGTGGCCTCGCATCAGCCGCTGGGTGTATCCCGGTTTCACCGTCTATTTCGAAAAGGACCGCGTCATCGACGCGGTCGCAAAGCGCTCCAGCCCCGACGAGATCGGGCCCAGGCTCCCAATCCGGTGACCCCCATGTCAGATGCCTTTCGATTCCCGGCCGAATGGGAACCGCAGTCCGCGATCCTTCTCGCATGGCCCCACGGCGAGACCGACTGGGCAGAGCGCCTGGGTGCTGTCGAGGACACTTACGTGGCATTGGTCGCGGCGATCACGCGCTTCCAACCGGTGGTGATCTGCGCCGAGGACGAGGACCTGCAGACCTATGCAGAGGCGCGATTGCGTTCCGCGCGCGTGGACATGGACCGCGTCCGCTTCGTTCCCGCTGAATACGACGACACCTGGCTGCGTGACACCGGCCCGATCACCCTGCGCGGCGAGCATGGCTTCAAGCTGCTCGATTTCCGCTTCACCGGCTGGGGCGGCAAGTTCCAGGCGGCCCGCGACGACCGCTTGGTCGGCGAGCTCTCGGGGATGCAGCTGTTTCATAACTATTTCGTTCAATCCATTGATTTTGCTATGGAAGGTGGCGCAATCGAGACGGACGGTGCGGGAACGCTACTGACCACCTGGCGCTGCTTCCACGAACGTCACCCGGAGGCTAAACGAGACGACCTGGAGGACAAACTGCGCGAGTGGCTTCGGCAGGATCGGGTGCTGTGGCTGGATCACGGTTACCTGGAGGGCGACGATACTGACGCGCACATCGACACGCTGGCCCGCTTCGCGCCGGACGATGCCATCGTGTTCCAGTCCTGCGACGACCCGCAGGATTCGCACCACGCGGAGCTGCAGGCGATGGCGGGCGAACTCGCGACCCTGCGCACCACGGCAGGTTCGCCGTACCGACTGTTCCCGCTGCCCTGGCCGCAACCGATCATCGACGAAGGCCGGCGCCTGGCCGCCTCCTACGCCAACTTCCTGATCGTCAACGGCGCAGTGCTGATGCCGGCCTACGACGACTCCGCCGACGCGGAAGCAGCCCGCGTGCTCGGCGAGGCTTTTCCAGCCCACGAGATCGTGCAGGTGCCGTGCCGG
>JBBSJO010000389.1:0-2232 GCA_038257185.1 Rhodobacterales bacterium | reverse complement strand
GCGGTCCAACACGCCCGTGCCGCTGCGCGCCCCAAAGGTGCCGCGATGATCATCAGCCGGGGCCGCTCTTACGTCTTTGTCCACATCCCCAAGACCGGGGGCACCTCCTTGGCGCTGGCGCTGGAGGCGCGGGCGATGAAGGACGACATCATGCTCGGTGACACGCCCAAGGCGCTGAGGCGGCGGCGGCGGATGAAGGATGTGCAGACGCGCGGGCGGCTCTGGAAACATGCCACGCTGGCGGACATCGACGGGCTGGTCTTGCCGGAGGCGCTTGAGGCGATGTTCTGCTTCACCCTCGTCCGCAACCCATGGGACAGGGTCGTAAGCTATTACCACTGGCTGCGGGAGCAGGACTTTGACCACCCGGCGGTGCATCTTGCCCGGCAGGTCAGTTTCGCGGAATTCCTCAAAGACGCGGGCACGCAAGCCAGCCTGCGCGACTGGCCCGCCGCGCGCTACATGCGAGATGCGACCGGACAGGAACGTTGCGCCGCCTACATCCGGCTGGAGCATTTCGCCAAGGATGCCGCCCCCCTGATCGACCACCTCGGTTTCCCGCTGACCCTGCCAGAAATCAATCGATCCGACCGGGAGACGGAGTACCGACCCTATTTCACCCCCGACCTGAGCCAAATCGTGGCCGACTGCTGTGCCGAGGATATTACACGCTTCAACTATCGGTTCGAATCCGCGGCACCGCATTAACCCTGACCCCCCATTAACCCGCATTCCGGTCCCGATTCTGCCCGACCTACCGAAATTGTTGGCGGCTTTTGCAGCAATGCCTCAATCGGGCCGTTTTCCGGACCCGTCCCCGTCACGCGAATCGCTCCAATTCGTAAGGGTAACTGCAACTGCGCCACCTTCAGATGCGCATCACCATGGGGATGGATGAGATGTTCGGATGGAAGACAAAGCCCATTGAGATTCACCGCCGCACGGCAGAGATGTCGGGTGCCTATGACGGCGGTCTTGCCGCTCTCGCACATGGTCTGATGGCGGGCACCCGTGTTGCCTCGAACCTCGGATAGCGCGCCGTCGACGCGCTGGCCGTGGGCGACATGGTGCTGACCTTCGACCACGGGATGCAGGAAATCATCGAGATCCACCGCAGCATCGTCTGCCTGAACGCCTGTGACATCTCCATCGCCCAACTGCCGCTTGTGGTCCCTGTCGGTGCGCTGGACAACCGCACGGCGCTGCGCCTTCTGCCCGATCAGGGTGTCGTGGTCGAATGCGACGCGGCCCACGACCTGCACGGCGACCCCTTCGCAGTGATCCCTGCGGCAGCCCTCGAAGGGGTGCGCGGAATCCACCGTGCCCGCCCTGCGCAGCAGATCGAAGTCATCGCGATCTATTTCTCGCAGGAGCAGGTGATCTATGCCGAAGGCGGCGCGCTGGTCCATTGCCCGGTGAACACCACTGCGCTGGATTGCTTTCTGAACGACGCCGCCGAAGGCTATGACGTGCTGGGCCCCACGGACGCGGCCTTCCTCGCCGAGTGCCTCGTGCTCGAAGACCGCATGATGGCGACAGGCGGTTGGGTCGATCGCCAGAGGGCGGTGCACTGCTGATCTGCGTTCCGGCCCTTTGGAGGGGCCGGGAAATGACCATCCCCATGGCAAGAGGGGGTCGCACCGGCGGCCCCCTTTTTGGTTGCTGCGGGTTCAGGCCAGAAATGCTGTGAGGCGTTGGATCAATTGCGTGCGGGATTGCGGCTGGATGTCGGGTTTGCGAGACGAATCAGACCTTGAGACGAAGAACCCGAGAAAATCTTATTTGGGCTTGTAGCAAAGGATCTGAACTGGGTGGGTTCTTCGCTCTTCAATATTGCGCGCAGCGTTCCGGACGATTTGGGGAGCTTGCTTCCCCAACAGTATATGCGTACCGAAAACAGGGGCTTCGCCCTTTTCCGCAAGCTCAATGACTGCGTGATAACCCTTGAGATGCTTTTCACCAATATCGGTGGCCGTGATTTTCGAGAAACCTGCATCTTCCAATGCTGCAATGGTATCGGCGGGGCGCATCAGGTAAGCCCCACTTCCGTCTTCCGACCAGGGAACCGGGTGGTGCGGATCACCGACTTCGCCGAGCCCGTGTTCAGTCAGGGCGAAGAACGCCCCCGGCTTCAGGACCCGGAACGCCTCGCTGAAGAAGGCACCTCGATCCGGGACATTCATCGTGACGTGCTGGGTGTAGCCGCCATCGAACGAGTTGTCGCCATAGGGG
>JBBSJO010000388.1:0-2241 GCA_038257185.1 Rhodobacterales bacterium | reverse complement strand
CTAGAAGCCAGTCGAGGCAGGACAGGTTCGCCGGGTGCGGATGTGCGCCCTGGATCACCTGTGGCAGCTGGCGCGGGTCACCGACCAGCACGATGTTGCGCGCGGCACGGCCCATCGCCAGCATGTTCGCAAGACCGACCTGCCCGGCCTCGTCCACAAAAAGCCAGTCGAAGGCCTGCATGTTTTCATCGCGCGCGAAGTAGAAGGCGGTACCACCGACGACATCGGCCGCGGCCAGCGCGGGGTCATCGTTGCTGGTGGGCCGGATAATTGCGTCGATACCTTCTGGGTAACCATCGTCATCGCTACTGACCTTGTGCGCAATCTCCAGCGTGATCGGCAGGTCATCGTCCTCGAGGGCCAAAAGGCAGCCCATCAGCACATTGCGGATGGCTTCATGGCTGGCAGATGCGACGCCGACGCGGTGGCCCGCCGCGACGAGCGACAGGATTGCGCGGGCGCTGACATGCGTCTTGCCGGTGCCGGGCGGACCCTGGATTGGCAGCACAGTGTTTTCCATTCGCGCGACTGTTGCGATGGTGCCCGCGACAGGATCGACGTGGTTTAAAATATCGGCACCTGTGCCGCCACTCAGACGCGGGGCGTTACGCGAAAAAAGATCCTCCAGCGCCGTAAATTTCCGCCCCCCGCATTGATCCGCAATCACGTCGCGCAAAGCGGCGGCGATGACCTTGGTGTCGATCGGCTTGTCCGGATGCAGGGTCAGCCGTTCGGCCAGCAGATCGGCACGCGCCTTACCGATCTTAAGCGTGACCTCGCGCGCCTTCCGGTCGAAGGCCTCGATGTTGACGCCGGTGAAGCCCTCCGGCGTAGGGATGCTCGCCTTCTTGCCGTCGCGCAGTTTTGTTTCCTGCAAAGGAAACCGGTATGTTCGGGCCATTGACTGCTTGATCGGCACTGCCGGGCCAACGGCCTCCAGCCCGCCCAGCGCGTCAAGATCGTCGATCAGGTCGTCTTCGTCCTTGCCGAGGCTGTCGAAGATCGCCCACCACGCAGGCTTCGCTTCGCGCCGATGGAATAGGCCAAGGTTGAACAGCATGTCCTGACGATCCTGCGGCAGATCAGAGCCTGTAAGCAGGGCGCGCAGGTCGTCCGCCTCGATATCGGCCTGCTGTTCCTGTCCCTCGTCCTTCGTGCCGATGACCGGCCACGGGCCGGAAGGACGGATGCCCACCAGCCAGTCGCGCAACTGTTCGGTCGAGACGCAATCGACACGGTTGTAATCCTCGATTTCGTCGAGGATCTGCTGCTCGCCGGTCTCGATCCAACGTTCATAAGCGACAACTGAGCCACCGGCCGTTTTGACCTCGCCTTCCCGTTTGAGGCCGTAAAACGCTTCCATCGACTTGATCGAATAATTCGACTCCGATCCGATGAGCCCGCTTCGGACCACGGCGTAGAGGTCGACAAAGCGGCGTTCCCGCAGCAGGCGGTCGAGGAATGCTTCGCCGATGCCATAGGTCGTGGTCAGGCGGCGCAGCGCCGTGATTTCGTAAGGCGCGTAGTGATAGATGCGCGCTTGCGGATGTTTCGCTAGATGCGCACGAAAAAAGTCAAAGAGGCCAGCCAGTGACCTCGCTTCGGCCGCGTGGTCATGCGCCCAGAAAGCCCGGAACTGGCCGTCGGACCAAACACCGTGCAAATATTCAAGGCCACCCTCGTAGTGCGGATCGCCCTCGATGTCGTAGAACAGATCGCCCGGCTGCGGTTCAGGCAGAAGGTCAAAGCCTTTTCCGGGATCAGCAACCCGCAGTTCATGCGCGGGATCGCCAGTCTTGCGGGCATGTTGCAGCCGCGCCTGCGTCACGAGCCTTGCCCGCGTCCCTTCGGCCATGCCGCGCACGGGACGGTTGAGGATTGCCAACCCTTCAAGAGTTCGGACGCCAGCGGCCTCCAGTTTCTTTACCTGAACGCGGCTGATGTTGGCTACATTGAACAGACTGTCCTCGGCCTGCCAGATCGCTCCGCAATGATCCGCCCAGCGGCAAAGCCCGCAATCGGCGCAGGGGATGGGGCGCGTGAGCGTTGGTGCCGCGACAAAGGCCTCCAGCCGTTCCCGCGCCTGCCGGGCATAGGCTACGAAATCGGCCAGCCGCAGCGTTGCCCGCTCGCCATTGCCCAGTTCCACATGGGCATGTTCGGGTGCTAAACCCTGCACCAAGGCCAGCAAATCGGAATACAGCACCAATTGCAGCACATGCTTGGGATGCGGTCGGCGCT
>JBBSJO010000387.1:0-2253 GCA_038257185.1 Rhodobacterales bacterium | reverse complement strand
ATCAGCAAGAACGACAGCCCGACCGCAACCGCGCACATCATGGCGGGCACGAACCAGAAACTCGAGTTCAGGCTCCCCCAGATTGCGGAGACGCGCGTTATGGAAAACGACATCGCGATGTGTTGCTCCTTCCGATTAGGTGTAGTCTCAGGGCAGCTTTGCGGGCGGAGCGGACATTCACGGTCTCCCAAAAACCACCGTCTGTTGAATGGTAGAAGGTAGAAGGCAGAAGGCTCTTACTCATTCGAAAACGGTCGTATTTGACCATGGCAACGGCTGGTAGCGGGACTTTGATTTTAACGTTCCAAACGATTGCCTCTCGGAGTAAATCAAAAATTTGATATCGTAATTTTTCGTTGCCCAAGTGAGCGTTGGTGTAATTTAATCACCTGATGAGGCAGGTTAGATCAATCTCAGTCGCTCTGCCTCCATCTGCGCCTCTGCCTTTCGAACGAATAGCTCAGCCGGCATCCCAGGGAGGATCGGAGGCAAATACGAAACGGTAATTGTCCCACCACGTTTGCTTGATCCGCTAGGCCCCCAGAATTTGCCCGAATTCACGAGGACGGGCAGTACGGGCGCTCCCAGCTTTGCATACAGCAGCTCCACCCCCCGTTTGAACCTAATAGGATCCCGCTCCTTCGTACGTGTCCCCTCTGGGAAAATGAGGACCGAACGACCGGCGGCAAGCGCTTCACGACTTTCATTCAGCATAGCCTTCAGTGCCTTGGATCCGCTCTCCCGATCAATGATGATCATCGGTGATTTTCGCAGGTACCAACCGATGACCGGAATCCGCAGCAGTTCCTGCTTTGCGACAATGGCTACGTCAGGGAAGAGTACCAGAAACGCGAGCGTTTCCCAAGTGGATTGATGATTGCAGATGATGAGACAGGGTTCTGCCGGAATCAGATCGCGACCCACCTCGGCATAATCCTGCCCTACGACATGCTTCAGCCCAAACAGCGCCCCGCGCACCCACAGACGGGTTGCTGCCCTAATTGCCTTTCGCGGCGACCCAACTAGCCAGAAGACCAGCACTCCCAAAGCGAACCAAGCGGTCCAGCCGACAAAGAACGTGTCGAACAGGCGCGACTTCAATTTGATTTGATGCATAGCACCCATTCCTGCCGTTCGCTACATCTGCGTCTTTAGCCCTAAAACCACCGTTTGCTGAACAACTTCCCCAAATCGGACTTTGGCACAGTTTCAGCGAACTGGCGCTTTGTCCGCACTGCGGTCACTCGTGCAGATCGCAGCGAACGGCAGTTCACCACCCACTGCGTCGGTCATCCAATTGTCCAGACGCCTTGTACTTCTTGTCGGTTTGGCGCCCGGCCCGGCGGTCACATGCATGCCCGTACCTGATCGCGCAAGACAGCATAGTCGCTTAGCATCCGCACCACCATCGCGCCTTCCGGCATTCCGCTGACTTCGGCCGCGGCAAGGACCTGGTCGGTGGCACTATATTCCACGGCGGGCGGACAGGGCGCTTGTACGTCAGAACCGACCATCGCGCAGGCGCTGAGCCAGAGCATCGCGATCAGCGGGACGACGGCTGGCGGCGTCCAACATCTGACGTTGAATTTCATGTGTTTTCTCCGATGATGAAAGACGCTCGGCCAGCCGCCCGGCGCGCTCACCGGTGCGCCGGAGGTTCAAAAGGAACAGGGCGATGGTGACGGCGCCCAAAAGCAGGCCCAGCGCCTTGTGCGCCGGGCCGCTGGCGAGGATCGTGGTGATGACGCCCATCACCGCTGGCCCCGTTTCCAGTCGTCGACCCGGGCGTGGATGGCGACGGCGATGCCGATCAGAGCCACGGCGATGAATACCCAGCGCAGGGTGTCGAGGTAAGGCACCAGCGGCAGGATGGCGGATTGGGTTTCGGCCAGGACGTCCTGCGCCACCTCCACACCTGCTGCGCCGATGGTCGCCAACCCAGCCGTGCCGCTGCCTTTCAGGGTGCGACTCTCGGCCAGCACCTCGCGGGCGGGCGAGGCTTCTGGCACAAAAGGCGTTGCGCGTGCGGGGAACGGCTCGCCCCAGGATCGCGCGGGGCCGAGGTCGATGTGCATGAAGCCAGATCGGGGGTAGGTGCCGAAGCCGAGAAAGCCCACGGCGCGCGCGGCCTCTGCGAAAGTGGCGGGATCATGGTTCGACATTGCAATATCGAACGCCGCGCCCAGCATGTGCTTGGAAGCAGTCGCACCGCCAACCGCGCGGTTGTGGCTGGGGCTGCGATAGGCCGAGCGT
>JBBSJO010000386.1:0-2263 GCA_038257185.1 Rhodobacterales bacterium | reverse complement strand
GCGTGCGCCAGCTCCGACTGCAACCCGCGCAGCTGCCCAGGTCCGGGAAGATTATGTCCTTGTCTGGCTTGGATCGCCTCAGGGGCTCACCGGACTCTTCGTGCGATCGATGCATAGGTCAGGCCAAGCACCGCGCCGTACATGACATGCGCGAAGATTGAAATCCAACCTCGTGCCGAGGCGAACCACGGAAATACGGCCGTCATCCCGTAAAAAGTGACAAAGTACACAACAAGGCCAAATACGGCGCCGATCATTGTCGCCATGCCGCCACCACCAAGGCCCGCGCCCGCGCCGTCCGCCCGCGCGGCACCCGCGGCACCCGCGTCGCCCGTCGCGCGCTAGAGGCAGAACCCGGGTCAGCGTCGACAGAACCCGGGTCAGAGTCGACTTTTCACCGCGATATGAGCGGGTGGATTCCCGAGCTGCAGAAAAAGGAGCGGAGTGCACTTTCTCGACAGCTTGGGAGAACGTGCACTCTCCTGCAGCCGCTACGGCGCCAGCGTGCCGCGGATCGGATAGTCCTTGTCCCGGATGAACTTCAGGCCATCGAGCAGCGATGCGAGGTCGGGCCGGGCGAACGGCGCATTGGAGATATCGATGATCTGCAACTGGTTGTCCGGGTTGATCACGAACAGGCCCGGCTCCGGAAACGGACGATCGGTTTCCTGCGGCGATCGCGGCTCGGAAACATACAGCCCGAGTTGACGCATCTGCGCGACGCTGAGGTCGTAACCGACGGCGAACGCCAAGCCCTGCGACGCAACCTGCGCCTCGGCCTTCTCTAGCGGATCCCCGGACACCGCGATGACGGAGATGCCCGCGTCCCGATAGCCTGCATGCAGCCCGTTGAGCGTATCGAGGTATTTCCTGCACAGCGGACAGTGCTTGCCGCGATACACCACGACCATGCGCCAGCCGTCCTGGGTGGCGGGTGACAGCTCGCCACCACCGACCCGGGGCAGGGTGAGATCCGGAAAGGCAGCGCCGGCGGCAAGTCTGGTCGAAGGAGCGTTCATGGTCGTGGTGCCTGGTTCGCGGACAGAGGAGGCCTGCGCGCGTGAGGAAGCTATCGCAGCGCGAGCTCGTTCGCGGTCGGAAACGGCGCCGACGGCAGGGTGCCGATCTTCTCCGCCGTGTACGAACTGGCCCAGAAATCCGCCGGGCCCTCGCTGTCGAGCACGCGGTTGCGGACCGGTTTGATGCCGTGCTTGAGGTAGGCGGCAATCGCCCACAGTTGCTCGTCGGGCAGGTGCCGCACCGATGGCCACACCATGGGCGGCGCGAGGTACTTGGGATGCAGCGGATGGTTGCCCTGGCCTGGCGTCGACGAGGTGATCTCCACGTCGGGGGTGTCGCCGGGACGCAGACCGTAGCGGAGCGAATTGAAGATCTGCCGCTCGCTGAAACGGCCGATGCCGGTGGCGTTGTCGGATGTCAGGTTGCGCGGATAGGTCTTGAACGCGCCGATGGTGAAAACCTCCAGTCCGGCCTGGCCCTTTCTGGCGCCACTGAGCCAGCCGTCCTGGCCCGGATGCACCGCGCCACCGTGGCAGGCGGCGCACCCGACCGATGCCACCAGCGTCCTGCCCCGCAACATCTGCTCGGTTCGCGATGGATCACCCAACTGCTCGTTCTGCGCAGGAAACGGCGGCAACAGATGGGTGCCGACCTTCTCCACGGTGAACTCGCTCGCCCAGTGATCGGGCGGCGACTGACTCGGCGGGACGCGATGGCTGACCGGCCGCAAGCCATGCTTCAGGTAGGCGGCGATCGCCCACAACTCGTCGTCGGCCATATAGCGCCAGTTGAGCCAGGGCATCGCAGGCGACAGGTAGTTGGGGTTTGTCGGGTGGTTGCCTTGTCCGGGCGTGGCCGAGGTGATTTCGACGTCAGGCGTCATGCCCGGGCGCAGCCCGTATCGCAACGCATTGAATATCTGCCGCGCACTGACGCGGCCCAGCCCGGTGTCGTCATCCGGCGTCAGGTTGCTGGGCCAGACGCGGAACGGACCCAGCGACTCGGCGTCGTCAGCGCCCGACTTGCCGGCCAGCCAGCCATCCGCTGCGGGATTGGGCTGGCCGCCATGGCAGGCACCGCAGTCGCGATTCACCGCCAGCGCCCGCCCGCGCAGGACTTGCGCTCTGGTGGCCGGGCCGGACGGAAGCCCGATGTTCATGCTTGCCACTGGGATCGGGGATCCGGGCGTTTCCTCGTCTTGCTGGAGCGAATTGCAGGCAGTAATCGACACAATCAACAACAG
>JBBSJO010000385.1:0-2295 GCA_038257185.1 Rhodobacterales bacterium | reverse complement strand
GTGGAAGGAGAGCGGTTCTGGAACGGCTTGCATGGCTATCACACGGAACGCCCGGCCACGAAGAAAAGCATGTTCGGCCACAGCCGGATCCTGCCACAGGACTGGCGCAATCCCGAGAAGGTGAAGATCTGCGCACGCCTGTTGACCGAGAGTGCTGGCCGCCGTGTGCGCCGCGCCGACGTGCGTGCGACCAAGCTGACGCTCAGTTTCAGAGGGCGCGGCAATCGAAACGCGTCGGGCCAGCGCGCCGATGTCGCGCAGTGGAACTGGGAAGGGTCCTTCGCACCGGCCCGCGACGACCACACCTTCATGTCAACCCTTGGCGCGGGGCTTGCCGAGGCGGAGCGCAGGCTGCCTTTCCAGCCGCGGTCAGTCACCGTGATGATCCACGGCCTGATCGCCACCGCCGATGTCATGGGCGACCTGTTCGCGGCGTCCCCCGGCGTGTCAGGTGGCGCATCGCAGACGGCCGACCGCGCCAAGTGGGAGAAGGTCAGCGATCTGATGGACGGTCTGCGGGCGAAACTCGGACCACAGGCGCTGTCGATGGGGCCACAGACAGAGGTGCCCGGGGGCTATGTCGGTGCCAAGATCGCCTTTGGCCGCATTCCGGATGCAGAGGACTTCAGCGGCCCACCGGTCGCCGATGAGGACACCCACTTTGTCACATTCTGACCCACGGTCCGCATATACAGGAGACAGACATGCAGATGCTTTCCATCGAGAACGTTCAGGACTATCCGCGCCCGCCCGGCCTTGAGGATGTCCCGCAGCACCTGCGGGTGATGCTCGCCGATCAGGTCGCCGCTGAGACCACCAAGGGCCTGCGCGTGCTCGAGACGCACCACGCGCCGACCTATTACCTCCCGCGCGACGCCATCCGTGCCGATCTGATCCCTGTCGGTGGCGGCAGTTATTGCGAGTGGAAAGGGCAAGCGCAGTATTTCGATGTCGTGATGGCTGGCAAAGTCGTAAAGCGCGCGGCATGGTCCTACGCTCGCCCGACATCCGGCTTTGTGGGCATTGCTGGCCACGTTGCGTTATACGCCGGGCTGATGGACGCCTGTTTTGTCGGCGAGGAGCGCGTCATTCCGCAACCGGGTGATTTTTACGGCGGCTGGGTGACGTCCAACCTGCGGGGCGCGTTGAAAGGCAGCAAAGGCACGCTGCATTGGTGAAAAACGTCAGCCAGGCCCGACGTCGATATCATTAAATAATGACGCGACTGCTTTTAAAGAGAGGCCTCCAGCGCGATGTTGGCTTGCACGGACGGCCGTTTCTTCATCCGTTCAAAATGTGCTGCAACGTTATGGGGGAGCGTCCAGCCAGCAAATGCGCCAGCCCAGTGTTCCACATAATAGAGGGCTGCATCAGCGATGCTGAAATCATCAACCAGCCAATCCTTACCCTCCAGCGATTGATCGACGACGTCCAACCCTGCCATCACCGCGGCCTTGCCCCGTGCCTTGATCTGCGCGTGTTCATCGACATTATCCGAGTAGGCGTCGGGACGGCGGAACATCCGCCACGACAGCATGTGGATCGTGCCGACGACGAAATCCATCGCTTCCAGCGTCCGCGCAATCCCTTCGGGATCAGTCGGCAGCAGTTTTTTGTCGGGGTTGGTCATCGCCAGCCACGTGGCGATTGCCGCAAACTCGGTCAGGACCGTCTCGTCATCACGTATCAGCGCCGGCACCTTGCCCTTGGGGTTCATCGCCAGATACGCAGGCGTTTTTTGTTCCTTGTTCGCGAAATTCACAACACGCAGATCGTAGGGTTGGCCCACCTCTTCCAACAGAACATGAATACCGATCGAACAGGTCATCTTGGCGTAGCAAAGGGTGCTCATGGGTCACTTCCTTCAGATGGACAGATTTGGGTAAGAATTATACCCGGGCCCCCAATCGGTAAAGGGCCGAGGATCAGGATACAGGATTGTCGCCACCGCTCTCTTTTCGTCATTTCAACCGAAACCGCTGAATCTTGCCGGTCTCGGTCTTGGGCAACTCTTTCACGAAATGAACGGATCGCGGGTATTTGTAGGGCGCAATTTCTGCCTTTACGTGATCCTGCAGCAGTTTTACCATGTCTTCGTCCCCAACTTCGCCTGCGCCGAGGACGACATGGGCCGCCACGATGCACCCACGTTCATCATCAGGCTGACCGACAACAGCACATTCTGCAACGGCAGGATGTGACAAAAGGGATGCTTCGACCTCTGGCCCGGCAATATTGTAGCCAGCGGAAATGATCATATCGTCGTTGCGCGCGGCGAAATGCAGATAGCCGTCG
>JBBSJO010000384.1:0-2303 GCA_038257185.1 Rhodobacterales bacterium | reverse complement strand
CCTCCGGTGTGTGAGGAACCTGGCTTTTATAATGGCCTCTTAAGGCCGACCATTTGTTGAGGCTCACCACGCGGAAATCCCATTTGGGCGCACCATCGACCGGTGACGCCGGATAGATGTTTGCAACCTGGGACCTGGCGGCGGAACAGATCAGCGAAAACCTTGCAATGGGAGAGACATCCATAGATGTAGAACGACGCAATGCTCATGCCATGTTCACGGCAAAGCTCCGCGACCGGCACACCGCCTTCGGCTTGGCGCAGGATCGCGATAATCTGCGCCTCTGTGTATCTGCTTGCCATCATTCGGAATCTCCTCGTTTCTCTTGCCGCGAAAATTTTACTTATCCAGCTCTTTGGGGGGATTACCAGCCGTCCACATATCCATCCGGATTGCCCGATTGCCAGGCCCATGTGCTGGCGGTCATGTCGTCCAGGCCGTGGCGCGCGTGCCATCCCAGTTCGGTCGCAGCCCGGCTTGGATCGGCCCGCATCACGGGAATGTCGCCTGCGCGGCGTGGCGCGATCTTGAACGGGATCGCACGGCCGGAGGTGCGTGCAAAGGCATCGACCATTTCTTTCACGCTGTAGCTTTGGCCAGTCCCGACGTTGAACGCGCGCGCGCCGGTGTTCCGGACTGCGTAATCGATCGCAGTGACATGGGCATTGGCGAGGTCCATCACGTGGATGTAATCGCGCAGACAGGTGCCGTCGGGCGTGTCGTAATCGTCCCCGAAGATCGAGAGATGGCTGCGCTTGCCCGCCGCGACCTGCGCGATATAAGGCATCAGGTTGTTGGGTATCCCGCTGGGGGCCTCGCCAATCGTGCCGGACGCGTGGGCCCCCACGGGGTTGAAATACCGCAGCAGAACGGCCATCGCATCCAGGCGCGCGGCGGCCCAATCCGTCAGAATGTCTTCGGCAATCATCTTGGTGCGCCCATAGACGGAGGCTGGCGCGCGCGGGTGCAATTCGTCGTAGGGCATATAGGCGGCATCTCCATAGACCGCCGCCGAAGACGAAAAGATGATCCTGCGGCAGTCGGCACGCGCCATTGCCGCGAGCAGGCCCAACGTGCCGGTGACGTTCACATCGTAATAATCCAGCGGCTTTTCGGCGCTTTCACCAACGGCTTTCAGCCCAGCAAAATGAATGATCATCTCCGGCCGGAATGTCTGCATGGCCTGCTCCAGTGCCTGTGGATCGCGAATATCGCCGGCCTGATACGCCACGGCGTGATTAGACAGGGTGCGGACGCGGTCGAACACAGCGGGCGTGCTGTTGGAGAAATTGTCGAAGACGAAGACCTCGTGGTTCCGGGCCATCAGTTCCAGCAGCGTATGGCTGCCGATGTACCCTGCCCCTCCTGTCACCAGCACGCGCATTTCGATGTCCTTCGCATTTCAACTGTTGCCGGTCGTCGCCGTACATATAGCGACCAGACGTATCCCACGGCGTTTTGGCATTCTTGAGACGTTTCAAAGGCCGATTGCGGTCCTTGCCGACTTAAACATCAGTGCCGCGTGCCCGACAACCGTGATCTTCGCCGTCGCGTCAGGCCCCTATCCGCGCCTGCGCCTGCGCCCTGTGCTCAGGCGACAAGCGGCTGGCCTTTATCAGATGCGCCGCGCGACGGTCCATCGTCGGCTCGAACGTATGCGCCCGGCCAAAGTTGCGTCCCGCGGTCGCCGCACGGACCATTTCCTGCCGGCCCCCATCCAGTGCCGCAATCTTGCCGGCCAAAGCGGCAACATCATGCATCGGCGTGGCCCAGCCGCCGCCGGATTGCACCACGGCCCCGCGCAGCGCCTCGTTGTCATACCCGACGATCGGCACGCCGCACGACAGCACCTCCGGGTAGGTGCCGGAGGGATCGCCCTGCACATGGCAGCAGACGAACAGGTCGGCCTTTTCCTTGAGCATCGGTATCCACCCGCCTTCGAAATCCAGCGGGCCATGCAGCGTCACATGGACACCTCCGGAAACCTCTACCGCACCGTGGCCTGAGATGATTCACTCTCCTTGAGACAAGGGAGGCTCCTTGAGACAAGGGAGGTGGTGATGTCGAAGCAAACGGGGTTCTGGAGCGTCGAGGAGAGGCTTGCGGAGATCTCGGCGGGGGGCGACCCGCTGGAGGTGCTGGACCGGACGGTGGAGTTCGAGCGCTTCCGGCCGATCCTTGAGCGGGCGGCGGGCGGGCCGCGCGGCGCCAGGGGCGGGCGGCCCGCGATGGACGTGGTGCTGAAGTTCCGGATGCTGGTCTTGCAGAGCCTGCACGGGCTCTCGTTGGAAGCGACCGAGCGG
>JBBSJO010000383.1:0-2303 GCA_038257185.1 Rhodobacterales bacterium | reverse complement strand
CCTTCGTCGGGCCCGTCTCCGAGCAGACATGGACGGGCTCGCCCTGAAACTCGGCGTGACGCCCGTCCGGCTGGATAGCTACTGTCAGTCCGCAGACAGGGTCCTTCGCCGTCTCGGACCCTGCCGGGATATCGTGTGCCGCGTGATGATGATCGTGATCCATCGTCTTCCGCCTTTCCATGGTCGCACCTACCTGGGGCTTCCAGTTACTGTAAGCTCAAGCCTTTTCTAGCGGTCGCTGGAATCGGCAGTGGTTCGGGTGTCCTGATGCGCCTTTTGCCCGGACCTCACGACAACATGGGGCAGGACATCACAGGATCGGTATCGGACATCGGGGCGCCCGATCCGAGCGCCCCGC
Source organism: Rhodobacterales bacterium (assembly GCA_038257185.1). Taxonomy (GTDB): domain Bacteria; phylum Pseudomonadota; class Alphaproteobacteria; order Rhodobacterales; family Rhodobacteraceae; genus Sulfitobacter. The sequence goes on along the minus strand of JBBSJO010000383.1, from coordinate 1,945 downwards.
CCGGATCAGGCTGATGCCGTGACTGCCAGTTCGGTCATCATGCCGGTCGCCAAATGCGGCATGTGGTGACAATGGAGCATCCAACGCGCCGCCTCGCCAGCGTCCAGGGCCACATCGACCATCGACATTGGCGGCACGTAGACGGTGTCGCGCAGCGCGCCTGCAACCGCCCGTCCGTTCAGTCCGACGACCTGGAACGCATGTCCGTGCAGATGCATCGGATGGCCCATCATCGACATGTTGTGGAACGACAGCACTACGCGTTCGCCGCTGCGCGCGATTATCGGCTGGTGCCGGCCCCAAACGGCTCCGTTGATCGTCCAGACATAGGGCTGCATCGAGCCGCCCAACATCAGCATCTGGCTGCGGTCCACAGGTCGATCCGGCAGGGCATCCAGCGCGATCAGGCTCGCCTCCTGAGCAAGGTCGGTGTCGAAAGCGGGCGCTTCCACCTCTGCGACACTTTCGATTCGCCGAACTTCCGCACCCGGCGTCGCGAGGATCAGGCCGGTCCGCTCCCGTGCGCCCTCGCGCAGGGCGAGGATCGGCCAGGCTCCGCCTTCGTTTGGCAGGGCGATCTCGATGTCCAGTCGCTGACCCATCGCCAGCCCGAACCGGGCCAGGAACTGGCTGAACGGCGTGCCCATCGACGGCGACAAGTCGCCCCTGCGCGCCGCCGGTATCGATCCAGAACACCGTCGCCGCAGAGGCGTTGATCACCCGAAGCCGGATGCGGCCACCGCGCTCGACCTGCACGACCTCGGGGTCGGAGAGGGTGCGGTCATTGGCGAGATAGGCGTCCCAGTCATAGTCATTCAGGTCCATGGCCATGCCGCCCATGCCCATCATCCCGTCCATTCCCGGCATGTTGCCCATCATCCCACCCATGGCGCCGTGGCTCAACGCGCCATGATCCATGCCGGGCATAGCGCCCATGCCTCCCATGGGCATGCCTTGCTCGGGCGCCGCACCGGAATCTGCGCCATGACCCGCACCGTGCCCGCCGCTATGGCCACCGCTGATGTCCGCGAGAACCTCTTCAGGTGACTTGAAGGAGAAATCATGCAGGAACAGCACGACCTCCTGCCTGTCGGCAGCCAAGTCCCCCTGCGAGCGCACGATGAGCGGCGCGGCGAGCAATTGCATCTCCTGGATCGGCACGTGGCTGTGCATCCAGTGCGTGCCTGGCCGCGCCTCGAAGTCGTAGGACCGGGTTTCGCCCGGTGCGAGCAAGGGCATGGGCATGTCAGGCACGCCGTCCTGCACGTTCGGCGGAATCTGACCGTGCCAATGGATCATCGTGCCGACGTCGAGGTCGTTTGTCAGGTCGACCCGGAAACGCTGGCCGGGGTCGAGCACCAGTCCCTGACCGCCGGGACCAGCAAGGCCGAATACAGTGGCCGCACGACCGTTGATCTCGAGCGTGCGGCTTGCAGCGGACAGGGCGGTGGGGGTCAGCGCCTGCGCGGAGGCAAGACGGGGCATCTGTGCCGCACCAACGGTGGCAGCACATGCGGCGATAAAGCCGCGTCGTGAAAGGGTGTTCATGGTCGTCTCCTCGGGACATCCCGTCCCGTCAATCAAACTCGATGGGACGCCGCGAGCGTCAGCCCGGGCGCGTTCAGAGGAGACGGAGCTTGGGAGGTCGTTCGTTCAGCCCTGGCGCGTGGCCGACGTGGATTGCCTCGGACGGAACGTCATGTCGGACGGGACCATAAGCGGGACGTGAATCTGCGACTGGCGACGTCAGGAAGGCCGAAAGAGACGCGCAGACGAACTCGCAAACCTCGGCATCGGCCGATCCACAGTACTCTTCACCTTCACAGGTAAGTTGAGCAGGATCGGGAGAATGCATCGCGCCGCCAACATGGCTTGCGTGATCTGGTCCCGACGAGTGGCTCATGCGCGCAGCGTGCGCAGAGGCCGCAGCTGTCACCACGGTGAT
>JBBSJO010000382.1:0-2329 GCA_038257185.1 Rhodobacterales bacterium | reverse complement strand
GCCTGGATTGGTCAGGCCCTCCCCGGCGACCGGCTCGAATATCATCGCGGGTTCCTCGGCATCGACACGACCGCCGTGATCTCGACTCTGCCAGAGCCCGAGCGTCGCAGAGTCGGAGCGCTCGCCAGTGCTGCGCATCGGGCCTTCGAGGCGGCTCTGGTTCATCTGATGCAGGTGCGCGTCGGACCGGATCGCTTCGCCTACCTCGCGATCGCGCGGACCAAACCCCGCCATGCGCCGATCCCGTTTTCCCAACTCATTGCCACAGAGGAGGCCGCCTGATGCGCGCCGTGCTTGCCTGGATCGGGGATCGGCTCCCGCCCTCCCTTTACTTCACCTTGGCCGGGAAATTGGCCGAACCTTCGACCGGAGACACCGCCATGGCCAAACTGCCGAGCCTGATTGTGCGCCTGCGCCATGCCTTTCAAAGCCTTGAGGAATTGCCCGACACGATCCCCGCGCCTTGGCGCGAAGGCAACGAGATCGAACCGCTCTCCATCGAGGTGGCGACCATCGACGATATCGCTTTTGCCGTCGTGGCCGCCAACGCGGATGTCTCAGCCGCGATCCGGCGTTCTTCGGCGCTTGAGAGGCTGCACCGCCTTGCCCGCGAAGCTGGGGCTGTCGGGACCGACCGTGCCGTGGATGCGGCGCTGAAGCGGGAGGGACGCTGATGGCCATTCCGTTCGCCACCACCGATGCTGCGGCCGGACCACATCTCGGCAATTCCCCCGGTTTTAAGGACATAGACCGCCTGTCCATCGGCGACATTGCAGCCTTGCCGCCCGATCTTCTGCTGACGCTGCAAGAGACCGCCCTGGCCGAGTCGGCCCGGGTCAAGCACCTGCGCGACCGTCTGGAGGCCGGGATCGCCCAACGTTACGGGGCTGCGACCGAGGCCGAACGGACCGCGCAGGGCAAGACTTCCGGCACAGTGCGGATCGAGGACGCAGGCGTGGTGGTAATCGCCGACCTGCCGAAGAAGGTTGCCTGGGATCAGGACCGGTTGGCCGCCATGGCCGCCCGCATCGTCGCGTCAGGCGGCAATCCGACCGAATACCTCGAGATCGCTTACCGCGTGTCAGAGCGCCGGTTCGGGGCCTGGCCCGAGGCGATGCGCGAAGGCTTCGCCGCCGCCCGGACCGAGACCACCGGCAAACCCGTGTTCCGGCTCGAAACCAGAGACCGGTAACGCGCGGCGGCGGGACGCCCGAACGGCAACGCCGGGCAGGTTCCCCTTCGGCACCCGGTCACCCCCGCCGCCGCGCCCCTTTCAATTCATCGGAGAAACGCATGACTTTCCGCATCATCACCGCCGACGAACGCATTTCCTCGGCCGAAAACAAGACCTCGCTGGCGATCTTTGGGCCGCCTGGCGTCGGCAAGACCACGCTTCTGAAATCACTTCCCGCCGAGGAAACCGTCTGCCTCGACCTCGAAGCCGGGATGAAGTCTGTGCAGGACTGGCGCGGGGCCTCGATCCCGGTGCGCAGCTTCACTGATTTTCGTGATCTGGTGGTGCTGATTGGCGGGCCGGACCCGGCACAACACCCGCAGTCCTGGTACGGCACCGAACGCCATGCGTGGTTGCAGGCCCAGCACCGCGATAGCGGCATCGAAGGGTTTCTCGCCAGCAAGCGCATCGTCTTTGTCGACTCGATCACCGACCTGACCCGGCAAGTCATGGCCTATGCCCGTCAGCAGCCCGAAGCGTTCTCGGATCGGACCGGCAAGCCCGACGTGCGCGGAGCCTATGGGCTTCTGGGGCGCGAGGTGATCCAGGCGCTGAAGCACCTGCAACATGCGCGCGGCAAGACCGTGATCTTCGTCGGCGTGCTGGAAAAGGTCACCGACGATTTCGGGACGGTCACCTGGCAGCCACAGATGGAAGGCGCGAAAGCAGGCCGGGAACTGCCCGGCATCGTCGATCAGGTGGTCTCGATGCAGTTGTTCGCCCGCGACGCCGAGGGCGGATGGTTGCTGGATGAAACCGCCACCGAACGTCGCTTGGTTTGCAGGTCCGGCAATCCCTGGGGCCTGCCCGCCAAGGACCGCTCCGGTCGCCTCGATCTGACCGAACCGCCTGATCTTGGCGCGCTGCTGTCCCGCATCGACGGCAGCAGCCCCGCACAACCCGCATTCTCTTCCTGATCCCTGAAAGGACACATGACATGAGCTACGATCTGAACGACGCCCAACCGCAAATGGCGCCCATCGGCGAACTGATCCCCGATGGCACCTTCGCAAAGGTGCGGCTGACCATCCGTCCGGGTGGGGTGAATGGCGCAAGCCCGATGGATGCAGGCCTCTTGAAGGCGTCGCAGTCCAG
>JBBSJO010000381.1:0-2342 GCA_038257185.1 Rhodobacterales bacterium | reverse complement strand
TTCTGATGGGGTGCCCTGGCCAAAGATGATCTGATGCTGGTCGAAAACGAGGTGGATGTACTCCACATCGCCGCCTTCCTGCCGCGTCACGCTGCTGCCATTCACCAGATGCTTGGCCGCCACCAGAACCTCGCTCGTGCCGACGTAAAGCTCCGCCTTCCAGCCCGAGATGAGAATGCGATGCTGCTGTGACACGGTCAGCGGTGCCGTATTGCCCACCGCCCCGGTCTCAAAGCGGATCGGGGCAAACGCGCCCTCCGCGCGGTAGCTGTCGCGCAGGATCGCACGGATCGGCTGCGGCCCGTCGTCCAGCGTCTCGATCAGGTCTCCGACAACGAGCGCTTCGATGAGCCGTGGTCCGGCGGGTGTATCGATCATCGTACCGGGGGTGAAACAGGTCGGCCCGAAGGTATTCACCGGCATGTTCGTGCTGTTGTTCACGAAGGTCGAGCGGACGAATGTCCCGCTGCGCAGGACCTGACCGTCGTTCGGGGTAAACACCGCCGGACCGCCCTGCACATAGAAGGTGGTGCCGCGATAGGTGACGTTGCTGCCGTTCGCCAGCCGGATCGTCACCGTGTCGTTGCGCCAGACCGACGTGACCAGACGGCCGTTGACCGTGTCGCCGGTGTTGGGGCGTATCACCCCGTCATTGTTGGAATCGATGAAACTGAGCCGCGCGAAATTCACGGCGGACCCGACTGCCGGAGGGTTGCCGGGGTCCAGGGTATAGAACTGGTCTTCGTAGGTAGTTGGCACGACGGCAACTCCATGGTCCTGCCGCCAGAGGTGCCAGAGGGCCATGGGCCGAGTGAGGCGAAATTTAGTTAAATTGTGGCTTTCGGAAGGTCATTGCGCGCCAAGCGCCTGCGACCGGCCCCCCTCTTCAGGTGCAAGGGGGGCCGGTCGGTTCCGATGTCGCAAAGACTGCGGAGCCCTTATTCGGCGGGCATCGACACCTGATCGCGGGACAGGGGGGCAGGCAGGTGGATCAGCATTTCCTTGGGACAGATCTGCAGGAAATGCGCCTGCTCGATATCCCAGTGCTGGAGGATCTCGGCGGCCTTGCGACTGCCGGTCTCCATCAGGTGCCGCTCCAGCAGATCCTCAAGCTCGTCCATCCAGTGATCGACCGTGACCGGACAGGTCACGATGGTCTCACGGTTCAGCAGCTTCTCCGCATGGCCCTTGGGATCATAGAGATAGGCCATGCCTCCGGTCATCCCGGCGGCAAAGTTCGCGCCGATTCCGCCCAGAATCACCGCGACCCCGCCGGTCATGTATTCGCAGCCGTTGCTGCCGCAGCCTTCGATCACCACCTTCGCACCGGAGTTGCGTACGGCGAACCGTTCCCCCGCGCGCCCGGCGGCAAAGAGGTAGCCCGCCGTCGCGCCGTAAAGCACCGTGTTGCCGATGATGGTGTTCTCGGAAGCGACGATCGGGCTGGCCATGGCAGGCCGCACCACGATGGTGCCGCCCGACAGACCCTTGCCGACGTAGTCGTTGGCATCCCCCGACACTTCCAGCTTCAGACCCTTGACCGCAAAGGCCCCCAGCGACTGCCCCGCCGATCCCGACAGCTTGACCGTCAGGTGATCGGCCTGCAGCTTGTTGTGCATCCCGAACCTGCGCACGATATGGCTCGACGTGCGGGTCCCCACGGTGCGGTGGGTGTTCTGAACCGCATAGCTCAGCTGCATCTTCTCGCCATCCTCCAGGAACCGCGCGGCGTCGCGCACGATCTTGGCGTCCAGCGTATCCAGCACCGCGTTGCGCGGCTTGTCGCGGTCATAGACGGTCTGATGCGCGCCATCGACCTTGATCAGCAGCGGGTTGAGGTCCAGATCGTCCAGATGCGCCGAGCCCCGGCTGACCTGCGTCAGCAGGTCGGCGCGCCCGATCACGTCCGACAGGCTCCGCGCCCCGATGCTGGCGAGGATATCGCGCACTTCGGTGGCATAATGCGTGATCAGGTTCACCACCTTGTCGGCATTGCCGGTGAACTTGTCGCGCAACGCCTCGTCCTGCGTGCATACGCCAACCGGGCAAGTGTTGGACTGGCACTGGCGCACCATGATGCAGCCCATCGCGATCAGCGCTGCGGTGCCGATGCCGTATTCCTCGGCCCCCAGCATCGCGGCCATGACGATGTCGCGCCCGGTCCGCAGCCCGCCATCGGTGCGCAGCGTCACCCGCTCGCGCAGGTTGTTCATGCTCAACACCTGATGCGCCTCGGTCAGGCCCATCTCCCACGGCAGACCCGCATATTTGATCGAAGTCGCAGGCGAGGCTCCGGTGCCGCCGTTGTGGCCCGAGATCAGGATGATGTCCGCCTTGGCCTT
>JBBSJO010000380.1:0-2342 GCA_038257185.1 Rhodobacterales bacterium | reverse complement strand
GATGTGGGCCTGTCTTTCGGTCCCGCTGCCAAGGACGAGGGACTGCTGCAGCCTTACAAGGTTTCGGTCTGGGACTCGATCCCGGCGGATGCCAAGGACCCCGAGGGCTCTCATGATCGCTGTCAAGCCCTTTTCCCATGGCAAAGATCCCGGCGGGGCCGAGCGCGGCGTGGTGTAGATGCGCAGGGTAGGAGACGGAACTGAGACGACGGTTGAGCAGGCTCTCATGCGCGGGTTGGTTACCGCATGACCGTGGTTTCGTCCTGGGGCTGCCTCGTTCTAAGTGGCGAGCGTCGACGAGGTCGGCTCATAGCAACATCACGAGGGTTCCCCACCGCGTTCCGTCCCCAACCTTGCGCATCGGCCTGATGAGGGTGCTTTTCGTCTCTTAGCCTTTGTGGACCTGTGTGTTCCCGGGAGGGACGGCCACCGCCTTCGCGATGGCCCAGATGAAGCCGACCATCTCGCGAGCGATCGCTGTGATGACCACCACCTTCGCCTTTCCGGCCGCAACCAGATGGCGGTAACGCTGGCACATCCTGAGCTGTCCTTTCCAGGCGATATCACGCGCGGCCTTGGGTAGGCCCTCGATCCTGTCATGAAGCTGACGACTGACGCGCGCCTGCATCCTGTAACTCCATGCGCCTTCGATCAGCGCGCGCCGGGCAAGCCCGCTGCCAGCTTTGGTAATTCCACCCCTGCGCACCGCGTTGCCACTGGAATGCTCAGATGGGGTCAGCCCCAGATACGCCATCAACTGGCGCGGATTCGCAAAGCGGTTGAAGTCTCCAACCTCCGCAACCACCGTCACGGCAACGATGAATGCAACCCCGCGCATCGCCTGAACTGCCGCGACTACAGGTGCAAGGCTCCAGCTCGGCAACAAATCGGCGATCTGCCCTGTCAGCCTTTCCACACGGGCCTCGGCATCCGTGACAGCGTCGATATAGTCCTGAAGCACGATCTGTTGGGCCGGATGCTGGAACCGCACTGTCGTCAGCCAGCGCCGGTAGGCGACCGTCCAGCCCTTCTTTCCGGGATAGATGCGACCGTGGCGTAGAAGAAACCCTTGCAGGTGCTGTCGTGCCTTACCGACGACCCGCACTGCGGTCGCTCGCGCACGAACCAGATCACGCATGGCCTCATGCGCCGCATCCGGCACCCATACCGCCGTCAATTCCCCGGCCCGGTGCAGCTTGGCCAGCATCACCGCATCACGGCGGTCCGTCTTGACCCGGTCACCCGCCTTCACCGGGATGAGCGACGGGGCGACCACTATGCACTCATGCCCCATCTCAACAAGCTGGCGATACAGGCCATAGCCGCATGGCCCGGCCTCATAGCAAAAATGCAATCGACCTCCGCCTGCGGCCAGCTTCACTACCAGCTTCCGGATGTGATCCGGCCGGTGCGGAACCGTCCCCCAGTGGCGAACCTCACCGCCACGCCCCTCTTGTGCGACTGCGACCGAAATCGTCGCCTTGTGGACATCCAGCCCAATGAACGTGCTATCCTGCATGTGGTCTCTTCCCCATTCTTGAGGCTCGGCGCCAGACCATCCGGCGCAACCCTCGAACGGAGAATGCCGCGGGAGAGGCCACCAAGCCAGTCAGCTCACTCTGCGATCATGGGGTCTATCCATGCGTTAAGGGCTTCGTGCAGTATCCGTTTTCGGAGCGCGTCGAAGCCTTTTCGGAACCATGACTTTTGGCGTCTGCCATGCTGTTTTTTGGGGATGGCCTTTCTGCCCATGACGCGGGTTGCGCAGCGATATGGTCCTGACCTTGCGGAGCTATCTCCCGAAATGCGGCACAGCTTTCGCAAGGATCTGAAGACGTTTCGATATCTGAGCGAATTCTTCCTGCCGCTCTGGTGCCTTTCCCCTGCGTCGGCTCATCATTCGACGATGAAGGCGATGCAGGACGAACTGGGGGTCCTCACCGATATCGCTACCATGCGCCGGGCGGTCCCACCGGAAGCAACCACCCGCAGCGAGCAGGATCAGAAGACGGCCGACGCCCTGATCGCAGCCGACCTCCTGTGGCGCAAGCTTGCCGCGCAGGAGACATGGTGGCGCTGATTGGAGTTCCAGACTTCCGTTGATGTCCCGCGGGATCGGTGAAGGACATAGCGGATCTGCAGCCTTCGCCTTCAGCCGAAGGAGCACAACTTGCAGCGCGATATGCGGCGACCCTGCGGACCACGCCCCCCTCATATCCGTTATTTATTCGTTACAGATCCGGCGCAGAGATACGCTGCCGCAGGCCTGTCGCCTGCAGGGGCCCACATGCCCCCCTCCGGAGATCGACCATGACATTTTCACACGAACAGCGCTGCCGTTG
>JBBSJO010000379.1:0-2344 GCA_038257185.1 Rhodobacterales bacterium | reverse complement strand
CGTCTGCGATCTCCCCCTCTTGCCGGAAGGTTTGGCATCCCAGTTCATCTCGGGATCGAACCAGATCGTCAGTGATCCGCGGCGCTTCAGTGCCGCGTTGTAATCAGACCAGTTCGTCGTCTTGTAGGCCGGTGATGTCGGCTTGCTCATGCGGGCCAGCTACCACACTGGATTCACGACATGAATCCCTCACCCGCTTTGTGCAACATAGTCATGTCGTAACAACAAATCGTTGGCAACGGCCTTCGTCATGGGACACGAACCGATGAAGCCTCGATGGCTCAGTCTCCGATCTTGGCACGCACCGACCGAACCATCTCCTTGTCCACCTCCATTGCGGGATTTCTGCTGCCCCGCTTGAAGATTTCCGCAGCCCCGTCGAGCAGTGCCTTCTTCCATCGTCGGATGCACGCCGTATGCGGTGGCCAGTTCCGACACTGTGCGCTCGCCCTTTAAAGCTTCCAGCGCTACGCGCGCCTTCAAGCCCGCATCATGATACCTGCGTTTCCGCATTTCTGATCTCCTGGTTCTTGGAAACCAGCAAACGTCAGATCTTAGCTTCCGTCACGACCGATTCTCGTGGAGTTGCTCAGTCAGATGTTCATCAAATTCCTCGTACGTAGATTGCACTTCATCTTGTATGCGGGCGATCACCATACCCTCTTCATGGTCAGGCATTCCGGGGTTTTGAGGATGGAGAACCATCAACGCCCGCCCCCTGACATCGTCGATTTGTGCACAAAGGTCGTCGTCCTGCCGTCGCGGGGCTTCCGGTTCCGCCCACCTAGCAACACAGCCTGAAGACGTGCTGCAGGGATGGCAAGCGGGTTCCAAACCTTCCCCTTTTCGTCAAACTGCGCATAGATTTAGCCAGCCAGCCCATGCACAAGTCGTTCCGCTTCCGCACGATCCGCCGCTGCGTCGTTTCTGCTTCCGTTCGTTGAACGCTGGGCGAAGGTCCGGGGGTATGGTCACCTGAACGGAGCAACTTGCCCTTAACCTGGACCGGCTTTGTGGCTCGGAGGTCATCGCAATGTCCAGAATAATGTCCCCGGCAATGTCGTGCGGGCCTGAACATCTAACCAGACAAGGGAATCAGGGGCAAAAGGTATGGGTGGCGGAGACGAAGGGATTCGAACCCTCGAGACCCTTTCGGGCCTGCGCCCTTAGCAGGGGCGTGCCTTCGACCACTCGGCCACATCTCCGCGGACCCGTATATGGATGTCACCAAGGGGGGGCAAGGGGCTTTCTGGCCCCTTTCTGCAGATCGTAGCGCAGACCGCGCGCCAAGGTGCCGGCGGTTGAAAAGCGGGGCACGTCTGTCATTCGGCGACGGCGCGCGACAGTTCGTCCTCTTGGAACTGGGGCTGGAACCCTGAAGGCATTGGCGCAATAGTTGGATGACGCAACCGGATGGCAGGACATGACCGAAATCTCTCGTCGCAAGTCGGACCATCTGCGCATCGTCACCGAAGGCCGTGGGGCGCAGGACCGGCTGGACAGCGGGTTCGATCAGGTCAGGTTCCTGCATCAGGCGCTGCCCGATCTGGACATGGATGCGGTCGACACCGGGACGCGGTTCCTGGGGCGCAGCCTGCGGGCGCCGCTGCTGATCTCGGCCATGACGGGCGGCCCGGACGAGGCGGAACGCATCAACCTGCACATCGCAGAGGCCTGCGCCCATCACCGCATCGCCCTGTCGGTCGGGTCGCAGCGCATTGCGGTCGAGGCGGGCGGCAATGGCGGCTTGGGCGCCAGCCTGCGGGCGCGGGCGCCGCACATTCCGATCCTGGGCAATATCGGTGCGGTCCAGCTGAACTATGGCTTTGGCCTGGCGCAGGCGCAGCGGGCGGTGGACATGATCCAGGCCGATGCGCTGATCCTGCACCTGAATCCGTTGCAAGAGGCGATCCAGGACGGCGGCGACCGCAACTTTGCGGCCCTGCTGCCGCGGATCGAGGAACTGGCGGCCAGCCTGCCGGTCCCCTTGGGCGTCAAGGAAGTCGGCGCGGGGCTGTCGGCCCCATTGGCGCGACGGCTGATCGATGCCGGTGTCACGATCCTGGACGTTGCGGGCGCGGGCGGCACCAGCTGGGCGCGGGTCGAGGCCGAACGCGGCCCCGATCGCCTGCAGGCTCTGGCGGCGCCGTTCCACGACTGGGGTATCCCCACCACGGCCGCGCTGCGCGCCATCGTGCCGCTGATGCGGCCGGGGCACGTTCTGGTCGGGTCGGGCGGCGTGCGGCATGGATTGGACGCGGCGCGCGCCATTCGTCTTGGCGCGGACCTGGCGGGGCAGGCGGCCCGCGCGCTGCCCGCCGCCCGCCACAGCGCCGAGGCCCTT
>JBBSJO010000378.1:0-2366 GCA_038257185.1 Rhodobacterales bacterium | reverse complement strand
GGGTGGGTCCGGATTTCATCGTGGGGCTGCGCTATACGGCAGATGAGGCGCAGAAGGGCGGCATCGACGCGGTCGAGGGGCTGGAGATCTCCAAACGGCTCGCCGCGACGGGACAGGTCGATTTCCTCAACGTCATTCGGGGCCGAATCCACACCGATCCGGCGATGACCGATGTCATTCCCGTGCAGGGCATGAAGAGCGCGCCGCATCTCGATTTCGCGGGCGAGGTGCGCAAGGCCACGGGCATGCCGACCTTCCACGCCTCGCGCATTCCCGATGTGGCCACCGCACGCCATGCCGTTCAGGCCGGGCTGCTGGACATGGTCGGCATGACCCGCGCCCATATCGCCGACCCCCATATCGTCCGCAAGATCATCGAGGGGCGGGAAGACGACATTCGCCCCTGCGTGGGGGCCACCTATTGCCTCGACCGGATTTATCAGGCGGGCGAGGCGCTTTGCATCCACAACGCCGCCACCGGGCGCGAGCTGACCATGCCGCACGATATCCCGGTGGCCGACGTCAGGAAGAAGGTGGTGATCGTGGGCGCTGGCCCCGCCGGTCTGGAAGCCGCGCGCGTTGCCGCCGAGCGTGGCCATGACGTGACCGTGTTCGAGGCGGCGGCGGACCCTGGGGGGCAGATCCGGCTGACAGCGCAAACACCGCGTCGGCGCGAGATGATCTCCATCATCGACTGGCGCATGGCGCAATGCGCGGCGCGGGACGTCCGGTTTCACTTCAGCACCTGGGCCGAAGCCGGGGATGTGACGGCGCTGCGCCCTGATGCGGGGATCGTGGCGACGGGCGGGGTGCCCAATACCGAGCTTTTCGAGTCGGGCCGGGAACAAGCCAATGTGGTGACAAGCTGGGATATCATTTCAGGCGACGTCAAACCCGCCGGCCATGTGCTGATCTACGACGAATCCGGCGACCATCCGGCGTTGCAGGCCGCCGAGATCATTGCGAACACAGGGGCGAAGGTCGAGATCATGACCCCCGACCGCGAGATCGCCACCGGGATCATGGCAATGAGCCTTGTGCCCTACATGCGCGCGCTTCAGGTCAAGGACGTGACCTTTACCGTGGCCCGCCGCCTGCTGGATGTCCGCCGCGCCGGGAACAAGCTGATCGCCACGATCGGGACGGATTACAGCGACCATAGCCATGAAGCCGAATACGATCAGGTGATCGTCAACTATGGCACGATGCCGCTGGACGACCTCTACCATGATCTCAGGCCGCTGTCGTCGAATGGCGGTGCCGTCGATCAGGACGCCCTGATCGCGGGCCGTCCCCAGACGGTGATCCGCAACGCGGAAGGCACGTTCCAGCTGTTCCGCATCGGGGACGCCGTCGCCGCGCGCAATACCCATGCGGCAATCTACGATGCCCTGCGGCTGATGAAGGACATCTGATTTACGGCACCAGGGCGATCTAGGTGGTCACCCCAACCATTCCCGGTAGTCGCTGACCAGCAAGTGGGCGGGAGCCTCGTCCTCCTCGACATTGGCGAAGCGCCCGATGGGCGCACGAAAGATGTTATCTGTTTCGTCGTCGTTGACAGTGCTGACCTCCCCGATCAGCACGTCGCCGCCCTCGCCCCAGAACGCATGCCAGTCGCCGGGCATCAGCGTCACGCTCTCGCCCGGTGCCAGTTTCAGCTTGTCTCCGGGTCCGAACTCCCGGCAGATGCAGTCGCAGAAGACGGTGCCACCCCGGTCTTCGGCAAACTGCCCCCGATCGTCGGAGCCGTAAAGCTCCACCACCAGCGTCGCACCGCCCCGGTTGATGATGTCCTCGGCCTTGATGACATGGGTATGCATCGGGCTCAGCTGGTCCTGCCGCGAAATCAGCAGCTTCTCGGCATAGCACATGCCTCCGCCACGTTGCAGATCGGCCAGGCGCCCATTGCGCAGCGTAAACAGAAACAGGCCCATCCGGTCGAAATCCCCGGCACCGTAGTCCGTGATATCCCAGCCGCAGCGGGCCTCTATCATGTTGCGGGCGATGCCCGCGTTGGCCCTGAACTGATCCGGAGTCCAATAGGCGAAGGGCGGCAGAACAAAGCCATACTGGCGGATCATCGCATCCGCTTCGGCCATGATGTCGTTGATACGTGATCGCTTCATCGTGCCACCTCCCCGCGCATCTGGCCGAAACCGGCTCACAGAATGACTTCGGCCCGCTCCCCTTGCATTACAACGCCCTGAGCCGGTCCAGCAGCCTCAGTGACGGATAGCCGTCGGGAAGCAGCCCTTTCGACTTCTGAAAATCGCGCACGGCGTTGACCGTGAGCGGGCCCATCTTGGCGTCGATCTTTTCGGTATCAAACCCGGCCGCCGTAAGCCGCTTCTGCAGCTCGATCC
>JBBSJO010000377.1:0-2367 GCA_038257185.1 Rhodobacterales bacterium | reverse complement strand
CGTGCTCTCAGCTGCAGGGGGTGTGTGGATCCTGGCGTACGGCAAGACGCCTGGCCAATGGGCCGTTGCGGCCTTGCTGCTGGTGGGTCCTCATCTGTTCGCTCCGCGCTTGCCGGACATCCTGACGGGCCGCGCTCCAATGGAACTGGCGGCACTCTTTACCGCGCGATCGCTTGGCGTCGGGTTGCTGGCGTGGATTGTATTAGGAATGGCCGCGGGTGCTGTCTGGCAGCGCGAACAAGCTGGACCAAACTGAACGACCACGCGGTCAGACTTTCTGCGCAGGCATGACGGGGATGCGGGCCCGCAGGCATGACCGCAGTCTGCCGCATGGCCGTGCGTCCTCGATCCACCCGTCCGGCGCCTCCAGATACGTGCGGCACGTCGCGATCAGATCGTCGATATCCGTATCGAAGGACACACCCGAGAACAGGTACGTGGCGCGACCCTGACCTTGAAGTGCCACAGACGACGGGGTTTGACACGCGCCGAGGCAGGGGGACGTAGACACGCTCACTGTGTCTTTTAGACCTGCAGCACTGATGGCTGCCGTCAGGCGCAGCCTGGACACCGTCACAGATGCCGCCGGTGCGCAGGTGTTGCAGATGCAGACGTTCATCGTCACGGAAAACCTCTTGCCTTCGAAGAACCTTGGATGGCGTGTTCTATCAGGATTGGTACGTGTGCACGATACGCTAACCTGACCCTTGAGGATGGTTCGATGTCTTTCGGCATTGGCGACGGGTTGACCCGGTGAGCCAAGAATAAGGGAACGCTTTAACAAAAAGGCTCACTTTGTGGGAACATTCCAGCGTGGGAACTTGGTTGGAGCGATAACGCAATACTCAAGAGGGATGTCCGATGCCATATTTCCGTTTCTTCGCAATGATTGCAACGTCCACGGTCGTCATGTTCGGGTTGATGTATCTGAACTCGTATTCCCTTGAGCATGTCTATTTTTCGCAGACCCGCATGTGGATGGCGCTCTACATGGGTGCGATCATGGCGATCATCATGCTCGCGTTCATGCTGGGCATGTACAAGAACCGCACCGCGAATATGGGCATCTTCGGCGGATCGGTGGTGGTGTTTGCGCTGGCGCTCTGGCTGGTGCGGTCGCAAGAGACGGTTGGGGACGTCGCGTGGATGAAGGCGATGATTCCGCACCACTCTATCGCAATCCTGACATCGTCGCGGGCCAACATCACGGATCCCCGCGTGCGCACGCTGGCCGACGAGATCGTCGAGGCGCAGGACCGCGAGATTTCCGAAATGCGTTGGATGATCGCCGATATCGAAGCCAACGGCGAACAAACGACGTTTCCGTTGGGCGAAGCCGATGCCCCAGCCGAGGTGGCTTCGGTGACCGATGCGTTGTCGTCCGCCGTCATCGCCTCTGTCGGTCTCACACCGCTGAGCGATGACGAGATCACCCGCGCCCTGCCCGCCGGAGCGGTTTGCAACTTCCGCCGTGGCGTCGATGCGGACCCCGTGTTCGCGCTGGCCGCCGACGGCGCATCGGTGACGAAGGTGTCCGGCCAGTTGGTCATGCTGACGGCTGATGGCGCCCCGGGAGATGCTGGCGTTGCGGCCAAGACGGAGGGTCTGCGGGTGACGGTTACGCCCAATGCGACCCAGAACGAAGCCACCCTGCTGTTCGACCTGACCACCGGGCAACCTCTGACCGTCGGTTATGATGGTTACTGGGCCTGTGCGTCCTGAAAGGCATCACGCAAGATAAGGAAACTGCCCCATGCCCAAAGACAACAGTGCAGAAGCCAAGACGGCCGTCCTTTACCGGATGGTCATGCCAGAGCATACATGCCCCTACGGCCTGAAATCCAAGGACCTGCTGGAACGGCAGGGTTACACGGTCGAAGATCATCACCTGAAAACCAAGGAAGAGACCGAGGCCTTCAAGTCGGAACACGACGTCAAGACAACGCCGCAGACCTTCATCGATGGTCAGCGGATCGGCGGGCATGACGATCTGCAGATCTATTTCGGCAAGGTCGACCCGGACGACGACGGACTGTCTTATACCCCTGTCATCGCGTTGTTCTCGGTCGCGGCGCTGACAGCGTTGGCCTTCACCTGGTATGTGTTTCAGACGCTGCTGACCTGGCAGACGCTGGGCTGGTTCGTGTCGCTGTCGATGATCCTGCTGGGCCTGCAAAAGCTGAAGGACATCGAGAGTTTTTCGACCATGTTCCTGAACTACGACCTGCTGGCCAAGCGCTGGGTGCGGTACGGATACATCTACCCCTTCATCGAGACCGGGGCTGGCATCCTGATGACGGCGATGGTCGCGACATGGCTGTCGGCCCCGCTGGCGCTGCTGATCGGTACAATCGGCGCGGTCAGCGT
>JBBSJO010000376.1:0-2420 GCA_038257185.1 Rhodobacterales bacterium | reverse complement strand
TTTCATCTCGGCCATGTACATCTTTTCGTTGATCGACCCCATGACGATCAGGGGACGTTTGGTGTGCATCAGGTGGCGCACCTCGTCGTTATTGGTCTTCTTGCCGCGCATGCGGGCCACGGCAAAGGCGCAGGGAAAGCCCAGATCGCCTTCCAGGTATTTGCGGATGCCGCGCGTGTAGGTCTCGTTTGCCACAACCGCGAATTCGCAGGTCGCGAAAAAGTCCTGCGTCACCGACCGCCACAGGTCCCAGACCGGCTTCAGCGTCGAATGCTTCTCGGTCTCGATGAACGGCTCCGGGTCCAGTCCCAGCAATTCCCCCAGACGGCGCAGGAACAGCGTGGTCTGTTCGATCCCGATGGGCGCTTGCAGATAGGGCTTGCCCAGGACCTCGCACAACCCGCGCCCGAATTCGCGGTACATGCAGACGTTAACGTCCGCATTCACCAGATTGCGCATCTCGGCCAGATGGGCGCCCAGCGGCATGACCATGTTGACCGTGGCCCCGATCCCTTCGACCAGACGCCGGATTTCGTGCAGGTCGCTGGGCATGTTGAACGTGCCATACATCGGACCAAGGATGTTGACGCGGGGCGCCTCACCTTCCAACCGCTTCTTCTCCGGCGGCATGCGACCCTTGGTTTGGCCGAATTCGGTGAACAGCCAGGTCATCGCGCGGTCGGCGCTCTCCCACTGATCCTCATCAATGGTGCGCGGCAGGAACCGCTGGATATTGGTGCCCTGCGGCGTGACGCCGCCACCGATCATCTCGGCAATCGAACCGGTCACGACGACGGCGGGCAATGCGGGGTCCAGCACATCCCAGGCCCGCTTCATCGCGGCCTCGGTGCCCTCGCCCATCTCGGTCTCGCCCAAACCCGTCACAACGATGGGCAATTCATGCGGCGGCAGACCGTCGGTGTAATGCAATACGGATGTTACCGGCAGGTTTTCACACCCGACAGGCCCGTCAATGACGACCTGCAAGCCCTTGACGGCGCAGAATGCATAGACCGCCCCCCAATACCCGCCCGCGCGGTCGTGGTCATTTACCAGCATGAGAGTTTCCCCTTCTTCTGGTCCCAAATACCTCGGGGTCCGGGGCAGAGCCCCGAAAGGGGTGGGCGGGCGGGGCCCGCCGCCCCCATAAGAACCAGCGAAACGGTCATATCATCTGCTCCGCAGCAGCCGCACGCGCCTGCTTGTCCAGCTTCTTCTGGTGCTGGGCGCGGAAATCGGGGCGCAGGTTCGGCGCACCCTCCCAGATCCCGGCAGTGTCGCCTAACCCGACTCCCGCAAAGAACGCACGCATCGTATCCATGCGACCCTTGCCGCCCATCGCGGCGGTGACGACCTGTTGCAGGCTTCCCGCACCCGCCGGTCCCATCAGGGGCCGCGCAGAAATCAGGTTGGTGAAATAAAGCGCCGGAATTCCCAGCTCCTTGCCGCGCTGCACGACCGGGGTCGTGCCGATGGCCAGGTCCGGGCGAACCCCTTCCATGACGGCCAGATCATCCTCGAGCGACGCGCGGAATTTCACCGTCACGCCTTTGGCGCGCAGCCAGTCCGCATCGACGGCGGACCAGGGCGTCTTGGGCAGGGCCGTGCCGACGTAGGGCACATCCGCGCCGCTTTCGATCAGCAGGCGCGCGACCAGCAATTCAGAGCCTTCATAGCCGGACACCGTGATCGTTCCCTTGACCTGCGCGCCCATCAGCGCGCCCTTGATCGCGGGCAGGAAGGCGTTCTGCGCGGCGGCAATCTTGTCGGCGGCAATGCCATAGGCGTCGCCGATCGCGGCCAGCCAGGCGGCTGTGCCGTCATGACCGACAGGGGCGGAGCCAACGACCTTGCGGCCAGCGGCCTGAAATTCACGCACGGATGCTGTGTAAAACGGATGGATTGCGGCCACGACACCACAGTCGAGGGCGGCATAAAGCTCGCGCCATTCGCGGGTCGGGACCACGGGACCGGCGGCAAGGCCCATCGGGGCCAGCATCGCGCCGATCATCATCGGATCGGCGGGGAACATCTCGCCCAGCAGGGCGACACTTGGGCGATCCTCGGCGGCGGATGCCGGGCGGGCGACGGGGCCAGCCTCGGCCTCGGTGCGGGCATAGTTCAGCATGGCACCGGCCAAGACGTCCTTCGCCTCGGCGTGGGTCGGGATGCCAAAGCCCGGCACGTCGATGCCGATGATCCGCACGCCGTTTATTTCGCGTGGCAACAGCCGCAGCGGCACGCCGGACGCTGTCGGCACGCACAGGTTCGTCACGACGATGGCGTCGTAATTGGCCGGATCGGCGATATCGTGCACCGCCTCACGGATATCCTCGAACAGCTTGCCGGTGACGAGGGTTTCCGAATTGAACGGGACATAGCCCACAGACCGCCGCGCGCCGTAGAAATGCGACACGAAG
>JBBSJO010000375.1:0-2444 GCA_038257185.1 Rhodobacterales bacterium | reverse complement strand
GAGATGGCCGAGCAATGCGGCGAGGCCGCCTCTGCCATCGTCTGGCGCGCGTTGGCGATCCTGGCCACTTCGGCGGAGGTGAGCGAACGCCAGATCGCCCCGTCCCAGCGCAAACCCTTTGCCCGCGATGGTGTCCGCGGCTGGGTCTGGCGGCAGGTTGCCATTGATCCCGAACGGCTGCGGGTTTCCTCCGAGGGTCTGGCTGGCAGTCATGCCAGCCCGCGCTGGCACCTGCGTCGCGGACATTGGCGCCAGATGGCAGACGGTCGGCGCGTTTTCGTGCGGCAATGCGAGGTCGGCGACGCTGAACGCGGCGGCGTGGTCAAGGATTATGCCGTGGGAGGGCGCGCGGCATGAGCACGTTCATCCCCTCGACCGCACAGGCCGCCGCCATCGCCGAAGTCCGCAACTGGTTCGAAAACCGTACGGAACAGCAGCAGGTGTTCCGCCTCTTCGGCTATGCCGGGTCGGGCAAGAGCACCGTTCTGAAGTTCGCGCTGGACGACCTCGGTATTTCTCCACACCGCAGCGACAAGGACGGCTTCTGCATCCCCGGCGTCGTCACCGCCACCTTCACCGGCAAGGCGGCACTGGTACTGAGCCGCAAGGGCACGCCCGCGCGCACCATCCACAGCCTTATCTATTCGGTGATCGACGCCACCGAAGAGGAAATCGAGGCTGCCGTGAAGAAGGTGCTGGAGGCAGAAACCGTCGCCCGCAAACTGACCGGCTTCGACCGAACCGCTGCAGAGGCCGGGATCGAGGCCATGCGACAGGCGCTTTCTGCCATGAAGCATCCGCGCTTTGCGCTGAATCCGCAAAGCGATGCCGTTGATGCCAAGTTGATCGTGCTGGACGAGGTGTCGATGGTGGGCGAGGAGATGGCGCGCGACCTGATGAGTTTCGGCAAGCCGATCCTCGTCCTTGGTGATCCCGGGCAATTACCTCCGATCAAGGGCGAAGGAGCCTTTACCCGCGACGTGCCCGACATGATGCTGACCGAGATCCACCGCCAGGCGGCTGAAAGCGCCATCATCCGGCTGGCCACAATGGCGCGGATGGGTGAGCCCATCGGCTTTGGCACTTATGACGCCCATGTCGCTAAGCTGCGCAAGGGCGACATCTCCCCCGACCAGGCGTTGCGCGGAGGACAATTGATCTGCGGGTTGAACGCGACGCGCCTGCAACTGAACAATGCCATGCGCGCGGCCGCAGGGTTTGGCGGGACGTTTCTGCCCACCGGTGCTTCCGAGAAGATCATCTGCCTGAAGAACCAGAACGCCCACGGGCTGATCAACGGGATGTTCCTGACGCTCGAGAATATCGTCGACGAAGGCACGATGTATTTTTCGGCCGTGGTGACGGATGAGGATGGGCGGCGTGTTGGCCCCCTCGACCGTGAGGGCCGCCCGGGCCGCATGCGCATCTACAAGGGGCATTTCGAGGATCACGTCGCTTATGACGCCAAGCGCCACGACCGTGATTGGAAGGAAAAGCGTCCCCTGACCGAGGCCACCTTCGGCTGGGCGATCACGGCGCATAAAGCGCAAGGGTCGCAATGGGAGAACGTGATCGTCTGGGACGACGGAATGGGCCGCACCGATCTCGACCGCCGCCGCTGGCTTTATACGGCGATCACCCGCGCCGAGCGTGGCCTTGTGCTGTTGGCCTGAAGGGGACGCGATGATTGACCTGAACGACGTCGGCACTTCCAGTCCCCGCCATGACCTGGCGGCGGTCCGCGACCGGCTGGCCATCACCGCCGCCGATTGGTTGCCGCGGCTGTTTCCGGAGGCGCAGCTGGCCCAAGATCGGCGTGCGTTGCGCTGCGCCGATCTTTCAGGCCGGGCCCCGCGCAAGGACGGCTCCTGCACCATGCACCTCGACGGGCCCTATGCCGGCTGGGCCTTCGACTACGCCACCGGCGAGCGCGCGGGTCCCATTGATCTTATCTCACAGGCAACCGGTCTCTGTGATGGCGCGCTTTTCGACGAAGCCGCGCGGATCGCGGGCATGGACCATCCGGCCCCCCGGTCCGCACCGCGCCCCAAGCCAGACCATTCCGCCGAGATCGCCAGGCTGGTCGGGGGTGCGATCCCGCTGGCGGGCACCTTGGGCGAAGCATACCTGCGAGCGCGAGGGCTTTCGGACCCCGGATCACCGGATCTGATGTTCCACCCCGACCTGCCTGATTTCGAGACCAAGCGCGGCTGGCCGGGGCTGATCACGCTGGCGAGGTTCGCAAGTGGTGACCGTGCTCCTGGCATTCACCGGACCTTCCTTTTGGACGATGGCAGCGCCAAGGCCCCTGTGGGAAAAAAGATGCTGGGTTCGGTCGCAGACGCCGCTGTGCGGCTTTTCGCCATGCCGGAAGATGGCCATCTTGGCGTGGCCGAAGGCATCGAGACGGCGCTGGCGGCCCATGCCCTGTTCAGCACGAGGGT
>JBBSJO010000374.1:0-2448 GCA_038257185.1 Rhodobacterales bacterium | reverse complement strand
CTCGTACCAGCTGCAGCAGCTCGAAGATCCGCCGCGCTCCCTGCGGAACCACGAGGCCGAACTCGGCGCAATGACTACGGATTGCGCGGATCAACGTGGTCTTCTGGCGAACCAGCAGCTCACGGGTGCGATGCAGGGTCAGGATCGCCTGGCGCTCCGCGCTCTTGACCGGCACGAACCGCATCGTCGGTCGCGTGACCGCCTCGCAGATCGCCTCGGCATCAGCCGCATCGTTCTTCTGGCGGCGGAGATAGGCCTTCACATAACTCGGTGGCATCAACCGCACCTCGTGGCCCAGGGCAGCCAGTTCGCGAGCCCAATAATGAGCGGTTGCGCACGCTTCCATGCCGATCAGGCACGCGGGCAAAGCCCGAAAGAAGCTCATCAGTTCAGATCGACGCAGCTTCCTGCGAAAGGTCACCTGCCCTTCGCTACTGACGCCGTGAACCTGAAAGACACTCTTGGCGAGGTCGAGACCGATCGTGGTAGTCATCATGGCGGACGGTTCCTGTTCTGTGGCCGCATAAGCAACGACCACCCTATGGCGCACTCGACGCCGGACACAGGGGCCGTCCACCCCATCAGGTTAACCGCACCGAGTCGAAAGCCTCCTAGTGATACTGCGGTCTGTATTTCCGACAGAATACGATGACCGTTGCCTCCAGTGAGTGGGGTGCCGGCGGCAAAGCCAGCCTTCGGTCATTTGGGCTGACAACACCAGCACGCCCGGTAGCGGACGTTGCCAACCGCCGAGATGAGTCAGAAGCCGTCGATCCATCCCAGCACGTGATCCTTCGCGCCCTTGCTGGCGAGTTCCATTCCGGCCTGCGCCAGAATGTCGAGATGAACATTCCCCTCCCCTGAGCGCCGCGCCGCTCCCATGCACATCACCAGAACCGCGTTCTGGAGTTCGCCTTGTTCGGCGCTCATCCGCGCGCGCGCCTTGGTCTGGGCGAGGTTACCGTCGGCCGGTGCCGCTGTTAGTGCCGGGGATTTCGATCCAGCGACCGCCTGCGCGCCGCTGAGGTGGCGGGCCCAGGTTTCCAGCGCCGCGCGCTTCTCCGGAATATAGGTGTGCCGGTCGTAGACGCCCGTCGCGGCCGCCCCCTCGTTGGGAGTATGACCGAGCACAAGCCCGATGATGAATCGCGTCACGCCATATCGCCCCGTCAGCGTCGTTGCGCCCGAGCGGCGGACGTCGTGAGGGGATCCGGACTCGATCTTCCTGCGCGCGCACGTGCGGGCGAACGCCCGCGTGATCGCGTGTGGATCGAGGTGCTGATCCTCCACGCGGTCGGAGGGGAAGACGTATGGGCTGCGGGGATCCAGGGCGAAGGCGGCCTCGAGGACCTCCTGACTCTCCGGGCTCAATGGCACGACGTGCCGGTGCGCGGCCTTCGCTCGCGCTGAGGGAATGGTCCAGAGCCCGGCCTCCAGATCGAACTCGGTTTTCAACGCGCCCGCCACTTCGTTGCGTCGCGTCAGGGTCAGCATCAGCAGCTGGATGGCCAACCCCATGGCCGGCTCCAGGCGGGCATGAACCCCGGCGGTCTTTTCGCCGGGGGACCGGGGCAAGGAGGCTTCGCCCGCCGCGGTCCAGAGCACCTTGAGCTGGGCGTCGTCGAACATCCGCTCCCGCGACGTCAGCGCCAACGGCCGTGCAAGGCCTACGGCCGGATTGGCTTCGAGCCGTTCCTCCATGACCGCGAACCCGAGGACTGCGTGCAGCACCCCGCCGATCGAGGCGACGCTGGCGGGCGACAGCTTTTTGTCGACCACGAGAGTCCGCATGAAGGTCTTGATCTCGGCGCGCTTGATTCCGGAGAAGTCGCGCGATCCGAACACGGGCGTGATGTGGTTGCGCCAGACGCTGCGTTCGTTGTTGATCGTGACCGCCCGCTTGGGTTTGCGGCGGCCCCCGTGCAGCCCGACTTCCGCGGCGGCCCAATAGTCCTCCGCCAAACTGTCCAGGGTTTCGATCTTCAGCGCCTTGGCGCGCGCCGCTTGGCGCCCGGCGACGGGGTCATGGCCATCGGCGACCGCAACGCGAACGCCGGCCGCCTTGAGGCGGGCTTCGGCCAGCGAGAGATCGGGATAGATCCCGAGGGCGAGGCGGCGTCGGGCGCCCTGCCGGCTGGTGTAACGAAACTCGAACTGCTTGGTCGAGGAAGGGAGCAAGCGGATGCTCAGTCCGCGACTGCCGGTGATCTTCTTTTCGTAGATGGTCTTCGTCGGCCGCAGAGCGAGAATCTGTCGGTCGGTGGTAAGCTGTACTGAGCGATCCATGGCGATCTCACGTGTGCCAAATGCAGTGGGACACTAGCCTTTTTTCAGGATGCGTGGGCGCCATTGATGCCTTTTAACGCGAAACTCGTTGAAAACCGCTGAAATGCGTAAAAAATTGATCTGCGGCAATATCAATGGGTTACGAGACTATTGAAATGCGAT
>JBBSJO010000373.1:0-2458 GCA_038257185.1 Rhodobacterales bacterium | reverse complement strand
GTTGCCGTGGAAGCAACCGCTGTAATGAAAAGGTATGCGGTTGCCCATGGCACCGATCGCGATCTGCCGGGACAAGGGCACGGCCCGGCCGCCGGTGTAGCCCGACACTTCCAGCAAGGGAGACTGGAGCAGCATGCAGGCGTCCTCGCCGTCCTGGCTTCTCACTGCCTGGGGTGACAGGGGCACCAGGCAGATGGCTGCGGCTACACGCAGGTAGAGGGCGCGCATCGGGATTCCCCTTGGCCGGTTCGGCTTCGATCGATTATGCGCCCGCCATCTTTGGCCGGCGAGGGCTTAAACTGGCAGCCCATGTCGACAGCCTTCTTCATCGCCAGCGATTTGCTCGCGAACACGCCGGGTCCGGCGGTGCTGTCCGGCGCGCGGGCGGGCGAGTGAGCGATCAGGATCCCGACGACGGGCAGGACCTGAACGGAAAGTCGCGGCGCCTGGAGGTCCCCTCCCGGGAAGAGATCGAAGTGCTCGCACCGTTTCGCGGCATCGACCTCAACCGGATCCGGCTGGTTGCCAGCGCCGAGGATGTCGACGACGCCTATGCGGCGCTCGCCGGCCAGACCCATGTGGGTTTCGACACGGAGTCCCGTCCGACGTTCGTGCGCGGCGAGCAGTCCGATGGTCCGCATGTGCTTCAGTTCGCCACCCTGGAGCAGGCCTACATCTTCCAGACCCATGTCACCCAGGCGGGCGCGGCGATCGCCGCCCTGCTGGAATCCCGGACTGTGACAAAAGTCGGTTTCGGGTTGGATTCGGACAAGACCCAGATCCGCGCCAAGCTTCGGGTCGAACCCCGGTCGGTGCTGGACCTGGACGCCGTCTTTCGCGAGCGCGGCTACCGCAAGTCGGTGGGCCTCAAGTCAGCGGTTGCCATCGTGTTCGGCCAGCGCTTTTCCAAGTCCAAGAGGATCGGCACATCCAACTGGTCCAACCGGCGGCTGGACGAGCGCCAGTTGCTCTACGCCGCCAACGACGCCTATGCCGCGATCCGGGTGTTCTCGGCGCTGGCTGCCGTGCGCTGAGCCGTCCGCCGGAACTCAGGGCCATGCCGGTCAGAAATGCCTTGACCCTGCTATGGCGCGGCGGCCAGTCCTGCGATCGCCTGCGCCATCGCTTCACGGGCCTGGCCGACCACCTGGATCTTCCAGTCGTCTTCGTCGACATAGAAGACGTCGCGCAGTTGCCTGTCGATCTGGCGCGCCTGGTCCGCGGGCGCCTCGGGATGGGCATGCAGCCAGTTGGCCGCGCGCAAGGCGTGAAGGACCTCGAGGATCGGGACCGTGCCGTATTCGAGGGCGATGCCGGTGTACTCGGCCTGCGGGCATTCTTCCAGCGCAGCAACCCACATCGGGCCGCTGATGCGCACGGATACCGACGAGTCGTCGTCAACCGAGGTGACGCCGGTACCCCACCATGCCCTCGCCCGTTCCCGGCTGGCCGGATCGCTGCGGCAGGCGAGGATCCGCTCGCCTACGCCGGCGGGCCCCAGGCCTGTGTGAAGATCGATCCACGCGACGCGCGAGGCGCTGGATGCGACCTGGCGCAGCATCTTGCGGATGGTTCGATTGCTCCAGCATGGCTCGGTGCCGCCATAGAAAAGGCCATCGGCAAACTGGTGCTGACCGCGCGAGACCGCGGCCTGGAATGCCTTCAGGCCGGTCGTTGCCGCGATCTCACCCATGGCAGCCTGATTCATCACCGAGGGAGGCCACTGCTCGGGCAGCAATACCGGATGGAGCGCCCGGTATCCGTCGTTCACCGGCAGCGGGCTGGAGAAGTCCTGGAAATTGCGGTTCAGGTCCACGTTTTCTTCCGTGGTGCGCCGCAGGTAAGAAAAACCGTAGGGGTTGAGGGCATGGATGTGGACCACGGTCACCCCCTTGCTCCGGGCCTCGGCGCGCAGGGTCTGATTCCCGAGCGCGTCGACCTGCACGCCACTGCCGGCGAATCCCTCCACTCCATGGCAACCGCTGCTGACGATCAGCAGTTTCCCGGCATCGGGTTCGCCATCGACCGCGACGTCCATCGCCAGCACCTCACCTTCGCGCCCCGTCAGGGGATGTCGATGCGAGACGACCGTCAAGCCCGCCGCCTGCGCGGTGACGATGAACTTCTGGCGGGCGACGGCGTAGGTAGCGGCGAATCCAGCGACGGGATTGTCCATGTCGTGCCCGCGTAGGTTGGCAATTGTCGCCTATCGGCGGGCGTTGTGCATGGGCGGGTTTCACGCGGCCCTGAAGTCGTCGCGCTCGAGCAGCGCCGATGTCGCGAAACCGAAAACCAGGCCCCAGAACGGCGAACCGATGCTGACGATCGGCACGCCTGCCACTGTCACGATGAACGCCACTGTTGCCCCAAGCGAAAAGCTGGCCTTGATCGCGGTGACGAAGGCGGACTGCTGCACCCGCAGCATGGCCAGTCCGGCGAGGGTGGCGATGAACGCCGG
>JBBSJO010000372.1:0-2473 GCA_038257185.1 Rhodobacterales bacterium | reverse complement strand
TCAGTCTCTTCAGCCCGACCACACCCCTGACACTGTCTTGCGCCGCGTCCGTCATTTCGGCACTGGCAAGAAAATATTGCCTTCATGCGTAGCGAAAGTGAAATGATGCCAAGTTGAAAACGGGGCCCCCTAAATTGGGCGCTGCGACCGGGCAGCTCAGTAGGAGTAGTGCGCATAAATACGGCTCAGGTCGCCGCCCCATTTCCCATGATAATCGTCGAGCAGCTCGTCGGCAGGCACCTTGCCGCTTTCGATGCTGTCCTTGAGCGCGTTCAGGAAATGCGTCTCGTCCGGCACCATGCCCCCCGCACCGGGGCGCGCGCGGGCCTTCAACCCTGCTTCCGATAATGCCAGCGCCTCGCGGGCGATGGCCGACATGTCGATGCCCGTGACCTTCGCCTGCAACCCGTCGACGCTGGCCGCTGTGCGCAGGGCGTCACGCTGTGCCGCGGTCCAGTCCTTCACGAGGTCCCAGGCCCCGTCCAGTGCCGTCTGATCGTACATCAGCCCGACCCAGAAAGCCGGCAGCGCGCAGAGCCTGCGCCACGGACCGCCATCGGCCCCGCGCATCTCGATATATTTCTTCATCCGCGCCTCGGGGAAGGCGGTGGTCAGGTGGTCCGCCCAGTCGCTCAAGGTCGGTGTCTCGCCCGGCAGCGCGGGCAACTTGCCTTGCAGGAAATCCCGGAAGGATTGCCCCAATGCATCGATATATTTGCCATCGCGGTAAACGAAGTACATCGGCACATCGAGCGCGTATTCCACCCAAAGCTCGAACCCGAAGCCCTCTTCGAAGACGAAAGGCAGCATGCCGGTGCGCGAGGAATCCAGATCGCGCCAGACCCGGCTGCGCAGGGATTTGTAGCCGTTGGGCTTGCCCTCGAAGAACGGCGAGTTGGCAAAAAGCGCCGTCGCCACGGGCTGCAACGCCAGCGCCACGCGCATCTTCTTGACCATGTCGGCCTCGGATCCGAAGTCGAGGTTGACCTGCACGGTGCAGGTCCGTCGCATCATCACGCGCCCCATCGTGCCTACGCGGCCCATGTAGTCGTTCATCAATTTGTAGCGGCCCTTGGGCATCAGATCCATCTGCTCGTGGGTCCAGACCGGGGCGGCGCCCAGCCCGATGAAACCCACGCCGATGGCGTCGGCTACATCCTTGACCTCGCGCAGGTGCTGATTCACCTCGTCGCAGGTCTCGTGAATGGTCTCCACAGGCGCGCCGGAAAGCTCCAGCTGACCGCCCGGTTCAAGCGAGACATTCGCCCCGTCCTTGATCAGGCCAATCAGCTTGTCGCCCTCGCGCACCTCTTCCCAGCCATGGCGGTCGCGCAGCCCTTCGAGCATCGCGCGGATCGACCGCGCCCCCTCGTAGGGCAGCGGCAGGAGGGTGTCCTTGCAGTAGCCGAACTTCTCGTGCTCGGTCCCGATGCGCCAGTCTTCCCTGGGCTTGCAGCCCGCGGCAAGGAACTCCGCCAGTTGTTCGTGACGCTCGATCGGCCCGCCGCCGGACTGGGGTATGGACATCGGTAAGGCTCCGGGGCTTCGGGTTTCAACGAGGCAAAGGGATGCGGCGATTTGCCGGGGGTGTCAATGCAGCAAGACGGGCTTTGTCGGTTCCGTGTGGCGTTGCCAGATAAGAACCGATTGATGCCGGTCGCGTCCCAACTCGGCAAGCATCCGTTCGGTTCTGAGACCCGGCAGCGTCGCGAAGGCGTCGAACAGGGCCTCCGCCCCTGCCGCGTTGACCGGAATCATCAGCGGTGACGCGCCGCGCTGGTCGAGCCGCCAGTGCGCGGGAAACATGTCGCCTTCGAGGCTGAGCCGTTCCAGTTCGCGCAGGGAAACGGTGCCGCCCGTCAGGGGGCCGAAATAGGTCACCTGCCCCTCGTCCACCTGCACCGCACCCGGCCCCTGCCCCGCCGCACGGAACCGCGCGCGCTGGATACCCAGCCAGACCAGCAGCGCACCGCCAAGGATCATCGCATAGCCCGGCACGGCCAGCAGCAGACCGGGCCCCAGCACCAGCCAGAGACCAAGAAGGGCCACGGCACCCCCAAGGATCGACTCACGCCAGCGCCAGATTTCCGCCTTGGCTTCGGGTCGGAAGAAATTCAACGCCAGTCCCCCATCGCCTGCTGCCACACGGTCAGCGCCGCCACTGCCGCAGTATCCGCGCGCAGGATGCGCGGCCCCAACGTCACTGCGTGCGCGTGGTCCAATCCGTGCAACCGCGCCCTCTCCCGCTCCGAAAAGCCGCCCTCCGGCCCGATCAGGATCGCCCAGGGGCCGTCGATGATGGGCAATCGCCCGTCTTCACCCGCCAGCGCCTCGTCGCAAAACTTGATGCACCGCGTCTTGTCCCAGCGGTCCAGCAGGCGGTCGAGCCGCACCGCTTCGGCGACCTCGGGCACGAAGGTCCCGCCGCATTGCTCCGCCGCCTCCACCGCGTGGGCCTGCAGGCGATCCCGCT
>JBBSJO010000371.1:0-2474 GCA_038257185.1 Rhodobacterales bacterium | reverse complement strand
TCCCGGTGCCGATCGTGACATAGATCAGATCGGCAATGCCCCGCCCGGCACCGTACCGCGCCTCGGCCAGTGCGGCGGACCGCACGTCGGAGGTGACGGTGGTAGGCAGGATGGCGGACAGGCGGTTCTGCACGTCGACGCCTTTCCATCGGATGCGATAGTCGCTGAAAACCCGTCCCGCCGGATCGACGAGTTCGGCCACGCCCACGCCGAGCGCTTCAGGGGATAGGCCTATCCGTTCGGCATCGGCCAACAGACCCCGCGCCATGCTCACCACGTCGTCCAACACAGGTGTGCCGCCGCGTTCATAATCTGTCGTCACCCTTTTGTGCCCTGCGATGGCCCCGGTCGTCAGATTGACGATGGCCCCGGCAATCTTGGTGCCGCCGACATCAATCCCGATGGCATGGCGACCTGCGGCGAAATCGCCGCTTGTCACGTCTGGCAGGATCGGGTGCGGGTGCATCACCCCTCCGGTTGGTAGCGGGGGGCCACGCCGAACAGATATTCCGCTGGCTGCCCACCCATGTTGAAGGCCCGGTACTTTGTACCCTGCGGGATATAGAACCCATCCTGCGGATGCAGTTCGAACCAGACGGGCGACGCTTCGGGATCGTCGATCAAGATATTGACGCGGCCCTCCAGCACATACAAACCTGCTGCCCCGCCATGTTCCAGCATCTCGCTTCGCCCGCCGGGGTTCAGCCGCACCGACCCTGCCGTCAACTGGTCAGTCGAGGCAACAATGCCGGTCAATACCCGCGGATCGCTGCGATCCAGCGACCACAACCTGTCCGCCTCGCGCAGTACCCGGATCTTTGCCCGCGCCTCGGCCGCCGCGCGTTCGGCGGGCCAATGCCCGATCAATTCCGTCCGTTCATATTTGAAATCAGACACATAGGGGCGCGTCGCTGCATATTTTCCAGAAGAGCCGGTGGACGGCGGCGGCGCGAAAAACTCCAATACCCGCAGCTCTTCTGATCCCCAGGCAAAGGCGTGATGCCAGGTATCTTTCTGAAAGAACGCCGATTCACCCTTTTGGACCAGATGGACCTCGCCAGTTTCGGGGTTGGCGATAATCATCGTGCCCATCAGGACGGTCAGAACCTCATCCGCGCCAAAGACCGTCCGAAAGCTTTCCGAATGACGAAATCCGTCACCGGGAGGCAGCCCGAACACCAGTTGGTGGATCTTGTCTGTCGAGATATAGATCCAGTCATCTACCTGCCCGGCCGCAACATCGCCCCAGATGTGCCGCGTGACTTGGGCATAGGGGATCGGCGTAGGGCCGTCGAAAACCGGGCGGGGCGAGGGTTTATAGGCCATCATCTACTCCGGTGCGTGGTCCAGATGTGGGGCGGTGCGGCCCACAATCTGATCAAATCGCGGCGGTTCAAAGCTGGAAATGATCGGCAAAGCCTGCCCGGTCCGCCCGCTTTCCATCGACTTGACCATGATCTCCAGCACATGATAAGCATGTTCCGGTCCGTTTACCGGCTTGCGCCCGACCTGAACCGCCTGGATCAGGTCGCGCGCCCCATCCGTCCACTGCCAGCGTGACCGCGCCGTGTGGTCCTGCCAGAACCCGTCCTTGTTACGCCACAGCTTGTAGCCGTAAGGGTCCCAGTCGTCCGACAGCATGTTAACCGTGCCTTCGGTCCCGTAAACTTCGATCCCGGGCACATCATAGCGCTGAATGGTGAAGCCCGTCGTAACCACACCGAAACACTGGTTGCCGAAGTCCATCAACACCTGAAAATTGTCGTCGGTCTGGACCGTCATCTTCTTGTTGTTCACAATCCGCTCCGGAATCGCGATGCCGGTCATCGCCATCACCCGTTTGGCCGGCCCCAGAAGCCCGGTCAAAGTGGTGATGTTGTAAACCCCCAGATCGAACATCGGCCCGCCGCCCGGCTCGTAAAAGAACGGGTCCCAGTCTGGGCCGGCCCAGCCATAGAACCCCCGGGCCGTCAGCGGGCGGCCAATGTCACCGTTGTGGATGTGCCGCCACATGTCCTGATACGTCCGCGACAGGGTGACATGCGGCGCGCAGACCAGATGCCCTTTGGAGGTCTTGGACAGCGCCACCAGTTCGGCAGCCTCTGCCAGATCCATCGACATCGGCTTTTCGACCAGCACATGCTTGCCGGCATTGAGCGCGTCGCGCGTCAGTTGCCCATGGGTCTGCATTGAGGTCAGGATCAGCACGACATCCACATCGGCCCGCGCCAAAACCTCATGATAATCTGTGGTGAAATTCGGGATGCCCCAGCCCTGCGCCCGCTCTGCCTTGCCCGGCTGCAGGTCGCAGCCGATGACGATCTCGCATGGCGTGCCCTCGATGTTCAGCCGCCGGACATGCGGCACATATTTCTCGGACACCGACCCAAGCCCGATGACACCAACCCGCACCACTGCCCGCATGACACCCTCCGTTGCATTATCCTTGGACCCGATACTGCAACTGCCCGGCG
>JBBSJO010000370.1:0-2476 GCA_038257185.1 Rhodobacterales bacterium | reverse complement strand
GCGCGGCTGCCCCGGTTGCTGGCGGCCTGAGGCAAACGAACGGCATCAGCCATGCCTACGGTTCACCCCGGCGGGCCGGAAACTTGAGGCAGACCCTCCCCTCCCAAGAAAACCGCTCCGCCTCGGCGACTATTCCAGCGGGTTGTTAAAGCAGCTTGGTCGGCCACTCGGCCGGAATCGAGGCCGTCGGAACTCGGTTTCAAGCGCCTGAATTTCGGGATCGGGACAGGCAAGGGCGCCATTCATCCCTGAAGGATCCTGCACAAGCCGGGGACCGGGCGGGAATGCCCTCCTCAAGATCCCCACGGCGTGGCAGCGACCCGCCTGCCTTGTCCCTTCCGCCCATCATAACCCCCGCAATTCCCATGCCAAAGATGAACCCATGGTCCATGAACCGGGGCGAGAACGGACTGTTTCAGCAGCGTGTTAAAGTGCGCGTCCGTGTCCAGTTTTCGATCCCAGAGGCAAATCAGGGCACATGGCTGCGGACGGTTTGGCCGGGGCTCAGCACGATAATGTCCCACCGACTGGTGTAAGAGCGCCGACCTCCGGAAAGGTCCGAGTCTGATCAGGTGGCCAGGGCGGGCAGCCTGACGGTGGGATTGTCTGTGACGCGGGCCAGGGTTTCACGGCTCATGTATCGTCGTGCGACCGCCCCTTCCTCGTTGGTTTCCAGCAGTGAGCCATGTGATCGCCATCGGTTCGAGACCCGTGGCGAACGCGCCGACCAGGCGGATGAGGGCGCCGTCGTTCGGAAAGATCCCGATGACGTCGGCGGGGCGCTTGATCTCGCGGTTCATGCGTCCAAGGGGGGTCGTGGACGCGATCTGCGTCCAGTGCTCGCGCGGGGCGTCCATGGAGACGAGCATGTCGTCGCGGGACGCGTCCCTCATGGCCGCGAGCCTGGGCTGCTTCTCGCGGAGGGCATCGGCGACAACAGCCCACTGGGCCTCGGCCTCGGCCCTGGTTTCCCGGGCGAAGATCGTCTTCAGCATCGCGGCGACCGCTGCGCGGCTCTTGGCCGGGGGCATGCGCCAGTGCGTTCCGCATCCAGTGAGCCCGACACCCTTGCGGGCTGGCGTTGAGAACCCGGCGGGGTGAGGAGGAGTAGCAAACAGTCGAAGAGGCCGTTTGCCCGACGAACGCTCGCAGGCCCATGTGATCGTCAGCGATCACCCGCTTGACGCCGCGCAGGTTGCGGTCGGCCAGCGAGCGCAGGAAGTTTGTCCACAAAGTCTCGGCTTCAGATGGTCCGGCGGCGATACCCAGCACCTCGCGCTTGCCGCCTTCATTCACGGCAACGGCCACCATCACGGCACGGCTGATGATCCGTCCGCCATCCCGCACCTTCAGATAGGTGGCATCGCGCCACAGGCAGGGCCGCCGGCGTATACGCCGACCCGTCCAGCGGTCGGTTCAGGAAGGCGTTCACCCGCGCGTCAATCTTGCCGCACAGTCGGCTGACCTGGCTCTTGGACATGCCGCCCGCGCCCATCGCCTTCACCCGGTCGTCCACCGAGCGGGTGGAAATGCCTTGGACGTAGGCTTCCCGGAGCGAGCCTTGTCCGGCATCGGTCCAAGGACAATGGCGAGCGCCACCAGGGCCTTCTCGGCCGTGCGCCGGGGTTCCAGAAAGCTCGGCAGGCAGCTGCCCTTGCGCAGCTTCGGGATCTCCAGCGCGATCCGTCCCGCACGCGTGTCCCAGTCCCGGTCGCGATCTCCATTGCGCTGCACCTCGCGCAGCGGCGAGCCTGTGCCTTTCGCCGCACCGGTGCGCAGCTCCACCTCTGATGCCATGATCCGGTCGGCCGCAAAGGCCAGCATCTCGCGCACCAGATCCGTGTCGGCCTGCGTCTCGATCAGATCAATCAGTGCCGTTCTTTCGCCGGTCATCGTCACCTCCATCTGGCTCAAGGTCTTGCAACCCAAACCATTCCGAAGATCGGCGACGACCCCCAGCGTCACCACCGGCCGCGCGCTACGCTACGCCGGGGCTCCGCCCGCGGCCTCCTACACCAACGGCTGGGACACGGCCCGCGGATCGCTTGGCAGGGTAATGGGAACCTGAGACTCTGCGACGAAGACATCCAGCCCGGCACCTGCAGTCCGGTTCGCTGCCAGGGACGCAACCAAAGCGCCATCGTCAACCACCGGACCGCGCGAGACGTTGATCAGATAGCCGCACGAACCAGGCACCTGCGGCATGGCTGCATCGATGGCATGGCGGGAGTCGTCGGTCAGTGGACAGGTTCCGATCAGCGCGTCCGAAGCGCGGGCAAGCGCAAGGATATCGGGATGATAGGGCAGATGGACCGGCTTGCGGCGCGGGTAGTGTCGCTGGCGATCACCTCCAGCGCGGAAGCGCGTCCAGAAGGGGACGAATCACGACCATCTTGCGTAGGGCCGACTTCCCGGATGTCGCGCCCGCGATCGGCCAGAAAGCCGGGGAAGGAGGCCTTCGGGATGATAGTCGCAT
>JBBSJO010000369.1:0-2478 GCA_038257185.1 Rhodobacterales bacterium | reverse complement strand
CGACGGCGGCCCGATCCCGGTGCGTCACGGCGTACTGCGCCATCAGGTGCCGCAGTGGTTGTCGATGGCGCCACTCTCTGCCGCCGTGTTGCAGATCACACCCGCGCATATCAGTCACGGCGGTGGCGGCGCGTATTACGTTTACCTCAGGCGGCAGCGCTAGCGCTTGAGCCGCGGCCGATACCGCAGGATTCCATAGGTCGCCAACCCCGCCGCCGCGACGTAGTAGACCGCAATCGGCAGCATCTGCTCGGGGAAGGTCACGCCCAGGTCGATGAACCAGCCCGTGATCCCCGGCCCGATGGCCGACCCGAAAACCATCAGCGCCGCCGCAACAGCCTTGATCGCGCCAAGGTGCCGGGTGCCGAAGTATTCCGCCCAGAACGCTGCCGGCGCGGTCGATTGCAACCCCTGCCCCACACCGAAGATCACCAGCCCGACCCCGGCCATGAAGATCGTGTCGGCATAGGCCAGAACGGCGAAAGACAAGGCAAAAGGCAGCATCTGCAATGGCACGATGCGGCTGACCCCGAAGCGGTCGATGGCCCAGCCCGAGGCGAAGGTCGCGACGACAGACGACAGCGTATAGACCGGCATCAGCGCGACATAGGCGACCAGCTCCCAACCCTTCACCTGCGTCAGATGCACCTGCTGAAAGAACAGCGCCGTGCCCCAAGCCGACGGCCCGACGATCAGCGGAATCATCACCCAGAACAGCCCCGACCGCAGCATCTGGCCCCGCGTCCAGTGGTGCCCGTCCATGCCCGTGACCTGCGTGTCGTCGGCCATGCTTTGCGGCGTGCGCTCCTGCCGGAGCAACATCAGGATCACCGGGATCGTAATCAGCACCAGCACGGCAGCCAGCACCCAAAGGCTGCGCCACTGCGCCACCGCGAAAAGCGCCACGAAACCCACTGGCAGCACCGCCTGCCCCATGGCGAATCCCATGGACGACAGCGACAGCGCCTTGCCCCGCGTCGCCTCGAACCAGCGCACCATCGCGACTGCGCCGAGCTGCGACATCATCCCCTGCCCGGTCAGCCGCAGCGCGTAGATGACGAAGATCAGCAGCACCCAGTTGGCAACGACCGACATGGCAAGACAAGCCGCCGCCAGCGCCACCATCACGCCAAGCGCCAGAACCCGGACGCGAAACCTGTCCGTCAGTACACCGGCCCAAACCATGGTGATCGCCGACAGGGTCGTTCCGACGGTATAGACCCCGCCCCACTGCCCGTCGGTGAGCCCGAAGTCGGTTTTGATCTCCCCCGCAAAGAGCGAGATGAAATAGGTCTGCCCGTAGGACGAGGTGAAGGTCAGCAGGAAACCTGCCAACAGAAACAGCCAGTTGCGGCGCAGAAAAAGCAGGTACTCCATGCGCACTTGTTTTCAGGCGGCAGGGAAAAAGAAAAGGGATAATCGGCGGGTCGGACGCGCGTCTGTCAGGCCGGAATGGCGTCCGGCATCCGGAAGGTGAAGACCGTGCTGTGGGCATCGGATGTCACGGACAGATCCCCGCCGTGGCCCTGCGCGATCTCCGACGCGATGAAAAGCCCAAGTCCCAGCCCTTCGCGGCTCGCCCTTTCGCCGCCCTGCTCGAACGGCATGAAAAGCGCGGACAGCCGATCCTTTGGGATCTCTTCGCCCGCATTCGCGACCGATATGACCAGCGCGCGGTTCTCGACCTTCGCCGACAAGCGAATCGGCTCACCCTGCGCGCCGTAGGTCACGGCATTGCCCAGCAGGTTCGACAAAAGCTGCGCGATCCTCGGCAGATCGACCCTGACCTGAGCAGGCAGGTCGATGTCGGCCTCGATCTCCTGATCCGGCGTCACCGCGTTCAGTTCACCGACGATCTGCTCCATCGTTTGCCTGAGGTCTTCGGTCAGCTGCGGTTTGACGACAATGCCCTCGTCCCGCCGGTTGCGCGCCTGATCCAGCAGGTTCTCGATCAGAGAGGACATGCGCCGCACCGACCCACGCATCATGGCGACGATATCGTCGCCCCCGCCCGTCAGCCCGCGCCGCTGCAATATCCGCAGGCCGGATTCAACAACGCTCACCGGGTTGCGCAGATCATGCGCGAGGATGGCGATGAAACGTTCCTGAACCATCGCGAGGTGGCGTTCGTGATCCACCTCGGTCTCTGACGCGCGCAACTTTTCGTCGGTGTCCAATCCCTGCCCGATCATTCTTGCGAACAGCCGGAACATCTCGATCACCCGAGGGTCGCTCAGCGTGCGCGGCTCCGGATCAATGGCGCAGAGGGTTCCGAAGAACTGGCCGTTCTCACGGCGGATCGGAACAGAGATGTAACTGCGGAAGCCATAACGGCGTGGGGTATGATGATTACAGGAACCTCTGAAATACCTCGGATTTCCGTCATGACCTGATAGGGTTGGATTGAATGATGCGGGAGGCTGTCGATGCCGAAACAGATGACGTTTGCCGCTCTTGCCCAAGCCACGAAGAAGAAGG
>JBBSJO010000368.1:0-2503 GCA_038257185.1 Rhodobacterales bacterium | reverse complement strand
GTCGCCAACCGTATGAAACGGAAGGGTATTCACCCGCCTCGACGCAAGCGGCGGATGCCTGTGACAACGTATGCGCCGTCCCCGCCCCATTGATTTCTGCGGTTCCAGCGCGGTGATCCAGCAGCGAGTCTCGTTCTGAGCATTCAGAAGGAGATGGCGATGGCGGACGGCGGGGACGGGTTTGATGGCTGCATCGAGGTTTTGCAGCGGACGCGTGGATATCGGCGCTGGCCGGACGAGGCGAAAGCCCGGATCGTGGCTGAGAGCTTTCAGCCCGGCGCGCGTGTGGTGGATGTCGCGCGGCGGCATGGTCTGGCAGCGCATCAGCTTTCGGATTGGCGGCGTCGGGCTCGCCGAGGGGGACTGGTCTTGCCGGCGGATGCCATGGCCGTGGTATCGTCTGACGCTGTGCCAGCCTTTGTGCCGGTTTCGCTAGAGCCTGAGGGCGTCGGTCCGTCAGCGGATGCCGGTCGGGCCGGCGGTATCATCACAATCGAGATCGGCAACGATCTCGTGCTGCGGGTGCCGGGCGATGTTCCGGCAGAGCGGGCTGCGGCGGTGGCGCGCGCCTTGCGAGGGTCGGTATGATTGTCGCGGGGCAGCGGCTGCCGGTCCTGATCGCAACGCGACCGGTGGACTTCCGCTGTGGACACAACGCGTTGGCGCTGATCGTGCAGACCGGGCTGAAGCTCGATCCGCATTCCGGGGTGACGGTCGTGTTCCGCTCCAAGCGGGGCGATAGGCTGAAGATTTTAGTGTGGGACGGTTCCGGGCTGGTTCTGATCTACAAGGTTCTGGAACAGGGCAGCTTCGCCTGGCCGAAGGTTCAGGATGGGACGATACGGCTGTCGCGGGCGCAGCTCGAAGCCTTGTTCGAGGGGCTGGACTGGCGGCGGGTAGTGGCGCAACGGGTCGCTCCACCCACTGCGGCGGGATGATTTTGGCACCTGTTTTGTCGTTGATTTATTGGCATTTCCTGTTCGGATCGGCTATGAATCCGCATGTCGCAGCCCTTCGATCTCGGCCTGTTTCCGGACCTACCACCCGAGGTGGTGAAGGCGTTCGAGGCCGCGCAATTCGAGCTGTCGGTCGAGCGTGCGGCTCGCCAGCACGAACAGGCGGTGGTGGCCGAGAAGGACGCCTTCATCACCGAGCTGAAGGCACTGATCGAGAAGCTGGAGGGCCAGGTTCAGGATTACCGGCGCACGAAGTTCGGGCCGAAATCGGAAAAGCTCGACCCTGCGCAGCTGGAACTGGCGCTGGAGGATCTGGAGACGGCGATTGCCGAAACGCAGTCCCAGATCGCCGCTGTCGAGGAAAAGATCGCAGCTAGCGCAACCGACCCCGAAAAAGACGCCCCACGCAAGGCGCGCAAGGCCCGGGCGCTGCCCGAGACACTACCGCGCGTCGAGCGGGTGATCGAGCCCGACGGCATCGTCTGCCCTTGTGGCTGCGGCAACATGGTGCGGATCGGCGAGGACCGGACGGAACGGCTCGATTACATCCCCGCACGCTACCAGGTGATCGTCACGGTGCGGCCGAGATACGCCTGTCCCAAGGGGCGCACGGGGGTGGTTCAGGCCAAAGCCCCGGCACATCTTCTGGAAGGCAGTTGGCCGACCGAGGCCCTGCTGGCGCAGATCGCCGTGTCCAAGCATTCCGAACACATGCCGCTCAACCGCCAGGCGGTCGTCATGGCCCGGCACGGCGTGCCGATCGACCGCTCGGTGCTGGCTGACTGGATGGGACGGACAGGGGCGCTGATCGCACCGGTGGTGGATCATATGGCCCTGGCCCTGAAGCAGGGCAGCACCCGGCTCTACATCGACGAAACCACCGCCCCGGTGCTGGACCCCGGGCGCGGAAAAACCAAGACTGGCTATCTCTGGGCGGTCTTGCGCGACGACCGTGGCTGGAACGGCACCGCGCCGCCGGGCGTCGTCTTCCATTATCGGCCTGGGCGTAAAGGGGAATATGCCGCCGAAATATTGCACGGCTTCAACGGCACGATCCAGGTCGATGCCTACGGGGGTTATACGCATCTGGCCAAGCCGGACCGCAAGGGTGGCAAGCCGTTGAAGCTGGCATTCTGCTGGGCGCATGGGCGGCGAAAGCTGATCAAGGCCAAGCCCAGGAATGGCTCGCCCATCGTCGACGAGGCGCTGATGCGCATCGCCGCGCTCTACAAGATCGAGGATGCGATCCGTGGCTCAGCCCCCGATCATCGCCGCGCGGTCCGCCAGGATCTCTCCCGCCCGCTGGTGGATGAGTTCTTCATCTGGATGACCGCGCAGGCCACGCGCATCTCGCGCAAATCCGACCTCGGCGTGGCGCTCGCCTACATGCTCCGGCGACAGGACGGCTTCCGCGTGTTCCTTGACGATGGCCGCGTCGACATCGACTCCAACCTCGTCGAAAATGCAATCAGAAGCCCTGCCATGAACCGACGCAACGCCCTCTTTGCCGGTCATGACGAGGGCGGCCGGAACTGGGCCCGCTTCGC
>JBBSJO010000367.1:0-2542 GCA_038257185.1 Rhodobacterales bacterium | reverse complement strand
GAGGCGGGGGCGATCAACTCGGTACTGGTGGCACTCGCCTGCGCCACGGCCGGCATTGTCATCGGCGTGATCGCGCAGACGGGTCTTGGCCTGACATTCACCAGCATCGTGCGTGCGGCGGCCAACGAGATGCTGCTTCCGGCACTGCTGCTGACGATGGTGGCGGGGATCATCCTCGGCATGGGAATGCCGACGACACCCGCCTACATCGTCCAGGTCGCGCTGCTCGTGCCCGCGCTCGTCCGCCTCGGCATCCCGGTCGAAGCGGCGCATATGTTCGTCTTCTACTTCGCCATCCTGTCGGCGATCACGCCCCCCGTCGCCATCGCGGTCTACGCCGCCTGCGGCATCAGTCGCTCGGCCGTCTGGGCGACTAGCTACGCAGCCGTGAAGCTCGGGCTGACGGGGTACATCATCCCCTTCATGTTCGTCTTCGGCCCGTCACTGCTCCTCATCGGATCGTGGGAAACGATCGCGACGACCACCGTGACAGCCATAATCGGGGTGACGCTTCTTTCCGGAGGCCTCAGCGGCTTCCTCCTGAAGCCCGCAACGATCCTGAACCGGCTCATCCTCATCGCTGCGGCCTTCACCCTTATAAAGCCGGGGATCACCACCGACATCCTCGGCCTCGGGCTTGCCGTGCTCGGAGTCGTCCTGAACATCAGGTGGCCCGCGCCGTGGAAGGTGCGGGACCATCAAGCATCTGCCGCGCATGTGGGCCACGTGGAGGCCCCTTCACACGCCCCGATCGAACCCGCGGATTACAGCGAGGCCCCCGCCGCGCATGTCTCTCCCAAGCAGACCTGAGCACCGTCAGGGCATCGGGATGGCGCCAGTATGAGCAGGGACATGATAACCCTTCCGCACCGCTTCGCGGCCGGCCAGTTCGGTGTACCAGCGCGAGACATGCGGGAACTTTCTTAGGTCGGCACCATGCCACTCGAAGCGTGATACCCAGGGCCAGACCGCGATATCTGCGATCGAATACTCCTCCGTGACGTATCCGTTTCGGTCGAGCTGCGTTTCGAGAACGCCGTAGAGACGGTCGACCTCCTTGGCCAGGCGCTCCTCCGCGAAGGGCGCCTTGCCCTTGTTGAACTTCAGGTACTGGTGGGCCTGGCCGAGGATCGGGCCGAAGCCACCCATCTGCCACATCAGCCACTCGATCACGCGCGTTCGGCCGATGCCGCTCGACGGCATAAGCAGCCCTGTCGTCTCGGCCAGGTGGATCAGGATCGCCCCTGACTCCATCAGCGTCAGGCTGGTCTCCCGCTCCCGGATGGCAGGGATTTTGTTGTTCGGAGAAATCTTCAGAAACTCTGGAGCGTGCTGCTCGCCCTGAGTGATGTCGACGGCGTGCGCTTCGTAGGGGAGCCCCATTTCCTCCAACGCGATGGAGGCCTTGCGGCCATTTGGAGTGGCCCAGGTATAGAGATCGATCATGGCCGGTCGGTGTCCCTTGTCTGCGGTTCGATGAGCATGCTGACTTTTGGCAGCACGGTCCAGAAACTATGACGCAGTCCTGACGTTCCGCAAATTCATAGTACAGGGTGGGCCGTGTCAGCAAAGCGTGTTGGTTCCGCCTTTGTTCTTCTGCGCCGGTAGGGTAGAGTCCGTGGCTCCCGCATCCGATGAGGCCCGCCATGCCCCGCTTCGATCCGGCCGAGTTCGGCCGCCTGCTTGCCCGTCTGACGCCGCATGAGCTGCGGCAAGCGGAGGGGCTGGTGGCCGAGGCCCGAGAGCGGGCGGAGGCAGTTCTCGAGATCGATGCCCGGGCCGAGATAGGCGGTCCGGCAGCATCGTGTCCGCGCTGCGGCGTCGGTGAACGTGCCCGGTGGGGTCGGACGCGGACGGGGGCGCAGCGATGGCGTTGCTCGGTCTGTCGGGCGACCTGGTCGGGTCGAAGCGATACACCGCTCGCCCGGGTGCATCGCCCCGATCTGGTGGCGGCACTTGTGCGCGACATGATCGAGGCGCCGCAGCCGCTTTCGTGTCGCGGCGGGGCAGACGTCCTGGGACTGTCGCGCCACACCATCTGGCGTTGGCGGATGAAGATCATCGGTGCCCTGACGCCGGAGCCCGACCACACCCTTGCCGGCATCGTTGAAGCGGACGAAGCTCATCAGCGCGAGAGCCGCAAAGGCTCGCGAGAATGGGTCCGGTATCGGCGCGACCCTGCGAACACTCCCTCGCCGCCCCGCCTGCGGTGGCGGGCCTATCGGCGCCGGGGCGGCCCCTCGACCGCGCCACCGGGCGGCTGGCGCGCTTGGGAGAAGAAGCTCCTCGCGGCAACGGATCGGGCCGGACACCGCACCTTCGAGGCCATTGCAGACGCAGGCCAGGCGGCGATCTCCGGCGCCCTGCTACCCGTGATGGCCCCGGACGCGGTGCTCTGCACGGACGGTCACGCGACCTACGAACGGATCGCGAAAGACGAACGCATCCCACACTTCGCGCTCAACGCGGGACGGCGATCAAAACGCACCCCGCGCAGCCATCACATCAATACTGTGAACGGCCTCATCAGTCGCTTCCGCAG
>JBBSJO010000366.1:0-2591 GCA_038257185.1 Rhodobacterales bacterium | reverse complement strand
CCTGCGCGAATGGCTGGTCTTGGAAGTCGTTGGGCATTTCGGGTTAATCCTCCTGCGACAAGTCGGCGGCACTTGGTGGAGTTGGCATACCGGTGGACCGTTCGCTTACATCGATGTCAGCAATGCGATGCTCCTGGGCGATGCCTTCTGGGTGATCGCCGTGGTTTGCACCAGCCTGATCCGGCGCAGCCTGCTCGCCGAGTGGAGCCGCTGGCTCAGCCCGCGCCCGATCTTCAGCGCGCGGTCCTGGTTGCCCTGGCTTATCCCCGGCTGTATCCTCGGCTGGGTTGTCCTGGTGGTTGGCGATACAGGGTCCGCCTACATCCTCGGGTTGCCCGGTGGCTATGCCTTCGCGCTGTACCACGCCCTCTTCTTCGGTTATGTCACGGCCGGACTGATCGCCTGCACCATCCAGTTGAGTGCGGCGGCGCGACTGATCGTCCACCGCTGTCGGCGGGCATTGCGGTCAGAGGGTCCATGGCCGTACTTGCCGGTCGGGATCGGCGTGGTTGCCGGGGTCGCTCTGCTCTGCGTGATGGTCTACATCCAGATTTTCACACGCGGCGGCTCACTACAAACCGAATGGGCGCTGTTCGCGCGTAACTAACGACGATTCGATAACGACGGCAAAGGAAACGGCGCAGCGGGTGTATTACCCGCCGCGCCGCTATCGGTTTCCGATTATCGGGCAGTGACTACCGCGTGCCCACACCGGCAAAGGCCCGCGCGCCTTGCAACGCGCCCAGTCCCAGGCCAGGCATAGGCGTCGCATTGGCCGCGGCAGGGCTATTGACGAAGCCGATCCGGGGACAGCTGCCGCCACCGATCACCCCGCTCGGCGACGCGCCGAGCCAGTCCTGTAAAATCGTGCCATAAACCGAGCGGAAATCGATCCCGAACTTCAGGTCGCCA
The DNA here is from genome assembly GCA_038257185.1 of Rhodobacterales bacterium. Taxonomy (GTDB): domain Bacteria; phylum Pseudomonadota; class Alphaproteobacteria; order Rhodobacterales; family Rhodobacteraceae; genus Sulfitobacter. The sequence goes on along the minus strand of JBBSJO010000366.1, from coordinate 1,679 downwards.
TTGTCGAGGTCGGTCAGGCTAGGAGGATTGCCATAGACTCCCGCCTTCACGCCACCGCCCATGATGTAGAGCGACGAGCCCGCACCGTGGTCGGTCCCCGCCGAGCCATTCTCCACCACCCGTCGCCCGAACTCCGAAAAGGTCATCACCATCACGTCATCGAGTTTGCCAAGCCCTTCAAGGTCGCGCATGAACGCCTGCACCCCGTCCCCGACCGTCTTCAGCAGGGTATTGTGGGTGCGCTCCTGCCCGGCGTGGGTATCGAACCCGCCGATCGTGATGTGGAAAACTTTCGTGCCAAGATCGGCGGAGAGGATCTTAGTGCTCTGGTTCACGAATACTTGTAGGGTTGGCGCGGGCATGGTATCCTGCGTGGCGCAGCAGGAGGTGTGCGATGTCCGGCCCGGCCCCGACCTATCAGCCGACGTTCTCCGAGGCGCAAGTCGCCGAGTGCCGGGCGCTGGTCCGGCGGCAGAGCGCACCGCAGGCGCAGGCCTGCCGCGCGAAGCTAGCGCTACTCCTCCATGACGATCCCGCACTCGACAATGAGGCGGCAGGGCGGCAACTGGGGAAACACGCGAACTGGGTGCGCTATTGGCGCAAGGCCTGGGTGCAGGACGGCTTCCGGCTGACGGACCGGGGCGGGCGCGGGCGCAAGCCCGCTTTCCCCCCCTCAAGTGGTCGCGACGGTCAAGGCGCTGGCCTGCGAGATCCCCGCGCAGCCTGACGCGCCCCTCAGCCGCTACGGCACCGCCGATCTGGTCAGGCTGATCAGCGCCCACCCCGACGCGCCCCCCCTGAGCCGCAGCACGCTCTGGCGCATCCTCGACCGGGACGCGCTCAAGCCCTGGCAGCACCAGAGCTGGCTCTTCCCGCGCGACCCGCAGTTCGCCGAGAAAGCGGGGCGTGTCCTCGACTTGTACCAGGGGAGCTGGGGCGGACAGCCCTTGCACCCGGAGGATTGCGTGCTCAGCGCCGACGAGAAGACCAGCATCCAGGCACGGGTCCGCTGCCACGCGACCACGCCGCCCCGGCCCGGCCAGCCCATGCGGGTCGAGCATGAGTACGAGCGGGGCGGCGCGCTGGCGTATCTGGCCGCCTGGGACGTGCGGCGCGGCGGGGCCAGCGGCCGCTGCGAGGCGACCACGGGCATCGCGCCCTTCGGCCGCTTGGTCGACCAGGTGATGGCGCGGGAACCCTATCGCTCGGCCCCGCGCGTCTTCTGGATCGTCGACAACGGCAGCAGCCACCGGGGCGCGACGGCCGCCGCACGGCTCCAGGACCGCTACCCCAACCTCATCCTCGTGCATCTGCCCATCCACGCGTCCTGGCTCAACCAGGTCGAGATCTACTGCTCCATCGTCCAGCGTAAGGCGCTCACGCCGAATGACTTCCCGGACCTCGCCGCCGTCGAGCGGCGGCTGTTCGCCTTCGCCGCGCTGTACAACGACACCGCCGTGCCCTTCCACTGGCGCTGCACCCGCCAGCAACTGGACGACCGCCTCGCCGCACTCCCGGACCTGCCGCCACCACGCCCCAGCCCCGAAGCACCGGTGCCGGTCGCCGCCTAACCCGACAACTATTCATGAATCAGAGCACTAAGAGTGAATGCGGCGAGAAAGGGTTTAAGCCGCGCTGCGTCCTGATCGAAGTTTGCGATTAAGAATTCACGGATAGTG
>JBBSJO010000365.1:0-2615 GCA_038257185.1 Rhodobacterales bacterium | reverse complement strand
CAAAGGTGCAGTTGAACCCGCTGGTGCCCGCACAGATCACCACCATGCCGCCCTTCTTGACGACGAAGGTCGAGACCGGAAAGGTCGCCTCGCCCGGGTGTTCGAAGACCATGTCCACATTCACGCCCTTGCCGGTGATGTCCCAGATCGCCTTGCCGAACTTGCGCGCCTCGGTGAACCAGGCCTGATATTCCGGCGTGTTGACCGTGGGCATCTGGCCCCAGCAGTTGAAATCCTTGCGGTTCAGCACACCTTTGGCACCGAGATCCAGTACGAACTGGCGCTTGCTCTCGTCGCTGATGACGCCGATGGCGTTGGCGCCCGCCGTGTTGATGAGCTGGATCGCGTAGGACCCAAGGCCACCCGATGCACCCCAGACCAGCACGTTCTGGCCGGGCTTGAGGTCATGCGGTTCATGCCCGAAAAGCATCCGGTAAGCCGTGGCGAGCGTCAGTGTGTAACAGGCGCTTTCCTCCCAGGTCAGGTGCTTGGGGCGCGGCATCAGTTGCTGGCTCTGCACACGGGTGAACTGGGCGAAGGAGCCATCGGGCGTCTCGTAGCCCCAGATGCGCTGCGTGGGAGAATACATCGGGTCCCCACCGTTGCATTCCTCGTCATCGCCATCGTCCTGATTGCAGTGGATCACCACCTCGTCACCGATCTTCCAGCGCGTGACCTTGTCGCCCACCGCCCAGACGATGCCGGAGGCATCGGAGCCCGCAATGTGATAGGGCTGCTTGTGGCCGTCGAAGGGGCTGATCGGCACGCCGAGGGCCGCCCATACGCCGTTGTAGTTCACCCCCGCCGCCATCACCAGAACCAGCACATCCTGACTGTCGAGTTGCGGAACATCCACGACCTCCTGGAGCATCGCGGTATCCGGTTCGCCGTGGCGCTCGCGGCGAATGGCCCAAGCGTACATCTGCTTGGGGACGTATCCCATCGGGGGCATCTCGCCCATCTCGTAGAGATCTTTTTCCGGTGCGTCATACTGCGCGATGGTCGTGTCCAGTGCCATGCGGGCCTCCTGCTGTCAGGTCATATCTTGCCGCAATGCAGAATCGCGGTGTCTGAAGGATGAAATATGGCGTTGGACGCAATAATGCAACCTCAGCGGCGACCTTGTTGTAATTTTATGACCCTGCGGGCGCAGCAATATTCTTTGCAGATGCAGCAATTGTCGGCAGGAAGTGAGCGACGGAATTGGCGTAGAAGCGCAGGACTGCAGCCTGGTCGGGCCGAATGTGCCATATGCCGTCCCGCAGTTCGATGAGTCCCCGCGCGGCCAGTCCGGCCACTGCCAAGTCTATTTCAGCAGGCAACGCAGCGGTATCCGGCACCACGTTGGCCTGGGGGACAACTGCCATCAGAGCGGTCGTCTCGCTGACCAGCGCCTCGCGCGTCAGCGCCCCGTTGACGAGCAGCGCATGGGCAATGAGCGGCACGACCGGCACCGGCATCGCCGCCTCGATCCGGCACATCAACTCTTTGGAAAGCACCTCGATCTGCACGTCCGCCCCTGCGTCCCGCAGCGACAGCGGAGTGCCAAATGCCACGGCGGCGGTGCCGAACCGCGTGTCGCGCCCACGCAGACGCTGCCAGAGCTTGCGCAGCATGAAACCGACGACGACGCTGATCCGCGCCCCAAAACGCCGGTCGCCGCGCGCGTCGGCCGCAATCAGCACACGGTCCTCCAGCACACGGTCATAATTGATCGCGACGGGCACGAAGACCACATCGCGCTCGCCCTCCGGGTCGAAGCCTTCGACGACATAGGCCAGAAGGCCCATCTTCGGCGGTTGCAGGCGGCCATTGAGGCTGAGCCCGCCTTCGGGGTAGATCGCCTGTGCCACACCGCCTGCGGTGGCCATCTGGACATAGCGCGCGAGCACCTTGCGATAGAGCGCCCCGCGCGCGCGGCGGCGGATGAAGTAGGCCCCCATCGACTTGATCAACCGGCTGAGCGGCCAGACCCGCGCCCATTCACCCACTGCATAACTGAGCGCAGAGGAGCGGGCGGCCAGATAAGTAACCAGAACGTAATCCATGTTGGAACGGTGGTTCATGATGAAGACCACGGTGGCGTCCTTCGGAATCGCGGCAAAGGTTGTATCATTGCCCTCGGCTGTCTTGATCCGGTAGACGGCATTTGCCAGGAGTTTTGCCACCCGGATGCCAAAGCTGAAATAGGCAAAGGCCGAGAAGCTTGGCACGATTTCGCGGGCATATTCCTGCGCTTTCTGGAAGGCCACGTTTTCCGGCACATTGTTTTCCCGGGCGTATTGTACAATCTCCCGCGTCACTTCGGGGTCATAGATCAGCCGCTGGATCATGTCGTGCCGCCGCGCCAGTTTGAACGGTTCGATGGGGCGCGTGAGGCGCGTATTCAGCCGGGCCACCGCGCGTTCCAGACGGCGGCGGAAAAACCAGCGTACCGAGGGCAACAACAGATGGCTGAGCGCCGTCACCGTTGCAAACAACAGGATCAGGAGGAAGAGCCACAGGGGCAGTTGCACAGTCTGCGTCATGGGGCCACCCTTGCCGTGCGGCATGGCGAGAACAATATCTAAGTGGTGAGGTTGCAGGGTTCGGGGATTTGCGCTGGCGCGCCGCCT
>JBBSJO010000364.1:0-2618 GCA_038257185.1 Rhodobacterales bacterium | reverse complement strand
TTATACACCTAACAAAACCTAACATCTGTTGGTAAATGTTAGGGTTCGGGAGATCGCGCTATGCACTATGTCACCTATCTGCGGGTCAGCACAGATCGCCAAGGCAAGAGCGGCCTTGGCCTGGACGCGCAGCGCAAGGCGGTGGCGGATCACGTCGCGGGCAAGGGCGAGATCGCAACGGAATATGTCGAGATCGAAAGCGGCAAGAAGAATGACCGCCCGCAGCTCGCCCGCGCCCTGGCAGAGGCAAAGCGGATCGGCGCTGTTCTTCTGATCGCCAAACTGGACCGCCTCGCCCGCAACGTGGCCTTCATCGCCAACCTGCTAGAAGCAGGGGTCGAGATCGCAGCGGCGGATATGCCAGAGGCAAACCGCTTCCTGCTACACGGGGTCCGTCCCAACAAAGGTACGTGGGGCGACATCGAAAATTGCTTATATGCCTGATGAGACTAGGTTTTTGACGTTTCTGCATCTCCCGAATGAGGTGGTGCTTTAGGCTGTGGATTCACTGCCTCGCCCTCGGTGGCGTTGATTTAACCAGCTCAGCCGGAAAGATGACCATGAACGTCATCAACGCGGTTGCGCAGTTCGAGAGAGATCTGCTCATCGAACGCACACAGGCCGGCCTGTCGCGCGCAAAAGCCGAAGGAACGCCTCTTGGAAGGCCTCCTGCATTGCCAGCCGATCGGCAGAAAATCGTCCGTGAAAAAATCGAAAACGGAGAACCGATCTCGGCCATCGCGCGACAGATGAATACCAGCAGACAGACCATCATGCGCGTCAGAGACAAAGCCTGATCCTATGTCGCCTCACATGCCTTTTTTGGGATAGACCCCACGTGCCGAGACAGCGGCGCTGATCTTGGCGGATGCGGCTTTGGCAAAGGCCTTGGGATGGGATCATGTCGTGCCATTGCTTGGCATCGGGTTAAAGGCGCGCGATCTGCGCAAGCGGGGCGATGATTTGCGGTTGGCCTGTCACTGGGGCCTTGTCACGGCCGCAGGTCTGGCGGTGGGCATGGCTGCCGATCTTGCCCGCCAGGCCACGGTACACGACTCACATGGACCCGGCGGGCTGAAAGGGCCTTCGCGGGCATGTGCTGGCCCACGCATCGAGTGCCTGGCCAGGCTGATGGATGATCCAGTTGCGCAAAGTATCGAAACCGGTTCGGAACCATGACTTTTCGCGCCTCCCATGGGACTTTCTCGGGATGGCCGTCCGCCCCATGGCCCGCGTGGCGCAGCGATAGGCCCATGTCACGGCGAGAGCGACAACAACGAGCAGGGTAGCGAGCTTGTCGGGGTCGGTGATATGGGTGTCCTCGATATTGAGGCCACGGGTCTTTGCGTCGGCGAACAGGCATTCGATGCCCCACCGCTTGCGATAGAGGTTCAGGCCGCTCACGCTCTCACCGAGGTTGGTGGCGACGATGAGCAACTCGGACCCCTTGATCCGTTTCGCCGCGACGCGCAGCTGGTTGGCTGGGGTCGCGTCCATACCGTTCAGCCATCCCTCCCACGTGCCGCGCCTGCGTTTGTGCAGCAGGCTTCGGAACTGGAGCAGGCGGCCGTCTGCGATCTGGATCTGCATGTTCTCGCGCAGCCGGATGGCAAAAGGGACATTGTTTTCACACAGGAATTTCAACCACTCGGCACCTATGAACTCCCTGTCCGCCAGCAGCGCCCTGATGGAAGCCGCTCCGAAAAGGCTCAGATAGCGCTCCAGCAACGCGATGCGTTGCGCGGTGTCGGAATTCCCCGCATGCGGCAGCAACGTCCACATCAACGGCACCCGGAACCGGCGCGTGACGATGGCCAGAACCAGCATGTTCACATCGCGCGACCCCAGTTTCCAGTTGGTCCGGTCAAGAGCCAGCAGCTTCGGGCGGCCGAGCTTCAGCATCTGCACGATCAGCTGCGCACCAATGTCCCCGTCCAGACGGCTATGCTGGAAGAAGCGTTGAAGGCGGCGGTAATTCGAAGCGTGACGCGCGTCACCGGGGAACTGGCTGGCCAGATGCGAGAGGTTCACCGTCCGGCAGTTCGCGAGACCGACCAGCAGCACAGCCAGCGTTTCAAGCCGAGTCTTGCTCAGGTCGAAATGTGGACGTAACGTCTCAAGAAGAGGGGCGAGAAGGCGTTCGAACATCGTGAAGATCCTTTTGGTCGAGAATCTTCAAATCGAATCCAAATCGCCCCTCGTCGCAAGAGCGTCGTGTACCGTGAGCCCGCAGTCAAAGGTCAGCACCTTGTCGCCGGGCAAAATGCCCTCAACCCGGCGCCAACCCATTTCGGTGGCCACCTTGGTGCCTGCAACCATCCCCGACGCCAGACCATAGGCAACGGTTCCTTTGCAGGCGCCAGACCGTTCGGTCTGACTCATCGTCTTTGACGTACGGAAATCCAGTGCGCTTAGTCCGAACATGATGTGTCTTCCCTGATTCGACAGGGCCGTTCTGGCCCGTTGCACATTTCATGCCGTGGGATGACGACAAGGATCCGGCATAATCGGGGCCTCTTTATGGTCATCAAGGTTAATATTGCGGCAATTTTTCCCCTCAGATCCGTAAGCGCCGTCCTCGCCTTTCAATTACCCACAAGTTTTGTTTTGTCGGATGG
>JBBSJO010000363.1:0-2622 GCA_038257185.1 Rhodobacterales bacterium | reverse complement strand
AGATCGGGCATTTCGTCTTCATGAACGAGCCTCTCCTCTCGGCCGTGCGCCGCAAGGATCCGGAAGACCCGGAAAACGATTGGGAGAGCCTGGAGAAGGCCGTGCGCGAGAACATCGTGCTCGGCGACCTGCGGACCTATGATCAGGACCCGCGCTTCGGCATCATCGTGATGGGCGAGATCGCGTCCAAAGCGCTCTCGCCCGGGGTCAACGACCCCGGCACGGCCATCGACGTGATCACGCGCATCGGGCGCATCCTGTCGAACTACGTCGACGAGACGGAGCAGGACCGGGACGACAAGCTCAATTACCTCTACGTCAGACCCCTGGAACCGCGGGACCTCATCGACGACGGTTTCGCGGCGCTGGCGCGGGACGGGGCGGCGGTCGTGGAGGTTCAGCAGCGGTTGCAGGCAATCCTGACGGGCCTCATGCGCCACCCCGACGAAGGCCTCAGCGGCGCGGCACGCAACGCTGCCGAGGTCCATCTCGCCCGCGCCCTCGGCGCTATCGACTTCGAACCGGACCGCGAAAGGGTCATGTCCTCGGCCCGGTCCGACATCCGCGACGCGGTTGTTCAGAAGCTGGCGGAACAAGAAAAAGTCGATACGAACCGCAGCATGGAGCGCTGAGATAGGCCCACGTCCGGGCCAACCTTGATCCTTGGCGACCGGGAATGTCGCGTTCCGACAATTGGTCGGGGGCGGGAAGGGTCAAGTATCCTGAAACGCAATCTACGCTCAGGACCCACCCCATGCGCACCCATGCCCAAGCCGTCATCATCGGGGGCGGCGTTATCGGCTGTTCCATCCTCTATCACCTCACCAAACTGGGCTGGACCGACGTCGTGCTGCTGGAGCGCAACGAACTGACCTCCGGCTCCACTTGGCACGCCGCGGCCAACATCCACGGGCTGCATGACAACAACAACATCACCCGCATCCAGAATTACACGATGGACCTCTACAACGCTTTGGAGGCCGAGACAGGGCAAAGCTGCGGCGTGTTCCAGCCCGGCTCGCTCTATCTGGCGCAGACAGAGGCGCGTGAGCATCAGTTGCGGTTGCAGGCGGCGAAAGCGAAGTACTACGGGCTGCCGTTTCGGGAAGTCGACCGTGCAGAAGCCGAGGCGCTGCATCCGCTGGTGAACTACGACGGCATCCGCTGCATCATGTTCGAGGAGAATGGCGGCAACGTGGACCCATCGGGCGTCACCAACGCCTATGCCGTGGGCGCGCGTAATGCAGGGGCCGAGATTGTGCGCTTCTGCCCGGTGACAGGGACAGAGCGGCAGCCGGACGGCACATGGATCGTGCGGACGGAGAAGGGCGACATCGCGACCCAGTGGGTCGTCAATGCTGCCGGGCTCTGGGGCAGGGAGGTGGCGGCGCTTGCGGGTCTGAAACTGCCGCTGCAACCGACCGAGCACCAGTACTTCGTGACCGAGACGATTGCCGAGATTGCCGCTATGAACCGACGCCTGCCGTCGGTGGCCGACCGCGACGGCGAATATTACCTGCGGCAGGAAGGCAAGGGCCTGCTGGTTGGGGCCTACGAGAAGGACATGCGATTCTGGGCCGAGGGCGGCACGCCGCTCGACTTCGCGCACGATCTCTTTCCCGACGATCTGGAACGGATCGAGCCCAACATGATGCGCGCCATCGACCGCGTGCCTGCCGTCGGCGCGGCAGGGATCAAGCGGGTCATCAACGGCCCGATGATCTGGTCGCCCGATTCCAACGTGCTCTTTGGCCCGGTGCCGGAGCTTTCCAACTACTTCTGCTGCAACGGAATCATCCCCGGATTTTCGCAGTCGGGCGGTATGGGATTGCTCGCCGCCGACTGGCTCGTGACGGGCGAGAGCCGCTACGACATGTTTGCCTGGGACATGGCGCGGTTCGGGGCCTGGGCGGACGCGGCCTTCACCAGGGAGAAAGTGCGCGACCAATACGCGAACCGCTTCAAGATCCACTTCCCGAACGAGGAGCGTGCGGCAGGGCGACCCGTGCGCACGCGGCCTGTCTATGAAGCGCAGAAGCAGATGGGGGCTGTCTTCGGGCTGAACTATGGCTGGGAGCACCCGCTCTATTATGGCTTCCCGGTGGGCGCGGTGGACGAGACCCACGGCTTCACCCGGCAGGGCTGGTGGGAACAGGTGGGCACCGAATGCCGGATGCTGCGCGAGCGGGCGGGGATCATCGACATCTCCAACTTCGCCAAGTACCGCGTGACCGGGCCGGGGGCGGAAGACTGGCTGAACGCCCTCTTCGCCAACCGGATGCCCAAGGCCGTGGGCCGGTCCTGCCTGACGCCCTTGATCGGCGTGCGGGGCGGCATCGCGGGGGATTTCACCGTGACGCGGCTGGGCGCGGAAGAGTTCTGGATCATCGGATCGGGCATGGCGGAACGCCATCACCAGCGGTTCTTCAAGGCGGTGCCACTGCCCGAGGGCACCGTTTTTGAAAGCCAGACGGTCGAGATATGCGGCTTCAACGTCGCGGGTCCGAAGTCGCGCGAGATGTTGCAGCGACTGACCAACACGTCGCTGGCGACGGAGCATTTCCCCTTCATGCGTTCGCAATGGATCGAGCTAGGCGGGGTGAGATGTCTTGCGCTCAGGGT
>JBBSJO010000362.1:0-2625 GCA_038257185.1 Rhodobacterales bacterium | reverse complement strand
ATCCCGCTTGGGCGAAAAGCTCGGCTATATCTACCGCCACTGGGACGGATTGCAGGTCTTCCTGACAGATGGCCGCGTCGAGATGGACACAAACCGTAAGCGATGTTCCCCAGCCACCTTCCGGCGATTGCCGCTACGTGAGATCGGCTTGTTCTGTAAGGAACGAGAGGGATTTTCTCCATGGATGCTACATCGGAGGTTCTCATTGGCAGGATTGCGGTGCGACGACGGTTGCGTGATTGGCCGAATGAGGTGAAGGCGCGGATTGTGGCGGAGACGTTGCGACCGGGGGTTACAGTGAATGCTGTCGCGCGGCGACATGGCCTGAAGGCCAATCAACTCTCGTCTTGGCGGACACTGGCGCGTCAGGGCAAGCTGGTGCTTCCTGCGCCAGAGGACGCCGTGGATTTTGCCGCAATGATCATTGCGCCTCCTGAGGCCCTGAATGTGCCGCCTGCAACTGTCGGGCCAGAAATCATGGTGGGTGCGGTGACGATCCGGCTGGAACCAGGCGCGCCCACTGAACGGATTGCTGCCGTTGTGCGCGCTTTGGCTGCCACCACATGATCTTCCCGTCGCACCGGGTGCGGATCATGGTCGCCACCAAGCCCATCGACTTCCGCAAGGGTCATGACAGCCTGGCTGCGATGGTGAAGAACGAGCTGCGCAAGGATCCGTTCACCGGGACTGTATTCGTGTTCCGCGCCAAGAAGTCGGATCGGCTGAAGCTCCTCTATTGGGACGGCACCGGGCTGGTGATGGCCTACAAGCGGCTGGAAGAACATACTTTCACCTGGCCGGCCGTGAAGGACGGGCTGATGATGTTGAACCACGCGCAGTTCGAGGCTCTATTTGCCGGGCTCGATTGGCGACGGGTTCGGGCCATTGAAGCGCGTGCGCCCGAGGCGGTGGAATGACTGCGGCAGGATGACTCAGGTGGCTGTTTCCGCGGGCGTTGCCTGCAGCGGTTTGATAAACACGGGACATGCCAAATACCGCTGATTTACTTGAAGAAATTACTGCGCTGAAGGCGATGCTGATCGCCTCGGAGACGCGCAACCTGCGCAAGGATGAGCGGATCGAACGGCTGGAAAAACTGGTCGCGGCCTTCAAGCATGCGGCTTTTGGGCGGCGGTCGGAGAAGAGCAACCCAGACCAATTCGAACTGGCGCTGGAAGATCTGGAAACGGCGATTGCCGCGATCCATGCCGAAGAGGCTGCCGAGGATCGCGCGGCCAAACGCCCAGCCAAACCACGCGCCACCAATCGCGGATCGCTGCCGAAACATCTTCCGCGTATCGAGGAGGTGATCGAGCCCGAGAGCCTGACCTGTGCCTGCGGCGGTTGCCTGCATTGCATTGGGGAAGACGCATCTGAGCGGCTGGACATCATCCCCGCTCAGTTCCGCGTGATCGTGACCCGCCGCCCGAAATACGCCTGCCGTTCCTGCACCGATGGGATCGTCCAAGCCCCAACCCCTGCACGGTTGATTCCCGGCGGAATGCCGACCGAAGCGACGGTCGCGCATGTTCTGGTCGGTAAATATGCCGACCATCTTCCCCTGTATCGGCAGGCCCAAATCTACAGCCGTCAGGGCGTTGTCCTCGACCGATCCACCCTTGCCGATTGGGTCGGACGTGCCGCCTTTGAGTTGCGCCCGGTCTTCGAAGCGCTGATGGCTGATCTGAAAAGGTCCACAAAACTCTTCATGGACGAAACCCGCGCACCGGTTCTCGATCCGGGGGCCAAGAAGACCAAGACTGGATACTTCTGGGCCCTGGCCCGCGATGACCGACCATGGCATGGGATCGCGCCCCCGGGCGTGGCCTTCACCTATGCCCCCGGTCGCAGCGGGCTGCATGCCGAACGGATTTTGCAGGGTTTTGGCGGTATCTTGCAGGTCGATGGTTACGCTGGTTACAACCGGCTGATCGCGGCGGATCGGATCGGCCCCCGCATCCAGTTGGCTTATTGCTGGGCTCACGCCCGCCGTAAACTGATCGAGATTACCCGCACCGGCCCCGCGCCAATTGCCGAGGAAGGCGTGGCACTCATCCGCGATCTCTACGCCATCGAGGCCGATATCCGCGGTGGCGACCCCGCCACCCGCCTCGCCATGCGGCAGGCGCGTTCCACCCTCATCCTCGCCCGCCTCGATGACTGGCTGCTGCACCACCGCGCCCGCGCCTCGGCCAAATCGCCACTCGGCGCGGCACTGGCCTATATCGCAAAATACCGTGACGGCCTTGGCCGCTTCATGTCTGACGGACGTGTCGAGATCGACAACAACACCGTCGAACGCACCATTCGACCCATCGCCCTGAACCGCAAGAACGCCCTCTTCGCAGGCCACGACGCCGGTGCCGAAAACTGGGCCGTCATCGCCTCACTGATCGAAACCTGCAAGATGAACGCGGTCGATCCTCATGCCTGGTTGACCAGAACGCTCACCGCAATCGTCAGCGGCCATAAACAGAGCCAGGTCGATGATCTGCTGCCATGGAATTACGCTGCCAACGTGTGATCGCGACACCGCTTACCCTCGTCCTGGAGCCAGACTTCTATCGCAGTCCCTCGCGGGAGACGTGCGCGCACTTTTCCAGTTCGGTTGCAAAACCCCCTTTT
>JBBSJO010000361.1:0-2685 GCA_038257185.1 Rhodobacterales bacterium | reverse complement strand
GGCGCGGATCGGTGCGGAAAGCATGATGCCCGGGGTGACAGTAGCTGATGTCGCGCGACGGCATGGCACGACGCGCTGGCAGGTTTACGACTGGCGCAAGAAGCTGCGGACGGGGCAACTGGTGGTGCCTGAAAGCGTTGCAGCTTTGCCAGCCTTCGCCGAACTGGTGGTTGATGACACCTCGACGACAGCGCCACTGGCTGCCACCAGGCCGGACGTTGAGATCGTAGTGGGCGATGTCGTGATCCGGGCGGGGACGGACGCCGACGAAGGCCATCTGACGCGGGTGATCCGCGCGGCGCGGGCCGCGACATCATGATGTTCGGCCAAGGCGGGCCGGTAAAGGTGTTCGTGGCGACGCGGCCGGTGGACTTCCGCAAGGGGATCGACGGGCTGGCGCTGGCGGTGCAGGAGATGTTCGGGCTTGATCCGTTCTGCGGGGCGGTCTTCGTGTTCCGGTCGAAACGCGCGGACCGGATCAAACTGCTGATATGGGATCAGACAGGGATGGTGCTTGTCCACAAGCGGCTGGAAGGCGGCAAGTTCGTCTGGCCGCAGGTGCAGGACGGGGTGATGCGGATATCCCCCGCCCAGATGGCGGCCTTGTTCGAAGGACTGGACTGGCGGCTGGTCCGACCGGAGCGCGCGCGACGCCCGCTGGTGGCGGGATGATCACCGAAAAGCGCAGGAAACTCCCGTTTTTACTGGCCAAAACAGGTGCTCCGTGATTCACTTTGCTCCATGGATGCCGTCGTTCTCGCCCGGGAAAATGCCCTTCTGAAGGCTCGCCTGACCGAAGTCGAGGCGGCGCTGGCCGAGGTGCAGGAAGCCAATCGTCGGCTGGAAGATATCCTGCGCACGGCGCAGCGCGAGAAGTTCGGCAAGCGCTCCGAGAAGCTGTCGCCCGATCAGTTCAACCTGCCTCTGGAAGATGCCGAACTGGCCCAAGGAGTGCTCGAGGCAGCCCAGGAAAAGGCTGAAGCTGCGATGCAAAGGGCGCCCGGGGAAGAGCCCCGCAAGCCAAAGCGCAATCGTGGGCATCTGCCGTCGCATCTGCCTCGGGTCGAGCGCGTGATCGAACCTGTCAGCACGCTCTGCCCCTGTGGCTGCGGCGAGATGGCCCGGATCGGCGAGGACGTGTCCAAGCGTCTGGACGTGATCCCGGCCCAGTTCCGGGTGCTGGTCACGCGCCGCCCCAGATACGCTTGCCGCCGGTGTTCAAAGGCCGTGGTTCAGGGGCATGCGCCCGAGCATGTCGTGCCCGGTGGGTTGCCCACGGAACGGCTCATCGCCTGGATCATCGTGTCCAAGTTCGGGGACCACCTTCCATTTTATCGCCAGGCCGAGATCTTCAAGCGACAGGGGATCGACATCGACCGTGGCACACTGGGCAACTGGGTCGGCCGCGCGTGCTTCCACCTGATGCCGATCATCCATCACATGAAAGCTCATCTGCGCGGCGCGGACCGTATCTTCGTGGATGAGACCCGCGCGCCAGTGCTGGACCCGGGCCACAAGGCCACCAAGAGCGGCTTCTTCTGGGCCGTCGTGTCCGACGACCGTGGTCATGGCGGTGGGGACCCGCCCATCGTTCTGTTTCACTACGCCCCCGGCCGGGGGAAAGAGCATCCGCTGAAGTTCCTCGCCGGATACCGCGGCCGGTTCCTGCAATGTGACGCCTACCAGTCCTATAACGCGCTGACGGAAATCGAGCGTGACGGTGGCCCATGGCAGCTGATCTACTGCTGGACCCATGTCCGCCGCCGCTTCGTGAAACGCTTCGAGAGCGACCGCTCCCCCATCGCCGAGGGGATGCTGCGCCAGATCGCGTTGCTCTATCAGATCGAGAAGACCGTGCGCGGCGAGGATGCGGATGTGCGGCTGGCCGCCCGGCGCGAACATGCAGCCCCGATCATCGCCGCGCTCAAGCCGTGGCTGGAGGCCCAGCTCTCGCGCATCCCGCAGAAATCCCAGCTGGCCGAGGACATCCGCTACACCCTCTCGCACTGGCCCGGCCTGATCCGCTTTCTGGACGAAGGCACCCTCGAGCTGGACACCAACCCTGTCGAAAATCAAATCAGACCGATTGCCCTGACGAGGAAAAACGCGCTCTTCGCAGGCAACGAGGTCGGTGCCGAAAATTGGGCCATGCTTGCCTCGCTGGTCGCCACCTGCAAGATGGCCGGCGTCAACCCCGTCGACTACCTCGACACCACTCTCCGCGCGATCCTCGACGGCCATCCGCAAAGCGGCATCGAAGAACTGATGCCGTGGCGCTACGCGCCGCCGTCAAGCCTCACCGCATAGGATAGCGCCGTAGCGCTTACGCAATGCGGGCTGTAGCCTGCGGTTGCTAGCTCCGTTGCCAGGAGGAACGGCTGAAGAGCGCGAAAGCGATCGATGGAAACGTCTGGCCAGGGAGACGAAGTCCTAGAGAACCCCGTCTACGTCAATCTGGATGGCTTGGGCGCCCAACAGGTTCCGGCAGGCAATGCTTCCTGTGTCCGATGTCTCGTAGAACAGCTGGATGGCAGCGAGGATCGGTCACGTCCGTCAAGGTGGTGTAAATTGCGAGATGGCCTGAGGTCATGATCAGGCGGCTTTCGTGGTTATGCTGAGAAGCGGGTCGATCTCCTCCTTGTCGATGTGGGCGAAGGCCTCGATCATCATGTAGCGGCTTGATGT
>JBBSJO010000360.1:0-2717 GCA_038257185.1 Rhodobacterales bacterium | reverse complement strand
GCCAACAAAGCCCTGAGATGGGCCAGGATCTTGCGGATGTTGTGGCCGCAGCCGCAGAGCACGGCGAAGATGGCGTCGCCGAACGTCCCTTTCAGTGGGCAGCGCGACAGGCGCCCGTCTGTCTTCATGTGTCCGATCTCTGGCTCGATGGCGCTGCGCCGCCTCAGCAGCTTTTTCAGCGCTGGCGTCAGGCCGCGGCGGGTGCCGCTGATCAGGACCTTCGTTTCCGACACCCCATGGCCGCGATACCCGCGGTCCACGACCGCCGGATCCGGGATCTGACCGGTCAGGATCGCAACCTGCTCCAGGGCTTCGGGCAGGGTGTGGCCATCGCAGGGATGGCCCGGCAGGGCACGCATGCTCAGGACAAAGCCCTCGTCGATGGTGGTGGCCAGGCTGACCTTGGTGCCGAACTCATGGCGCTTGCGCGCTTTGCTCTTGGAGATGCAATCGACCTGGGGCTCATGCAAAGCGTAGATCTTGCCGTGGCTTTTTGGGGACTGATGCAGCAGACGACCGACGAGCACGAGAGTGTCCAGAACCCGTTCGCGGAAGGGTCCCTCCGCAATCCCGTCCAACTGCCGGCGAATATCCCGCAGGACACGACCGGTGTATCCCTTCAGCTGTTTCAGCGCCTTGCCATGCGCTTGAACTGCCGGGCATGGGCGTGAGCCGCCCGATGTGCACCGCCAGGCGCGGGGCCCAGGCGGTTGCAGTTCTGCCGCAGCGTGATCCCGCCTTCATCGGCAAGGGCGACAAGCTTGCCGCGTGCCTTCTCGTACAGGCGGGCATCGGCCGGGTGAGCGATGTTCCTTTCCATCACCGTCGTATCCACGGCGACACGCGACAGGCTGCGATCCTTCACCGCCCCTGACCTGCGCCCGGCCTCGATCGTCTTGGTCAGCAGCCACTCGGCCCCTTCCTCTCCGATCCGCTTGCGCCACCGGGTCAGGGAGGACGGGTCGATCGGCGGGCGGTGCTGGAGTGAGGAGGATCAGAAAACAGTCCGGTGGACTGTTTTCCCGACGAACGTCGCGCCGGTGAAGTGCTGATAATATGGGTTCTCGCCCCGACGAGCGACGACGGCCCCGTCAGACGACCGATAGGCATGCTGTAGATACAGCAGGCCCGC
Organism: Rhodobacterales bacterium; assembly: GCA_038257185.1. Classification (GTDB taxonomy): domain Bacteria; phylum Pseudomonadota; class Alphaproteobacteria; order Rhodobacterales; family Rhodobacteraceae; genus Sulfitobacter. Next base: position 1,585 of record JBBSJO010000360.1, on the reverse strand, counting down.
CACCAGCCGCGGCGAGGTGGCCGGCGCGCTGTCGATGAGGGAAAGAAACCGGCCCATTCGCTCTCGAAGAACTCCCAGTCGATCAGCGCGGCCAGTTTCGCCAGTTCATGGCGCAGATCGATCATGTCGGTCAGGCGGGGGGCAGGAGATCATCCTGCTCTTCAGCGCGCGGACAAGGCTTCATCAGCTGCGGAATTCGCAAGCTTTTGAGTACCACCATACGGAACCCTGCAATTCCCCGCTACCGCTTTGGCAGAATGATCTAACAAGGATAGATAGTTGAATGTTGTTCAGGCCGGACTAATGAGGGCTGGCCCGCCATCGGTCCGAGGGCCGGCCCGAATGATCGCAAGCTTCGCTCGCAACGCTGAGCCGGGAGCCGGGAGCTGGGGATCAACCCGAAGACGGTGGCGAAGTGGCGCAAGCGCCAGACTGTCGAGGATCTCAAGACTGGGCCGAAGGAGCCGCGCTCCACCGTTCTGTCCGAGGCTGAGGAGGCGATGGTCGTGGCGTTTCGGCGGCACATGCTGCTGCCGCCGGATGACTGCCTGTATGCCCTGCACATCCATCCCACATGTAACGCGCTCAGCGCCACATCGGTGCCCGGCACGCGCCATGGCATCTCACGCTTGCCCGATGTTGAAGGCGACACGCCGAAGCGGCAGCGCTTCAGACGCTCTCCCATCGGCTACGTCCACATCGACATCGCCGAGGTGCAGACTGCTGACGGCAAGCTCTACCTGTTCGTCGGCATTGACCGGACAAGCAAGTTTGCCTTCACCCAGCTTGTCGAAAAGGCGGGAAAAATGACCGCTGCTCAGCTCTTGCGCGACCTGATCGCTGCCGTTCCTTACCGGCTGCGCACCGTTCTGACCGATCGGGCCGTCGGAACGCCCTTGGTCCGAGAGGCAACGGCGAGGGGCGTCCAGTTCACAAATCGAAACTGCGACACCAGCGCCTTCGAACCCATCTTCGACCGCGTGGGCCGGGAACGGCAGATCCAGCACAGGCTGACAAAGGTGAAGCACCCCTGGACGAACGGCCAGGTCGAGCGGATGCACCGCACGATCAAGGAGCCGACCGTCAAGCGCTTCCATTGCGACGACCACAACCAGCTCCGCACCCACCTGGTGGACTTCATGGCGGCCTGCAACTTCGCGCGCCGGCTCAAGACCCTCGGAGGGCTCACGCCCTATGAATACATCTGCAAGATCCGGACATCCGAGCCGGACAGATTCATTTTAAATCCGATCCTCCAGATGCCGGGACTGAACACTTGGGCACCGTATGGCCGCGGACGGGGACATTGTCCGGCCGCCCCCAATTCCAGACGGCCTGCGTCGAGATGTCATGCCATTCCGCGACCATTGAGGCGGGATCTGCTCGCTGGATCGCAACCCGGACCCTTGGCGTCGTCGTTGCATGTCTGTGAAGAAAGACCAGCACACCAACCCCACGTCCCGAAACTTGCCCTGCCCCCGGCCACGGAAACGACCCTTGTCCAATCGCATAAGCGACGGATGGCCGGAAAGGCATGTGGGAGAAAAAGCGACGGGAACCCCCATCCCGGTCATCGCGTCTGTTT
>JBBSJO010000359.1:0-2722 GCA_038257185.1 Rhodobacterales bacterium | reverse complement strand
CGCTGAAGCGTTGTGGCTTGCAGACGATCTGGTTTCATCCCGCCATGATCTTGAAGGCTGTACCGACTGTCGAACATAGCCGACAGCCATGGGGGGAAGGAATTCCCCCATTTTTAGCAGGGCGCATTCGTAGAGCTCACGCCGCCTGCTTTCAGACCAGCGCAGATACAGTCCATGAACCCGACCGGGCCGCAGAGCAGGTCGTCGGCTTCAATCCGGCACGACCGGTCGAAAGTTCGGGTGTCATTCCCTGCTGCGGCTGCGTTCTAATGGGCTCGACGCGTGGCAAGATCGCCCTTGCCAAGAAGGTCGTTCTCCTCTGCGGTAAAGGCACGGTTGCAGCCGTTCCGTGCGACGTGAGCTGCTGCGACCAGCCGACGCGGCTGCTCGGCAATCACCGCATGCTGCATGGACAGCATCGGCGTGATCCCGACCTCTGCGCTGACAGCAGTCAGCGGACCATTACCGTACAGAACGGTAAACTCCCCTTTCGGGAGAGTACACCAGTCACATCGCCGACCTGAGCCGTTCCATGCAGAAAGCAAGAGGCGGTGCCGCGATCCTCGCGTTTGACGCTGATCCGTCAGGTTGGGGCAGCAGAGCTGCCCGGCCTGGAACCGGGCAAGCGAAGCCCCATCGGCCGATCCCAGATGGAACGAGACGATACCCGCACTGTCCTCTAGCAGGCCGCTGAAATAGTCGTCTCTCGACGCGGTTTACGGAACATGATTCACCATCTTCACGATATCGGTCGGGGGCGATGATGCGGGTGACGGACGAGAAGAGTGGATCGCTGTTCAGCTATGTCGATCTTGAGGATCGGATCCCCGTCAAGCACCAGGCTCGCGCAAGATCCGGCAGGTGGTGAATGATGCTCTGGCCAGTCTCGATGCCGCGTTGGAGGCGCTTTATGTCGACTTTGGCCGCCCCTCGATTGCGCCGGAACGGTTGATCCGGGCCAGCCTGATCCAGATCCTGTTTTCGATCCGGTCGGAGCGGCAGTTGATGGAGCAGATGCAGTATAACCTGCTGTTCCGCTGGTTTGTCGGCCTCGGTATCGACGATCTCGTCTGGGTCTCCACTGTGTTCACGAAGAACCGCGATCGGCTACTGACGACGGATATGTCGCGCAAGGTGATGGCAGCGATCCTGGCGCATCGCGAGGTCGCGCCGCTGCTGTCGGACGACCACTTCTCCGTCGACGGCACGCTGGTAAAGGCCTGGGCGTCAATGAAGAGCTTCCAGCCGAAGGCAGAGGGTGCCCCGCCGGAGGATGAGGGGCCGGGGGATCCGCCCGGACACGACACCGCCGCAGACCAGCCCGTCCAACCCGAACCCGAGCCCGAACCCGAGACAAACCCGATGCCCCGCGCCACCCACCAACACCGCAATGCCGAAGTCGATTTCCGGGGCGAGAAGCGCTCGAACGCCACGCATGTCTCGACCACTGACCCGGCGGCGCGGCTTTACAAGAAATCTCCCGGCACGGGCGCGATGCTCTGCTTCATGGGACATGCGTTGATGGAGAACCGCTGCGGCCTGATCGTGCAGGGCGACCTGACCCAGGCGGATGGTCATGCCGAAAGGCGCGCTGCCCTCGACATGATCCATCGCCATTCCCCCGGATCGATCCGGCGGCTGACGCTTGGGGCGGACAAGGGCTACGATGCCGCCGGGTTTGTCTCCGATCTGCGCAAGGCCTGTGTGACCCCGCATGTCGCGCAGAAATCGCGACATACAGCGATTGACGGCCGCACCACCCGACACAAGGGTTATGCCCTGTCGATCAAGCACCGAAAGCGGATCGAAGAGGCCTTCGGCTGGGCCAAAACCATCGGCGGCATGGCCCAAACCGTCTATCGTGGCGTCGAGCGGGTGCGGTCCCGCTTCATCCTGACGCTGGCCGCTAACAACCTCGCCCGACTGCCCCGGTTGCTGGCGGCGTGAGTCCTAAAGCTGGCCTCAGGCCCATGAAGCTTCGGCCAAAAAGGCCGACCCTCAAGGCTGTTCGGTCCAGAAAGACGGAAATCGCTCTACATCGGTGACTATTTCAGCGTCCTGCTAAACCGATAGATATTCCTGCGCATCGGGTAGTAGCGATGTCTTGTGCAGGATCGACAGATCCGGCGGGGCGACGGCGGGCAGTCGGGTGCACCCCAACGAGCGCAGGAAATCGGACAGGATGCCGTTGGGCAGAAAGGCCGGCCCGAAAAGTCGTGGAAACGATGTCCGATGGGCCGGCCGATTTTGGCCGAGTTAGGTTTTCCCAGCCACAACGTCCCATTCTGCCCGGCCAGGCTCCAGGGCGTCTTCGGCCTCCTGCGGTGTCGCGGCTTGCAGGATCGCCGCCACGACCCGCCGACGGATGCCGGCGAGGGTGGCGATGATGCCGCGCCAGGCGTCGGCATTCTGCACGATGAGGTCGCATAGCGCGGCATCGGCCTCACCAAAGGTTGCGGCCTCGCAGCTGATCAGGACCCTTTCCGCCTCGGTCGCGGTCCCGGCCAGTAGGGCGCGGGCGGCAGCCTCCTTGGAGGACCAGCTCAGCTTTTCGTCGCCGGGCACCGGGCCGGTGATGGCCGCCGTGGTGACGTCGATCCAGGCGATCAGCCCGGACAGGGCGGTCGTGCGTGCCTCTGCCAATGCCGTTTCGCGCTTGGTCTCGGCAGTGATCAGCTGGCTCAGATCGACGTTCATTCCTTCGTCTCCATGTGGTAGGGCG
>JBBSJO010000358.1:0-2753 GCA_038257185.1 Rhodobacterales bacterium | reverse complement strand
GCCGTGCTCAGGGCTAACCGGTGGTACGTCCAGACAGCGAATGCAATGATCTCACGAGGATACCGGAAGCCCTTCAGGCGCGGCAGATCGGTTGGAATATTCATCACAGGACAATAGCCAGATCAGCCATTACAAACAACTTGGCAAGTATCCGTCCGGTCTGACTGGTGTTGACTTATTCGGCTGCCCAGTTCCACGGCATGAGGTCTTCGAGCCGGTTCATCTTGTGATCTGCGACGCGGGCGAGAACCCAGCGAAGCCAAGCCTCTGGATCGACATTGTTCATCCGGGCGGTTTCAATGAGCGTGTAGGCGATGGCAGCGGCTTCACCGCCCCCCTTTGATCCCATGAACAGGTAATTTTTCCTTCCAAGCGTCACCGGCCTGATTGATCGCTCGCAGATATTGTTGTCCAGCTCCAGCTGCCCGTCTTCGAGATATCCGCTGGCCTTGGGCATGCGGCCGAGCGCATAGCGGATGGCCTCGGCCAGTGTCGATTTGCCGGAGATCTTGGGCAATTGAAGCTGCAGCCATGCTTCGAGCCCCTCGAAGACCGACTTTGCCTTTTCCTGCCGCGGGGCAACGCGCTCTTCGGCAGGCTTGTAGCGCGCCTCTTTTTCCACGGCATAGAGAGTGGCGATCCGCTTGATTGCCTCCTCGGCGATGGCAGAGCCTTCGCGCTCGTAGACCTCGACAAATTTGCGGCGCACATGGACCATGCAAGCCTGCTCGCTGGCCTTACCGTCTCCAAACAGGCCGTTGAAGCCGGTGTAGCCGTCCGCATGCACCACACCCTTATAACCGGACAAATGGCTCACCGGATGTTCCCCCTTGCGATCCACACTGAACTGATACCACGCACAGGGCGGCGACTGCCCGCGCCAGGGGCGTTCGTCGCGCACATAGCTCCACAGACGGGCGGTTTGGGCCTTACCAGTCTTGCCCCTGGTCTGCATCTTAACGGGGGTGTCGTCGGCGAACAGCGCCGGTCCAGCGCGCACCAGCTTGCCGATGTGGTCGGCCAAGGGCTCCAGCAGAGTCGTGGAGCGGCCCACCCAATCGGTCAGCGTGGAGCGATGCAGATCGACCTTGTCCCGGGCATAGATCTCAGACTGGCGATAAAGCGGCAGGTGATCGCAGTATTTGCCAACCAGCACATGCGCGAGCAGACCGGGGCCCGGGCGTCCGCGCGTGATCGGGCGCGAGGGCAGCTCGGCCTGGGCGAAAGCCTCGCAGCAGGTGCAGGTCATGCGGGGCCGCACGATCCGTTTCACGACGAAGTGGCCGGGGACATATTCCAGCTCCTCGGTGACATCTTCGCCGAGCTGCTTGAGCGCACCACCGCAATCGCCACAGGCCTCGCCGGGTGAAAGTATCTCTTCCTGGCGCTCGAGGTGGTTAGGCAGCGGGGCGCGATTGTGGGTGCGCTTGGCCGGGGTGGCCTCCTCCGCGTCGCCTTCGGGCGCAGTCTTTTGCGCCTCGGCGGCGGCTTCAATCTCGGTCTCTTCCTGAAGATCGAACGCCAGCTGATCCATGGTCTCGGATTTGGCACCGAAACGGGCCTTGCGATGCGTGGCCAGTTCCTTCTTCAGCTTCTCTATCTGGTAGGCCTGTGTCTTGATCTCAGCCGCCATCAACTCACTGACAGCCCGCAGTTCAGTGGGGTCTTCGGGCAGGGATTTGAAGGTTGCGAGCATGCGCATTTTATATCCGAACGGCCTTCTGAACGGAACAAAAAATGCGCCAAACCCCATGTTTTATTGAGCTATCCGGCCTGCAATGGCCGCCATGTTCGTTGCGGCATCCGCCAGTCGATCCCCTCCAGAAGCATCGCCAGTTGGGCCGATGTCACGCACATCTTGCCGTCCTTCGCCGCGGGCCAGACAAACCGCCCCTTCTCAAGACGCTTCATAAAAAGACATGCCCCCTGCGTATCCCACCAGATGATCTTCAACAGATCGCCCCGGCGACCCCGGAAGACAAACAGATGTCCTGAATATGGATCTTCGGCCAGCACCTGCTCTGTCTGCGCCGCCAGCGTGTTGAACCCGCGCCGCATATCCGTCACGCCAGCGGCCAGCCAAACCCGAGTGTTGCTCGGCACCGGGATCATCGCATCAGACCTTGCACAACGCCCAGAACCGATGCGAGTGTCGTTGGCCCTTCCACGAGAATGCGCCGACCATCCGACAGGGTGATGTCCACGCGGTGCGCCAAAATAACGGTATCTGTTTTGGGTGAGCGTAGGGAAATGGGCCTGCTCGGCATCTCGGAGGACCCCGCTGTGCCTTCAATCTCGATGGGAAGGAAACCAACAGCATCGTCGGTCTCTACGATGGGATCGTGATCGGGCGCAAACCGTGGATCGCGTAGCCACGTAAAGATCAGGTTCGCATTCATAGAATAACGCCGCGCAACCTGGGCGATCGAAACACCTGGCGTCAGAGTTTGCTCACAAATCGAACGCTTCTCATCGTCAGACCAAGACCGCTTCTTCTGACCCTTCTGCCCCGCCATCACCAACCTCAAGATGTCCACTACCGATAATGGACACTACCACCGGCTCCATCGCGCAGGCAGGGCAGTCAGACCGGACGGATACAGTCGACCCCAATCAGTGTAACATCGTCCATGGATACCCTCCTCGTTGCTTGGTGATACGTCACCATTCTGGCACATTGCGATGCCGTTGAGCGGGGGTATCCACACCATCAAGGTTGGCTTTAGGAACGCAGATGCGCCGCTCAAAGGAAT
>JBBSJO010000357.1:0-2760 GCA_038257185.1 Rhodobacterales bacterium | reverse complement strand
GTCTTCAACATCGCGCTGGAAGGCATGATGCTGATCGGGGCTTTTGCCGCCGTCGTCGGCACGTTTCTTACCGGAAGCGCGCTTGCCGGGCTGGCGCTGGCCATGGTGGCGGGGGCGGCATCAGGGCTGGTGTTTTCCTATTTCGGCGTGACGCGGGGCGGTGACCACATCATTGTCAGCATCGGGTTCAACGTGCTGGCGATTGGCTTGACGGCGTTCCTGCTCGGCCAGATCTTTGGTGTAAGAGGCCAGTTCGACGACCCGAAAATCGTGCAATTGCCGCGCATCGATCTTGGCCCTGTGGACCGCATCCCGGTGATCGGGGACTTCCTTTCAGGCCAGTCGATCCTTGCCTGGTACGCGGTCATAATGGTCTTTGCCGTGCACTGGTTTCTGAAGAACCACAAATACGGGCTACGGTTGCGGGCCGCCGGACAGAACGACACCGCCATGCGCACTGTCGGTGTGTCGCCTGACCGGCTCAAGATGGCGGCCCTCGTGGCCTGCGGGATCCTGTGCGCGATGGGGGGTGCGCAGCTGTCGATTTCCAACGTGACCCTTTACACCGAAGGGATGAGCGCCGGGCGCGGCTGGATCGCGCTGGTAATCGTCATGATGTGCAGTGCGCGGCTGTTGTGGATCCTGCCCACTGTGCTGTTGTTCGGGCTGGTCGATGCACTGGGGTTCCGGATGCAGGGGCTTGGCCTGCCGCAACAGCTGACCGAAAGCCTGCCCTATGTCCTGGCGATCGTGGTGCTGATGCTGGTGTTTCGCAAAAGGACTGCGCGCTATGCCGGGTAGCGACGACGCCAACAGGTCCCATTGGCCACTGACGGCGATGCACTGGGGGACTTACCGCGCAGATACTGACGGCACGACGCTGCGCGCGCTGCATCCCTTCGAAGAGGATATCGACCCTTCCGACATCGCGCAGGGTTATTTCGGCGCACTGGACGGTCCGACCCGGATCACCTCGCCGATGGTGCGCCGTGGCTGGCTTTGCGATGCCGAAGAACGGGGACGTGACCGGCGGGGATCGGACGACTTCGTGGCCGTCGGTTGCGACAGGGTCGAGAGGCTGATCGCGGATGAACTGACCCGCGTGCGCCGCGATTACGGGAGCGAGTCGATCTATGCCGGGTCTTACGGCTGGGCAAGCGCCGGGCGGTTCCATCACGCGCAGGGCCATCTCCGGCGGTTCCTGAACTTGGGCGGCGGATACACGACCTCTGCCAATACATACAGCCTGGCTGCGGGCGAGGTGATTTGCGAACATGTGATCGGCGGGTTTTGGGTCGCCGCGGCGGATACGACCGACTGGCAAAGCATCGTCGACAACACCGAACTTTTCGTGAGTTTCGGTGGACTGCCCCTGCGCAACGGCCAGATCTCGCAGGGCGGCGTCGGGCGCCACCGGCAGCGTGAAGCAATGCTGGATGCACGCCGCAACGGTGTGACATTCGTCAACGTTTCGCCCCTACGCGACGATTCCATCGCTGATCTTGAGGCGCAATGGATCGCGCCACGCCCTTCGACCGACGTGGCGATGATGCTGGCACTTTGCCACTGCCTGCTGTCCGAAGGGCTGCACGACGTCGCTTTCCTGAACAGCCATACCGTGGGTTTCGAACGGTTCGCTGACTATCTGCTGGGGCGCACCGACGGGGTCGCGAAAACCGCAAGCTGGGCCGCAGCGATCTGCGATATCGACGCAGCCACGATCACCGATCTTGCGCGGCGAATGGCGCGGCACCGCACGATGATCTCGGCAAGCTGGTCGCTGACCCGGCAGGATCACGGTGAACAGCCGTTCTGGGCCGCGATCACGCTGGCCGCGATGCTGGGGCAGATCGGCCTGCCAGGCGGTGGTTTCGGATTGGGCTATTCGGCGGTCAATTCGATGGGGCTGGAAAACCAAAGTCTGGCTTATGCTGCAATGCCGCAGGGGCAGAACCCGGTGCGGTCATTTATCCCCGTGGCGCGGATTACCGACATGCTTGAAAATCCGGGCGGGTCGTTCGACTACAACGGTCAGACGCTGCGCTACCCCGACACAAAGATGATCTGGTGGGCCGGTGGCAATCCGTTTCATCACCATCAGGACCTGAACCGTCTGCGGCAAGCGTGGAAGGCCCCCGACACGGTGATCGTCAACGACTGGTGTTGGACCGCGACCGCGCAACATGCCGATATTGTGCTGCCCTGCACCACCCCGCTCGAGAGGACCGACATCGCCATGGGCGGTCGCGATCCGTATGTGATCTTCATGGAAGCGGTGTCGGCACCGCCGCCGCTTGCAAAAGACGATTTCGAGATCTTTCGCGGCCTCGCCCATCGCATGGGGCAAGAGGATGCCTTTGCCGAAACCCGCAGCGCAGAGGACTGGCAGCGGCATCTATACGCGCAAAGCCGCAGCAACGCCGCGCGGTCGGGCGTTGCCCTGCCCGACTTTGATGAATTGCGCGACAGACGCTGGCACAGGGTCGAAACACCTGAAAAGCCCAACGTGATGTTCGAAAACTTCCGCACCAACCCCGACGCCAACCCAATCCCGACGACATCGGGGCGCATCACGCTGTGGTCGGCCGACATCGACAGCTTCGGTTACGACGATTGTCTGGGCCATGTGACGTGGATGGAACCGTTCGAATGGCTGGGTCATGCCGGGCCGGACCAGCTTCATCTCATCTCCAACCAGCCGAAAACCAAGCTGCATTCGCAGCTCGATCAGGGGCCGGTCAGTCAGGGCGCGAAATCGGG
>JBBSJO010000356.1:0-2768 GCA_038257185.1 Rhodobacterales bacterium | reverse complement strand
GACCCTGCAACACCAGCATGTCGAAGGACACGAGAAAGGTCATCGGAATGCTGGCCGCTTCTTCCCAGGACAGGACTGGCGGCATCACCATGGCCTCCGCCAGGTCCATCAGCACATATTCAGAGAACGCGCCGGCGCAACGGCCCATGACCCGATCCCCTGGCGCGAAGCCGGTCACCTCGGACCCGACGGCAATCACTTCGCCGGCACCTTCGCCGCCGATCGCCTTCCAGGTGCCTGCCTTGCCGTGCAGTCCATGCCCCAGCACGAACTCTCCGCGGTTGAGCGCGGCGGCGCGCATGCGCACCAGCAACTGCTGTCCCGCAGGCACGGGTATCGGCGACTCGCGAAGTTCCAGAAACGTTTGCGAGTCGGTCATCTGCATCCAGTAGCCTTGCATGCGTTCTCCTAGCGACCGGTAAAGACAGGTTTGCGCTTCTGCATGAAGGCGGTGCGGCCCTCGGCATAATCGGCGCTGTCGAAACAACCCCGGATGAGCGAGGCGCAGAGGCCCAGATCCTGAGACGGCGAGGGCTTCAGGATCTCGCGCATGATCGCCTTGCCGGCCGTGACCGTCAGTGGTGCGTTGTCGGTCAGCGCGCGCTGGTACTCGCTCAGCAATTCCTCCAGTTCCTCAGGCGGACAGATGCGTGAGACAAGGCCGATCGCCTTGGCTTCAGCGGCGTCGATGCGCCGGGCGGTGAAGAAGAGATCCTTTGCTGCGCCCGGCCCGATCAGATCGACCAGGTTCTTCATCGCCGAGTAGCGGTAGCCGAGGCCGAGCCGGGCGGCGGGGATCGAGAAGATCGCATCGGTGGCGGCAATGCGCATGTCGCAAGCGATGGCCACGTTCACGCCGCCGCCGATGCACCAGCCGCGGATGCACGCGAGCGTCGGTTTGGGGAATTCATGGATGCCCGTCAGCGCCTCTTCGGCGAGAGCTTCGTAGCGGGTGACCGCCTCACGCGCGGCGCGCACGTCCTCGAACTGCGAGATGTCCGCGCCCGAGACGAAGGCCCTTTCGCCCGCGCCGGAGAACACCACCAGGCGCACCTGGTCGTCCTCGTGCGCCTGCCCCAGCAGCGGCGGAACCGCGGCCCACATGTCCACCGAGAGGGCGTTGTGGCGGGTCGGATTGTTGAAGCGGATGTGCAGTGTCGAGCCGTCGAGCCAGGTCTGGACCTGTCCGGTGCCCGATTGATACTCGCCGCTGGAACCAGGTCCGGGACTCATGGGTTCTGCCATCATCGATCCTGCTGTCAAGGGTTCTGCCGCGGCGTCAATAGACGCCGGCGGCCTTCATGCGGAGGAGGTCTTCTGCGGCCAAGCCCAGTTCCTGCAGGACTTCTTCGGTATGTTCCCCGCGCCGGGGAGCGGCGCGAACGATCGTGCTGGGCGTGCGCTCCAGTTGAACCGGCTGCCCCACCATGCGTTGCGGCCCCAGTTTCTGCGAAACCACTTCCTTCACCAGGCCGAGGTGCTGGATCTGCGGTTCCGCAAACACTTCACGCATGTCGCTGATGAGCCCGCAGGCGACGCCGCCGTCATTGAATTGCCTTACCCAATAGCTGCGATCCTGTGCTGCCAGGCGGCGATCTATTTCGGCGTTGAGGGTGTCGCGATTGGCCGAGCGCGACGCCTTGTCACGGTATCGCTCGTCGGTGATCCACTCCGGCGCACCAAGGATATTGCAGAACCGCGCCCAGATCTTCGAGCCGAAGACAGCGATGTTCATGTAGCCGTCGCGCGCCTGGTAGACCCCGGTGGGAATACTGGTCGGGTGAAAGTTGCCTGCCTGGGTGGCGACTTCGCCGTCGATCAGGTAGCGCGACGTCTGGAAGTCCATCATGTAGACCATCGACTCCAGCAGGGAGGTGTGCAGCCACTGGCCACGCCCGGATGATTCACGCTCCAGCAGCGCGACCAGGATCCCCTGCGCGGCGAAGATACCGGCGCACAAGTCAGCAATCGGGATGCCGACGCGTACCGGGCCCTGACCCGCAAGCCCGGTCACCGACATCAGGCCGCCCATGCCCTGCGCGATCTGGTCGAAGCCCGGGCGTCCGGCAAGCGGGCCAGTCTGGCCGAAGCCGGAAATGCTGGCGTACACCAGACGCGGGTACTCGGCGGCCAGGGTCTCGTAGTCGATCCCGAGGCGGAACTTCACGTCCGGGCGGAAGTTCTCGACCACCACGTCCGCAGTGGAGATCAGGCGCTTGAGCGTCGCGACCCCCTCCGGCTCCTTCAGATTGAGCGTAATGGAACGCTTGTTGCGATGGGTGTGCTGATAGTCCGAGCCGTCCTGTCCACCGAGGGTGTCGTCGCCGCGCATGTGTTCCGGCATCTGCACCTGGATCACGTCTGCGCCCCAGTCCGCCAGTTGGCGACAGGCAGTCGGGCCGGCCCGGACCTGGGTCAGGTCGACGACTCGGAATCGGGTGAGGGCGGGAGAGGCGGGTATATGAGGCATGGCAATCCGTGGTTCGAGCGGGCGGATTGTTGGCGACTCACTTCGAATTGTCAACAAAATGGTCGTTGATGTCGACAATCCCCGGGGGCATGCACCGAGTCCGCCCGGCGTGGGCGTGGGCAGGTGCCGGTTGACGGGCAGAGGAGGCGGTCGACGCTGCGCGCCGACTTCCCTGCGATGCTCGCCCGGCCGGCCTCGTCGCCAACTCGCTGCGCTCACTACGTTCGCTGCGCTCAGACAGGGGCGACGAAGTCAGAGATACGAAGCGCGCTGCGTCCGCCCGGCGCGGGCGTGGGCG
>JBBSJO010000355.1:0-2793 GCA_038257185.1 Rhodobacterales bacterium | reverse complement strand
TGCGCGTATCCCGATCATTGCCGCCACGCTCATTCACGTTTGGCGCTGCCCCGGTTTCACGTTCACCTGGGCCTCTCGAGCGACCCGACCCCTGGTCAGCCGGCTGATCCCTGCGTGAGGGCAGCACCACAGGCGGGGCAGGCATGGTTTGCTGCGGCCGCTCAACCACCTGCGCGGGCGATGCGGGGCGCTCGCCGCGACTGTTCTCGCGCTGCTCGCCGCGATTGAAGGGTCGATCAGGGCGCTGCGGTCGTTCCATGCGATCGGGTCGTTCCATGCGATCGGGTCGTTCTATGCGGTCGGGCCGTTCCATGCGGTCGGGTCGTTCCATGCGATCGGGCCGTTCCATGCGATCGGGCCGTTCCATGCGGTCGGGTCGTTCTGGCCGATCGCGTCGCGTCTCCCGTTGCACGGCAGGCTCAGCAATCTGAGGTGCCGGCGATACGGGTGACTGGAAGATCGGCGCCGGCTGCGGGTTCTCGACGATCGGTTCGCCCCGCGAACGGCGACCACCCGGCCGTTCAACGCGCTCGTCCGTCGAGCGCATGAAGGGCCGCTCGCCATCGCGCGCAGACCGTACCGATGGCGGCAGTTCCTTGACGGCGCGGCCAGGCAGCCGGTCGACATGGGGATCCGGCCGCCGACCGCGCCACTGCGGATCAGCGCCGACCCGGTCGTTGGCATCACCGCGACGCCGCAAGGCCCCAGCCGGGATGGTGGTTGTGCCGTGGTGAAACTTGCGATTGCGGTATTCGATTCCACGTACCACCGACGGCGTCTGGATCAGGCGATCGACATCGCGGCGATGGCGAAAACTCGGCAGATTGACGTCTCGCATGTAGTCGCGGCTGATGCGGTAGGACGGTACCCAGGGCTCGTGAGGTGCCAGCGGAAACCAGCCCGCGCGCGGGCCGCCGCCAATCCTGATCGAGACTCCAGCCCCTGCTCCGCCAACCCAGCCGACCAACGCCGGCGAATAGACCGGACGCGCCACATACTGACCAGGTGCCCAGCGCCAATGGTCACGCACATTCACCCAGCGCCCGTAGTGAAACGGCGCAAAACCCCAGGCCGCATCGTCGACCCAGGACCAGCCCCATGGCGTCACCCAGGCCCAATGGCCGGCCGAATACGGCGCCCAATTGGCTGGCAACTGATTGGGCGTCCACAGGGCGCCATATTCAGGGTCCTGGTTCCATTGGCCGTAGCGATCAAGGTCTTCGACACCGGTCATCTCAGGCGATACGTAGCGGGTGGAAGCACTGCCATCGGCAAAACGATCCAACTCGCTGGTCCAGGATGAAAAGGCGTCGAGTCGCGGTTGGGCCAGGCTGTACTGGGCTTGCCGGTTGGCATCGATCCAGAAAGCCGCGCGCTGTCCTTGATAAACCGTCAGCGCACTGCCCTGGCCCTGATACATCGCCTGGCCCGAAAACACGGTGATATCGGTGGCTGAGTCGCGCATGTCGATCCGGTAACTGCCGCTGTTCAATACGCGGAAGTTGCCATCCTCGGTGCTCAGCAGCAGGGATCCGGCGGCTTCGTCGCTGCGAACGCGCGTCGCCAGGTTGCCTTTGAGCAAGCGGATATGGATTGCCGAGTCGTCGAGGCGGTCGATTTCGATGTCGGTTTCAGCATCAAGGCGCAAGGCGGTCGAACCGACGCGAAACTCGAGCCGACCTCCGGCGTCCGTCGACAAGCTGTCGCCCGTGGTCAGTGGCCGATTGCGCAGCGCGCTGATCCATTCGCCTTCTTCGGGGTGATACAGCCAGACCTGCCCCTGCACCTCGGACAGCCTGCCAACGCGAGCGGGTGGATCGCCAGCGGCTTCACGCGCTTCAGTGAACTGGGGCCAGTCCCCGGATTGCGCGAGCGAAGGCGCCGACACTGCGGCGAGCAGCGCGAACAATCCCGCCGTGATTGCGCCAGCGAGCTTGTCCGCCATCGCGCTGGCATGTTTGTATGCAGTCATCGAGCATCCTTGCAGAACCGGCCCCTCGGACCGTCAAGCTATCCAACGCATCCGATGCGGCATTTGACGACCTCCCAACCGCCGAATGCCCGAGATTTACAAGGATTTACCCAGTGCTCAATCGTCGTCCTCGGGATTCATCTCCGGGAACAACACGCTGGTGAAGCCGAACTGGCTGAAATCACGGATCCGCATCGGATACAGCTTGCCGATCAAATGATCACATTCATGCTGCACCACCCGCGAATGAAAGCCCTCGGCCTCGCGCTCGATCGGCTGACCCTGGGCGTCGAAGCCGCGGTAACGGATTCTGGCAATCCGCGGCACCACACCGCGCATTCCGGGCACCGACAGGCAACCCTCCCAGCCCGAATCCTCATCGTCGGTCAAGGCCTCGATCTGCGGATTGAGCAAGACGGTGCGCGGCACTTCGGCAGCGTCCGGATAACGCGGGTTGTCCTTGAAGCCGAAGATCACCAAGGCCAGGTCGACGCCGATCTGCGGCGCAGCCAGGCCGGCACCGTTGGCAGCAGCCATGGTCTCGAACATGTCGGCAATCAATTCATGCAACTCGGGCGTGTCGAACTCGCTGACCGGCTTGGCGACGCTCAACAGGCGCGGATCACCCATCTTGAGGATTTCTCTGACAGTCATTGAAAGGCTGGTCACGGGGAATTTACAAGCGCCAATTTTGCGTCAGATTCGCACCTGAAGCGAAAAGGCGGGCTTGTCCGCGCCCTTGTGCCCAGTCGCTCCGATTGACGTTGGGCCCCCGCCGAGGCCTTGTTCTTGAGCGCAATGGGCACCACCGATCGGCTGAC
>JBBSJO010000354.1:0-2815 GCA_038257185.1 Rhodobacterales bacterium | reverse complement strand
CCCACGCTTTTCACTTCGTGTAATGCGCTGCCCCCGAGGGGGCCGCTGCGCTTGCGACCCGGCGAAGCCGGTTCCGCGGCCCCTGCTTGAACGGAGACGAGCCCGCGCGGTCGCTCTTTTTTCATATCCGATCTTCCTGAGCTTGTCGAAGGATGCCCCCCGAGGGGGCGCTGCGCCTGCGGTCTGGTATTGATTCGGCCCGATAGTGCTTGAATTTTCGATCCCCGAATGACTCCCTCGCCCTCTGGGTTGGGGTGAGGGTCTGCGATTTCAAACTTCATGGGCCGGAGCAATAAGCCAGTCGCGCGGCCCCGCTGCGGTGCTGCTTCGACACTCTCAATCTTCCTCGGCTTGCGAGACCACGCGCCGAATCGCGTCGCCGCCAAAGCCCCGTGCCGCCAGAAAGCGCATTTGCTTGCCGCGTTCCGCTGCAGTGGTCGGCGCTACGCCAAATTTTTTTCCCCAGACTTCGCGGGCGCGGGCGACTTCGCTGACCTTGAGCGCATTGACGGCGGCGGCCACCGCCTCGACGCCCAGTCCCTTGCCCTGCAACTCGTGGCGAATGCGGGCGGCGCCGAACCGGGCAGCCCGCCGGTTGACCACCGACTCGACCACCCGCGCTTCGCTGATGAAGTCCTTGGCCTCCAGTTCGTCGAGAATGCGCGCGAGTTGGCCAGGCGCTTCTTCGTGGGGCGCGAGCTTGCGCTCCAGCTCGGCGCGAGAGTGTTCGCGGCCGGTCAGCAAACGCAAGGCACGGCCCTTGAGCGAAAGGGAAAAACCGGCCGCGCGGGCCGGTTTCTGGTCGGGGTGGTGGTCTGGGGCCGCATCCAGCTTCTGCTGGCTCCCTTCGGTGCGCTTCACGCGGCCCTCCAGAGCGCAGCCGCCATTTTTTTGATGGCCGACCCCGCCCACCGGGCAAGGGCTGGAATGCGATTGGATTTCATGCGCCGTGGCTCGCAGAGGTGCATCGCCCCGCCGTTAGACCGCCGCCCTGGCCGGCTTCTCTGCTTTTTCGGCTTTTTCCGCCTTGTCGGCCTTCTCGGATTTTTCAGGTTTCCCGCCAGCAGCGTCCTGGATCAGGGGAATGCCCAGCGACTCGCGCACCTTGTTTTCAATCTCGATGGCGAGTTCCGGGTTCTCCTTGAGGAATTCACGGGAGTTGTCCCGGCCCTGGCCGATTTTCTCGCCATTGAACGCGTACCAGGCACCGGATTTTTCGACGATGTTGCCGGCCACGCCCAAGTCCAGCACCTCGCCCAGCCGGCTGATGCCTTCGCCGTAAAGGATGTCGAATTCCGCCATCTTGAACGGTGACGCCACCTTGTTCTTGACCACCTTGACGCGGGTTTCGTTTCCGATCACCTCTTCGCCTTTCTTGATGGAGCCGATGCGGCGAATGTCCAGCCGCACCGATGCATAGAATTTCAGCGCATTGCCGCCGGTCGTGGTTTCTGGGGAGCCGAACATCACACCGATCTTCATGCGGATCTGGTTGATGAAGATCACCATGCAGTTGGCTTTCTTGATCGTGGCGGTGAGCTTGCGCAGGGCCTGGCTCATCAAACGGGCTTGCAGGCCCGGCAGTGAGTCGCCCATCTCGCCCTCGAGTTCGGCCTTGGGGGTGAGCGCCGCCACCGAGTCGATGACGATCAGGTCAACCGCGCCGGAGCGCGTCAGCGAATCGACAATTTCAAGCGCCTGCTCGCCGGTGTCGGGCTGCGAGATCAGCAGTTCCTGCAGGTTGACGCCCAACTTTTGCGCGTACTGGATGTCCAGTGCATGCTCGGCATCGACGAAGGCGCAGGTGCCGCCGATTTTCTGCATCTCGGCAATGACCTGCAGCGTCAGCGTGGTCTTGCCCGACGACTCGGGGCCGTAGATTTCAACCACCCGGCCGCGCGGCAAGCCGCCGACGCCGAGCGCAATGTCCAGTCCCAGCGAGCCGGTGGACACCACCTGAATGTCTTCAATCACCTCGCCGGCGCCCAGCTTCATGATGGTGCCTTTGCCAAATTGCTTTTCAATCTGGGCCAGCGCGGCGGCCAGCGCCTTGGCTTTTTCGGTGTTCAGGCCGGGAGCGTTCTTGTTCGGTGCGTCCATGAGGAATTTCCTTAAAAATCAATACGGTAAAAAGTTTTTGCACGCACTTTTCACCAAGAATTTCAGACTGCCACTTGATGCAGTACTGGGTGCATGAACAGTACTTTATGGGCAACATAGGGCAAAGTAAACCCCATTTTTAGTCAGTTTGCCTGATGAAATTTTGCTTATTCAGCTAATATTGTTGAATGGATGAAATGCCCTTCTCAAGCGCCCATGCAGGCTACGACACCACCTGGCGGCTGACGCACCTGGGCCGGCTGATAGGCGAGGCGTCGCGCCGTTTTGACGCGCGGGTGCTGGCGCTGATGGCCGGCAACATCGACGTGCCGCTGGCGCTGTCGAACCTGGCGGCGCGCGACCAGGTGGGGGCGGCGCACATCCACATCACCCGGCATCTGGCCGTGGGCGGCTCGCGCCTGACCGACCTGGCGCTCAGTGCCGGCATGAGCAAGCAGGCCATGGGCGACCTGGTCGACCAGTGCGAAGCCTGGGGCATCGTCAGGCGCGAAGCCGACCCGTACGACCGGCGCGCCCGGCGCGTGGTGTTCACCGAGTCCGGCCTGGCCTGGCTGGAAGCTTTTCGCTGCGCCGTGGTGAAGGCAGAGGACGAATTCCGGCAGGCGGTGGGCGACGATGTGGCGACCGTGGTGGGACTCGGCCTGGAGGCCTATGCCGGTCCCTGAACGGTCCCGGCACCTGTACAAGCGCCTGG
>JBBSJO010000353.1:0-2821 GCA_038257185.1 Rhodobacterales bacterium | reverse complement strand
GGCGGCAAATACGACGCCAGTCGTTTCCCGGCGGAAGCCGAGACCGCGATCCTGAATAATTTCCTCACGCCGCCCCGGCGGCACGCTTGGGCGCCCCTGTTGGCCCTCGTGGGCGAGGTCTCTCCCGCGGCGGCGCAACGCCTTGCCGTTCCTTCAACCGCTCGCAAGCTCGCGACGGCGCTGTCCGTCCATGGGCCAGAGACGTTGGTGAGCGGTCCCGTGGGCCGCTGGGCCCCAATCCTTATGCGGGTGTTCCCGCAGATAGGTGCGGCGCTCTCGCGCATGGTGGAGCCCGACGCGGCGATCTGATCGCCACCGCTTTGCCCACGCGCCAGCGCCCGCATCCCGTCAGCCCACAACCGGTCGCTCCGCGACCGGACCCTTACCCACTGCCTCATCCGCATCGGAGAATGCCCATGTCCACGATCCCTGTCACGACCCCCGCCACGTCCCGCCCCAGCGCTACCTCTTGGCAGCGTCTCGCCGAGACGGCGCTCTTTGCCCTCTATCCCACCCTGCCGCGCCCGCAGGGCACGGGCCTGTCTGCCTTGCTGGCGCAGATGCGTCAGCCCACCCACGACGACGGCCTCCACGATGTCGACGCTCTCCTCGCGCAGCGTCGCCCGAATGCCATGTCGTGCGACATGGCAACCCCGCGCACGGCGGCCCCGGTGCGCACATGGGACCGCACCGACGACGGTTCCGACCTGCGCGCCTGGGCCGTCGACGACGGGTTCGAGCTGGCCCTCGATGACGAGACGAAGCCTGTCACCTATGGCACGCCCGCGGCGGACCAGATGGATGAGGCGGTGATCGCCGCGGCACTGGCCGACGGCGACGATCCTTGGGCGATGGACGCCGATCGGCAGAGCTACCGCCCGCCCGTCGCGCTGTCGCCCGCGAAAGCACTGATGACCGCGCGCATCGCCCAGGCCATCGCTGCCGCTGGAGGGGTCGACGCGATCTTCGCGCCGGGGGCCGCGACGATCATGCTTTGCGCGTCCACGGCGGAGGCCATGGCTGTCTCCAAGATCGTTCTGAACGGACTGCGCTTTGCCACCGCGCAGGGGATGCCGGTCCCCGGGCTGGCGTCCATGGTGCCCGTGATCGTCGGACCCGATTCCGCCGCCACCTCGCAGCCCGAACGCCTGGTACATGAGGTCGTCAAGTCCCTCGACCAGCCTGCGCCGGTCCTCGTTATCCTGACCGACGCACACCAGCGGATCGGCGCATTGACACATCTGCCTGTGGTGCGGATCGCGCTGCCCAACCGCGAAACCCTGCTGTGGTCGCTGCGCTGGACCCATTCTGCGACCCGTCGAATCGCTGAAGTGGCGGTGCGTGCCGCCCTGCCCTCCGACGCGGCCCTTGAATCGCTTGATCCCGATCTGCTGGCGCTTGCCCTGCGGGCCGAGGGTCCGCTGCGCGTGGCCCGCGCACTGGCACGCCTTGCCGTGCAGGCGGTCCCTGTCGCCCCAACAGGGCCAACCCTGCGCGACCTGCTGGGCTTCGGCGCGGCGGGCGCGCAACTGGAGCGCCAGGCGGCGGACCTCGTGGCCTACCGCGAAGGCCGGCTGGCGTGGGCTGACATCCCGTCGGGCATCCTGCTGCACGGCGCGCCCGGCACTGGCAAGACGCATGTGGCGCAGGCCTTAGCTGCCACAATCGACGCGCCCTTCTTCCCCACCTCGCTTGGCAAGCTTCAGGAGTCCGGCCATCTGGGAGATATGTTGGCCGCGCTGGCGACGGTCATCAATCAAGCGCGGGCCGCCGCACGGATGCACGGCGTCGCTGTCATCTTCATTGATGAGATCGACAGCCTGGGCAAACGCCGGGACAGCGCCAGCCACAACGCGAACTACGACAACAAGGTAATCGGCGAACTGCTCAACAAGCTGGACGGCGTGGAAGACTTGGAAGGTGTGATAGTGATCGGTGCCGCGAACCACCCCGCGCACATCGACCCGGCGATCCTGCGGTCTGGTCGCCTGGGCTTGCACATCGAAATGCGGTCGCCGTCGGGGCGTGACCTCGTCGACGTCTTCCGCCATCATCTGAAGGGTGATCTATGGGATGTGGACCTGAGCCGCGTGGCGCAGAACGCTGCCGGGGCGACGATGGCTGACGTACGGGGTATCGTCCAGATTGCGAGGCAGACGGCCCGCGCCGAAAACCGTCCTGTGACGCTCACCGATCTGTCGAATGCCATGACGCTCCATTGTGAGCCGGTGGCCGACGACCTGCGGCATCGCATCGCCATCCATGAGGCCGGGCATGCCGTGGCGGCCCATGTCACCGGTGCCGCACGGCCCCGGCGGATCACGATGCAGGGCTTGGGCAGCCAGATCGAGATGCGCCATCGCCCGGATGCCCGCACGTCTGAGGACCTGCACCGCGAGGTCGTCGTCCATCTGGCAGGACGCGCGGCTGAGGAAGTTCTGCTCGGGCAGCCTTCGGGCGGAGGGGGTGGTGGCGACCAGTGCGACCTCGCGCAGGCCACCCATCTGCTGATTGGCGGGGCCCTCAACTACGGCCACGGCAGCAGCCTTCTGTGGCAGTCCAGCGCGACCGATCCCGCGACGCTGTTCGCCCGCCATCCCGGCCTTCAGGACACCGTGGATCG
Source organism: Rhodobacterales bacterium (assembly GCA_038257185.1). GTDB lineage: Bacteria > Pseudomonadota > Alphaproteobacteria > Rhodobacterales > Rhodobacteraceae > Sulfitobacter. The sequence goes on along the minus strand of JBBSJO010000353.1, from coordinate 198 downwards.
CGGCCTTGGTCTGGCCTACGTCGAGGCGCTGGCGCTGTTGCGCGCAAACATCGAGGCCTTGTCCGCAATCGCGAACCACGCCCTTATCGACGGGGTGGTCGAGGAGCTCACCCTCTGCGATCTGCTGCTTTACTGCCGGTAGGGTTGTGTCTCGAATCTGGTGGAAATTCTCTGGCGGCGTTCTCCGAGCATGTGGAT
>JBBSJO010000352.1:0-2823 GCA_038257185.1 Rhodobacterales bacterium | reverse complement strand
ATGCACGCGACTCTTGGTCCAGCGGATCGAGCGCATGACCGCCATGCGCTCCGAGACCAACCGCCGCAGTGCGAGGGTGTCGTCGTCCGCCGCCCAGACCTCCGGCAGGAAGACGGGCGATCATACCGATGGATCGCCCGCGATCTTGGGATCAGCAAAAATACTGTGCTCGATATCATGAAACGGCAGCGACAGAATTCCTTGTGATACGATCCTGCCCCCTACCGGAATCTACCCCTTGAACCCCGATCCGTTCCAGGAAGTCGCGGGCATCGCGCACCTGGTATCGCTTCGCTTCCTTGGCAGGGTGCGGGCGATGGAACGTCGCTACCTCGCCGTCCTTCTCGAACCGCACCCGTGATCCGCGCCCTTCGATCAGTCGCGCTCCTGCCGCCAGCAGCACGCTCTCGACTGCCGCCCATTCGATGGTGCCCGACACCGGATCGGTGAAGACGGCGGCAAGGGTCTTGCGGTGCTTGCTGTTCATCGCAGTCTGATATCTCAAGCTAGCAGATAGTGCATGCATGCGCCGATGGGCAGACTTCGTGCCGCGGGAAAGAGGACTGGCGGCTTCGGGACGCTTGATCTCCAGGGTCACGGATCATAGACCTTGGGGTCTGTAGGGGAGCGAACGACGATGGATCAGCGCCACCGGTAATCCGGCACGCCGCGCGCAAGGCGGCGCAGCGCAATGGGCGCAAGACGCCCGGACTCCATCCAACGCAAATCCTGCGGAGCTTTCATGCCCAGACTTCAGAACAAGACCGCCCTCGTCACCGGGGGTGCGCGCGGCATCGGTGCCGCCATCGCCCGCGCCTTTCGCAATGAAGGCGCTACAGTGATCCTGACCGACATCGATGCTGCGACCGGGGCGGCCATGGCCGCGGAGATCGGCGCGACCTTCGCGCGGCTCGACGTGGCGTCCGAGGCCGATTGGGACGCCGTGGCCCAGCGTTTCCCGACGCTCGACGTGCTGGTGAACAACGCCGGTATTACCGGCTTCGAGGGACCGTTCGACGGCGCGCCTCCTGCTCACGATCCCGAAAACGCGTCCCTGGCCGACTGGCGCGCTGTCCACGCGGTGAACACCGACGGCACATTCCTCGGCTGCCGCTACGCGATCCGGGCCATGCGGTCGAAGGGAGCCGGAAGCATCGTCAACATCTCGTCGCGCTCAGGGCTCGTCGGTATCCCGATGGCAGCCGCCTACGCGGCATCCAAAGCTGCCATCCGCAACCACACCAAATCCGTCGCGCTCTACTGCGCAAGGCAGGGGCTCGCGATCCGCTGCAACTCGATCCACCCGGCAGCGATCATGACGCCGATGTGGGAGCCGATGCTGGGCGATGGACCGGACCGGGCCGACCGCGAAGCGGCGATGGTCGCCGACACGCCCCTGCGCCGCTTCGGCGCGGCGGCCGAGGTTGCCGCGCTGGCCGTCATGCTGGCATCCGATGAGGCGACCTACATGACCGGGGCGGAGTTGACGATCGACGGCGGCATACTTGCTGGCTCAGCTGCGACGCCCGATGGCTGAGCGGTGCGGCTGCACCCCCATCCAGGAAGGAAGCCATCCGCCGCGTCCGTGGCATCGCCGCAGATCAGCCGGTGCGCTTCTAGGCACCACGGATCACTTAAATGACGTCAAGCAATTATAATCATGACATTATGTGACGGGCGGCAACAGTCCTGTGGCATTGACCGGTACAGGTCAATGCGTGGGCGCAGCACAGCACCCTCTTTCCCCGATACTGCGGCGGATCTTGCGGCGGATCTTGCGGCCGACGGCGTCTGCGCGGGATCGGATTTGGCATGACAGCCGGGCGTGGGCGGCGTAGGAAAGGGCAACCCGAAAGCATCTCCTCATGGTCACCACGCCCAGCACCTTCGTTCGCACGTACCGCATCGCCGCCATTCGCATCTTCTTCGTGCTGGCAATTCCGGCGATCCTGTTCACCCGATCGACATGGAGCGAAATTTCGTGGCTCTTCGAAACGTTCGAATGGATCGGCCTCTTCTTCATCATCGGGGCCGTACTCGGCCGGTTCTGGTCGATCCTCTACATCGGCGGCCGCAAGCAGAACATGGTGATGTCGGACGGGCCGTATTCGGTCTGCCGCCATCCACTCTATTTCTTCTCGACCCTCGGCGCGGTCGGCTTCGGTCTGATGCTGGGGAGTCTGGTCCTCACCGCGTTCTTCGGCAGTTTCGTCTTTGCCGTCCTGTTAGCAACGGCCCGGCAGGAAGAAGAGGCGCTGCGTCACAATTTCGGTGATCAATACGACCGCTATGCAGCGCGCGTGCCAACGATCCTGCCCAAGCCGACCTTGTTCCGTACGGACGGGTACATCACCGTCGATGTCGCCCACCTGCGGGGCAATTTCTTCGACGCGCTGGTGTTTCTGGCCCTGATTCCCATCGCCGAAGCCGCTGAAGCAGTGCAGGAAGCAGGCTGGCTGCCGACCTTCGGGCTCTTCTGAGGGCGCCGCGCGCACAGTTCGGGCACTGCAGGAAACGTGATCCTCAACAGGGATGCGAAATTGAGCGAGGTGGTCCTGCTTTCTCGACCAGTTTTCCGCCGGGCCAAGCTATGGCATGGGCACCTCTCGAGGCATTGCAGGGGAATGTCCCGAGAGGCGAGCGGGAGCCGGACCAGGGCGTTTCCAGGAATGCCGGTCCCCTCTCGGGATCATGTTGCGCATGACCCTCCCGGGCGGTGGAGGATGTCCATGAAGGCCAGTATGGCCATCCATCCGACGATGATCGGCGGGTGGAAGAAGACGGCTTCCTGGCCAGCCCGGCCGTCGCCAGCTCTTCACGGAT
>JBBSJO010000351.1:0-2833 GCA_038257185.1 Rhodobacterales bacterium | reverse complement strand
CGGCATCATCACTATCACTGATTCCCTATGCGCATCGCCGAGCTAAGGCCCCGGCACCGATGCGGTTGCGTGCAATCACGAGGACGTGTCCGTCTTCGCGCTCCGCTTTGACGCAGATCATAACGGACCGTGTAGTCCGGTCGATGCTGCACTCGTCTCCGGCTGTATCGCATGAGGGCAGGATCTTATATCACTGAATAGCTTGCGTCATTCGGTGTCGCCTTCGATGCATGGGGCTTCTCACCTGCGGAGGCGGCTGGTGGCTCTTTCATCCTCATCGGACGGCACTGAATCGCGGTTCGCCACCTATGGCGAGGTACTTGGCGCGGCCCTCGGCTATGCCGACCGGGGAGCCACCACACCGAAATCCAGCAAGAGCCTCACAACTTACAACATCCACTCGATAGGCAAAATCGCAAGGAATGCAGTGCTCAGCCGGCCCCAGAAACCAGTCTCCGGCTCCGAGTTGTGGCGCACATGCTGACCGTCGCGCTTCTCGATCCAGTACAGCTCGCCCCCTTCCGACAGTTGCACTTGATAGGAATTTTCTGGAACAGCCTTGTTGAAGGCTTGCTGGATTGCGCGCGCCATCTCGGCGCTCTCGATAACAAAGCCCAGCTCCGTGTTGAGGTTCGCTGAGCGCGGATCGAAATTGAACGAGCCCACGAAGACGCGGGCCTGATCCACCGCGAATGTCTTGGCATGCAAACTCGAGCCTGAACTGCCGAAGGGACCGGCACTCTCGTTGCGCCTGTTGTCGTTCGGTGAAAGCAGCCGCATCTCGTAAAGAATGATGCCTGCTTGCAAAAGATCCTTGCGGCGCTTGGCATAGCCGGCATGCACGACCGCGACGTCAGTCGAAGACAACGAGTTGGTAAGCACCCGTACCTTCACCCCGCGCTTGGCCATACGGGCAAAGGCATCCACACCATCGGCGGTCGGCACGAAATAGGGAGAAACCAGCTCGACGTTGCGCTCTGGCGTCCCCAGTATTTCGGCCAGTTGGTGGATCAGCAGGCCCTCCGGTTCAGCTGTGCCAAGGCCTTTGCCAGGATCGTCACTGACCATCCGAGTTCGTGCCCAATGAAATGCCAGGGCACCATCCAGCAGGTTTGTGATGAAGTCCGATTGGCGGATGGCCCGCACGTACTCGGCGGCGGCAGGGGAACTGGCTGTACTCGCGGCGGCCGTTCGGAGTTTCTCCATCTGGAAGGTATCGACCTTGGGCAGGATCAGATCGACCGGATAGGACGACTTGCTGGCCCAATAGCGATCGAAGTCAAGGGACACATCGTCCACTACCGAGCCGATAGCCATCACATCGAGATCGGCGAACAGCACCCCATCTGTGGCGCCGAAATATTCGTCACCGATGTTGCGCCCACCGATGATGGTCGCTTGGTTGTCGGCAGTAAAAGACTTGTTGTGCATGCGGCGATTGGCGCGCTTGAAATCGGTCACGTAGCCGATTGCTTTGAGGTTGCGTACCACGAACGGGTTGAACAACCGGATCTCGATGCTTGGATGCGCGTTCAGGACCGCAAGTTCGCGATCTAGACCAGCTGTTCCATTGTCATCGAGCAGCAGGCGTACCCGGACGCCGCGCTCCGCCGCAGCCCGCAGTTCCTCAAGTAACAGAGTTCCAGTGATATCGCCGTGCCAGATATAGTACTGTACATCGAGAGTTTTCTGCGCGGACCTTGTCAACAGGACGCGGGCCGCGAAGGCGTCATGCGGCTCCATCAGTGGATGGATGCCACTTTTCTCCGGATGGGCGTCGACCCGGGCGGCGATAGCGCGTCCCAAAGAAGTAGATCGGGCAGCGGTCCTGTCCAGCGCCGCGCTGGTGGTACGGTTATCGAGGGCAGGCAAGGCACATGCTGTGAGAATGCTTACAAAAATACACGGAAGCATGGTGCGCCACCAAAGAGGAACTCTGGCGGAGCCTTGTGGGCGATGACTCATCTGGATTTCCTAACACTACCTGGGCATTGCTGAAAGCCCGTTCTCTAATCGGGGTTTCCAGGTCAAGCGCCGAAGTGGAGGCTGACCGCTGCCGGGGTCATGGTTCTCTCCGAGGTCGGTGTGATCCGCCCCATAATGGGGTCAGAGGTGTGACGCCGCGATGTTTGCGACGGCCTGATCAGGCGGGGTACGCCGACCGGCCAACGGGCTCTGCGCGATCGCCTCCACCCGCCGTCCCGGCAGAGACAGCCTCTCCGCCGGAGCGGAGCCTGGATGGTGGCGGGCGGGTCAGGCCATTTTGGCCTCCTCGCGCGTCCACCAGAACTCGGTGCCGTCCGTCCAGATGCAGCGGAGAATGACGGCGATCTTGCGCGCGACCGCGACCCGCGCCTTCTTGGCGCCGATCCGCTGCACCAGGCGGAGGCCCCATGCCTTGAGTGGCGAGAACCGCTGCACTTTCGTCAGTAGCACATTAGCCGCCTCATACAGGCATGTGCGGGTGAAGGCATCGCCGCACTTCGAGATGCGCCCCTGCCGGTCGGCGTCGCCGGATTGGTAGCGGGTCGGGGTCAGCCCGAGATAAGGGCCGACGTCGCGCGCATACTTGAACCGCTCCGGGTCATCGATGGTGGAGAGGAAGGCCACGGCGGTGATCGGCCCCGATCCCACGCCATGATGCCCATCTCGCTACATCATTGGAAAGAAAGAATTTCTTGGTCTGGACTTGCTGATGGTGGGCCAATGCGGCGCACCTTGACGCGTTCAGCTAACCGCGGATCCTCGACGTCCCCGCGCTTGATCACCCACGGAGCGCCCTTGCAGTACTGCTTGGCGGGGATGACGCCGGCGCGGATCCGGCGAAGCGTCG
>JBBSJO010000350.1:0-2848 GCA_038257185.1 Rhodobacterales bacterium | reverse complement strand
TCTCGTCGATCTCGTAAGGCGAAAGGAAGCCGCGTGACCGCGACATGCCATAGTCTGAAAGCTCCATGGGAATCTCGTGACCGGACGCGGGTTCGGCCGTCCGATGGTTGCAGGCGATACTACTTCACGAAGCTTCGCTCAAGCCCGGCGCTCGGCCCGGCGTAAGGCTCCGGGAAAATCCACCAGCGCGTCATAAACCCCCGCGTCGCTCACCCCGCGCACCATCGCCCCTTGCCGCAGCAAGAACGCGTGCATCACGATCTCCGCCTGTTGCTCGATCCCATAGCGGGTCAGCGGCCAGCCGGGGCGCAGGGCATAGTGATAGCGGCACCACGGGTGGCGCATCAGGACCAGCCACCATTTGCCGTTTTTCTGGGCCTGCCAGACGTGGGTCAATTCATGGATCAGCAAGGCCTGCCGACCCAGCGATGCCTCGGCGAAATCATCGCAATAGGCGCTGGCTTTCGGGTGGAAATGAACGTGTCCGCAGGGTGCCATGGCCACTTCGGCCGGTTGGAACGGGAAGAACTTGCGGCGGCGGATGGTGACGCCCGACAAGTCGATCGCCACTCCGAACATCGAACGGACCAGGGCCTGCTCGCCACTTGTCAGAAGCCGGTCACCGCCGACCGGACAAGCGGGGGAGGGGGCCGAAACCGGATTGCTCAGTTCATGCCCTCCATGTCGTTGACAGTGGTAACCCTGGCCGGGGCCGTAGCCTTGTCACCGCCGTCGAAAGTCACGGTCAGCTTAACGCTGTCCTCGAAGCGCAGCTTGGGATCCAGATCGAACAGCATGATGTGCTTGCCGCCAGGGGCGAATTCGACGCTCTTGCCCGATTCGAGCGGGACGGTTTCGATCGGTTCCATCGTCATCGCCTCACCCTTCTTCATCGTTTCGTGCATCTCGGTGCGGCCAGCCAGTTCCACCGTTACGCCTGCAACCTGACGCGGCGGGCCGCTCGACTGGCTGATGGTAAAATAGGCGACCCCCGGGCGGCCCGACACCGCCGGAAGCTGGACCCGGGCGTCGCTCAGCGAAATCCCTGGCGGAGCCTCCGGCGCGGCGGTCGCCACCACCTTTTCGGGCGGCCCCTCGGGCGCTTGGCCGCACGCGGCAAGACCCAGCATGAGCCCCCCCGCCAGCACCGTACCGATCTTGCGCATAGTCCCGCTTCTCCCGTTGGCCGGGCCCGGCCCGCCGAACCTTGTCCAGACGCGGGACACGTAGAGCCCCACGAGCCCCATGCCAACTGGCCCCCTGCCAACTGACCTTGTGCCAACTGAAAGCAACCCTATATCGCGCCCGGTCCAGAGCTGCCCAACGGTCCTCGCCCATCCGGGGATGGCCTACCGCGCGGCGTCATAATGCAAGAAGGAAATGGGATACATCATGGCTAAAGTGATCGGCATCGACCTCGGCACAACCAACTCGTGCGTCTCCGTGATGGACGGCGGCAAGCCCAAGGTTATCGAGAATTCGGAAGGCGCGCGCACCACGCCTTCGATCGTCGCGTTCACCAAGGACGGCGAGCGCCTGATCGGCCAGCCGGCCAAGCGCCAGGCGGTCACCAATGGCGACAACACCATTTTCGCGGTCAAGCGCCTGATCGGCCGCCGTTTCGATGACCCGGTGACCAAGAAGGACACCGAGCTGGTTCCCTACACCATCGTCAAGGGCAAGAACGGCGACGCCTGGGTCAAGGCCGGCGGCGAAGACTATTCGCCCAGCCAGATCAGCGCGTTCATCCTTCAGAAGATGAAGGAAACTGCCGAGGCCTATCTCGGCGAGACCGTGACCCAGGCGGTCATCACCGTCCCCGCCTATTTCAACGATGCGCAACGTCAGGCGACCAAAGATGCCGGCGCGATCGCGGGCCTCGAAGTGCTGCGGATCATCAACGAGCCGACTGCGGCTGCGCTGGCTTATGGCCTCGACAAGAACGACGGCAAGACCATCGCGGTCTACGACCTTGGCGGCGGCACCTTCGATGTCTCGATCCTCGAGATCGGGGACGGGGTGTTCGAGGTCAAATCGACCAACGGCGATACTTTTCTGGGCGGCGAGGATTTCGACAATCAGATCGTCGAATGGCTGGCCGATCAGTTCAAGAAGAAGGAGAGCATGGATCTCCGCGGCGACAAGCTGGCGCTCCAGCGCCTCAAGGAAGCCGCCGAAAAGGCCAAGATCGAGCTGTCGAGCGCGCAGACCACCGAGATCAACCTGCCGTTTATCACCGCCCGGATGGAGGGCGGCAGCACCACGCCGCTTCACCTGGTCGAAACGATCACCCGTTCGGACCTTGAGAAAATGGTCCAGAACCTGATCGAGCGCACCAAGGAACCGATGAAGAAAGCGCTGGCCGACGCGGGGCTGAAGGCTGCCGACATCGACGATGTCGTGCTGGTCGGCGGCATGACCCGGATGCCGCGCGTGCGCGAAGTGGTGAAGGAATTCTTCGGCAAGGAGCCGCATATCGGCGTCAACCCCGATGAAGTCGTGGCGATGGGTGCGGCAATCCAGGCCGGTGTGCTGCAGGGCGACGTAAAGGACGTGCTGCTGCTCGACGTGACCCCGCTGAGCCTCGGCATCGAGACGTTGGGCGGCGTGTTCACCCGGATGATCGATCGTAACACCACCATCCCGACCAAGAAGAGCCAGACTTTCTCGACCGCCGACGACAATCAGAATGCGGTGACCATCCGCGTCTTCCAGGGCGAGCGCGAAATGGCCGCCGACAACAAGGTGCTGGGCCAGTTCGACCTCGTCGGCATCCCCCCGGCGCCGCGCGGCGTTCCGCAGATCGAAGTCACCTTCGACATCGACGCCAACGGCATCGTCAACGTTT
>JBBSJO010000349.1:0-2870 GCA_038257185.1 Rhodobacterales bacterium | reverse complement strand
TTGGTCCAGTGCTGAAGAGCACGGTGGTGCCGTCCATCGGGGCGAAGCCCCAGTTTGCATCGGCACGGGGGCTGATCGTGCCTTTTTCCACGATATAACGGACAATCACGTCGCGGTTGGTATCGGGGCCTTCGAAGACGATGGTGTCGCCCATTGCACCGGGGAATGAACCGCCGCCAGAGGCACGGTAGTTGTTGGTGGCGACGATGAATTTTGCCGCTGGGTCAATGGGTTGCCCGTTGAACTTCAGGTCGGTGATACGGTTGGCGTCGGCGTTCTGCACCGTGCCCTCCGCGTCGAACTTCGACGGCTGTGACAGGTCGATGAGATAGGTCACACCGTCCATCACGTCGAAGTTGTAACTGGGGAAGTCGGGGTTGAGCAGGTCCTGATCTTCCGACCCCGGCGTGATCTGGTTGAACATGCCCGCCGATCGTTCGAGCCAGTCCTTGACCTGGGCGCCGGTCACTTTCACGGCGCGCACGGTGTTGGGGTAGAGGTAGAGGTCGGAGACGTTCTTGATCGCCACGTCGCCCTTGGGCACGTCCGTATAGTACTCCGGCCCACCCCGGCCCCCGGCCTTGAAGGGGGCTGCGGCTGAAAGGATCGGCAGGCCTTCGTTCTCGGTGCCCTTCATCATCTGGGCGATGTACCAGGTCTGGGCGTTCGACACGACCTGAACGGAAGGATCGTCGGCCACCAGCGCGAAGTAGCTGTAGAGGTTGGCATCGGTCTTGCCCACCGCGCGGCGGACATAGGCCAGCGTTGCATCATGCTCTGCCTGAACGGAGTCCAGCACGGCGGGCACGCTTTGCACCAGCGGCGTGATGCTGCGGTCCTCGTTGCGCTTGGAGATCGGGCGCGCCTCGGCGCTGTGGGCCGCGATACGCCATGCGCCGCCGTCACGTTCCAGCATCAGGTCGATGAGGCCGAGGTGACTGCCCCAGAAGCCGCCCATGGTGGCGGGTTTGCCGTGGATGGTTCCGGCGGTCGCATCGACTTCTGCATAATCGGCATAGGTATCAGAGGGGAAGACAAGGTGCGAATGGCCGGTCAGGATCGCGTCGATCCCGTCGACGGCGGCGAGCGGGACGGAGGCGTTTTCCATCATCTCCTCCTCCTGCGCTGAACCGATGCCGGAGTGCGAGAGGGCGATGATGATGTCGGCTCCGGCCTCCTTCATCTGCGGGACGTAGGCGCGGGCGGCCTCCAGGATGTCGCGGGTCTGGACGTTACCTTCCAGATGGCCTCGGTCCCAGTTCATGATCTGGGGAGGCACGAAACCGATAAGACCGATCTTGATGGGGTGCGTTTCGCCGGCACCATCGGTGATCTGGCGTTCGATGATGGTGTAGGGGGGCACAAGCGTGGTGTCCTTGGTGGGATCGGCGCCCAATTCCTTGACCACATTGGCGCTGACCACGGGGAATTGCGCCCCGGCGAGCGATTTCAGCAGGAAGTCGAGACCGTAGTTGAATTCGTGGTTGCCCAGCGTCGAGGCATCGAAGCCCACGGTGTTCATGGCCTGGATGACTGGATGCATGTCGCCGTCCTTCATTCCCCGTTCATAGGCGATGTAGTCACCCATCGGATTGCCTTGCAGGAAGTCGCCGTTGTCGAGCATGAGCGAATTGGTCGCCTCCGCCCGGATCTCCTTGATGATCGCGGCGGTGCGGGCGAGGCCGACGGTGTCGACCTCCTTGTCGGCGTAATAGTCGTAGGGGAAGACATGGACGTGCAGGTCCGTGGTTTCCATCAGGCGCAGGTGCGCCTGGTTCGCGGCGGCGCGGACAGAGAAGGGGTGCAGGGCCAGAAGCCCGGCGGACCCGGCGAGGAAATGGCGGCGGGAAAGGCGAAGAGTCATGGCAGGCAGCTCCTGATGGGTTTGGATTCTGCCTAGCTTCCGCCCATGACGGGCGTGTGACAAGGGGGGAGGCGGGTCAAACGGCTGAAATTCATCGTTGGCGGCTCTGTTCGGCGGATGATCTGCCTTGATTTCGCGGCGACAGTTCCTGGTGACGAAGCGCGCGAAGAGGGTGCCGTCAACTGCTGCGCAGGCCCGTTTCCACCAGCATGCCGCGGCGTTTGGCTTCGTAATAGTAGCCACTGGCGTACCATTTGATTGCCCTGCCTTGGTCGCCATCAGAAAGGAGCCAGGCCCCGCGCAGGTACTTCAGGGCGTATTTCAGGTTGGTATCCGCATCCAGCAGGTCCTTGGGTTTTCCCTGGAAGCCCATGGAGCGGGCGGTGGCAGGCAGAATCTGCAGCAAGCCGTAGTAGGGGCCATTGCGGGCAGCGGGGTTATGGGTGCTTTCGCGGATCGCAAGGCGATGCACCAGCGGGCGTGGGACTTCGTAGAAGTCGGACCAGTAATTGATCTTGCGCCGCAGATCTGGCGTCTCGTTGGGGTAGAGCTGGGGGCCGGACGGGGCCGGGCCTGCGCTCGGGGCTGCGTTGCAGGCCGTGAGGGTGGTGGCCGCGATAAGTGTCAGAAAGGCACGGCGTGTTGTCTGGGGCATTTCAGGATTCGCGGGTTGTGGCAACTCGGGACACATTACGTGCGGCACCGTATCGGGCAAGCTCCGGACCGCGCGGTGGGCGGCAATCCGCGCGGGCGGTGGCGGCTTTTGGCGCATACAGAGCCCGTTCTACTGTGGCGGGAAATGTATGGATATGCTTGTTTCCTTGACCTGAAACGAAAAACGCCGTGCGGGGTAAAACCACACGGCGTCGTATCGTCTGTCTTTTCCGTCTTGTCGGATCAGCGCTCGGAGGGCTCTTCCTGCGGCTCGGAGTCCCCTTCGGAGGGTCGTGAAGCCGACCCGCCCAGATCGTCGTCGGAGGCAGCGGCCCCGAGGTCGTCGAACAAC
>JBBSJO010000348.1:0-2885 GCA_038257185.1 Rhodobacterales bacterium | reverse complement strand
TGCTTGTCGGCTTCGTCCATCGTCAGCCATTGCGGCGCCGGGTGTTTGCCCGCGATCACCACGTTGACGTAGTGGCGGCTGCGCAGACAATGATCCATGGTCGAGAGCAGGCAGTTCGCGTCGGGCGGCAGGTAGATCCGCACCACTTCGGCTTTTTTGTTCATCACGACGTCGATAAAGCCCGGATCCTGATGGGTGTAGCCGTTGTGATCCTGCCGCCAGACATGCGAGGCCAGCAGGTAGTTGAGCGACGAAATCCTGCGCCGCCACGGCAGCTCTGACGTGACTTTCAGCCACTTGGCGTGCTGGTTGAACATCGAGTCGACGATGTGGACAAACGCCTCGTAGCAGTTGAACAAGCCATGCCGCCCGGTCAGTAGATAGCCTTCGAGCCAGCCTTCGCATTGGTGTTCGCTCAGCATTTCCATCACCCGCCCGGTGGGGGCCAGAAAGTCGTCGTTCGGTTCGGTCGCGGCATTCCATTGCCGGTTGGTCACGTCGAACAGGGCGCCGAGGCCGTTGGACAGCGTCTCGTCTGGCCCAAACACCCGGAAGTTCCGTTGTTCGCTGTTCAGTTTGGCAACATCGCGCAGGAATGGCCCAAGCACGCGGGTATCGCCGATACCGCGCACCCCCGGTGCGGGGACATCAACAGCATAGTTGCGGAAATCCGGCATCCGCAGATCGCGCAGCAGCATTCCGCCATTCGCATGCGGATTGGATCCCATGCGTCGCGCGCCTTTGGGTGCCAGTGCGGCCAGTTCCGGCCTGAGGCGGCCCTGTTCGTCGAAAAGTTCCTCGGGCCGATAGCTTTTCAGCCAGTCTTCCAGTAGCCCGAGGTGGTCGGGATGCTTGGCCGGATCAGACAGCGGCACCTGATGCGACCGAAAGGTGCCCTCGATCTGAAGGCCGTCCACGACCTTTGGGCCGGTCCAACCTTTGGGCGACTTCAGCACGATCATCGGCCAGCGCGGACGTTCGGTATTGCCGTCAACGCGGGCGCTATGCTGGATTTTTCGGATGTCCTCGATGGCTGCGTCAAGCGTCGTGGCCATCGCCTCGTGCATCAGCGCGGGATCGTCGCCCTCGACGAAATAGGGGGTCCAGCCATAGCCGCGCAACAGCTGTTCCAACTCCTCGTGGGAGATGCGGGCAAGGATGGTCGGGTTGGCGATCTTGTAGCCGTTCAGATGCAGGATCGGCAGCACCGCGCCGTCAGTCACGGGATCGAGGAAATTGTTGGAATGCCACGCGGTGGCCAGCGGCCCGGTCTCGGCCTCGCCATCCCCGACGACGCAGGCGACGACAAGTTCGGGATTGTCGAACACCGCGCCAAAGGCATGGCTGAGCGAATAGCCCAGCTCGCCGCCTTCATGGATCGAACCGGGCGTTTCCGGCGAGGCATGGCTGGGAATCCCGCCGGGAAACGAAAATTGCAGGAACAGCTTGCGAAGTCCGGCCTCGTCCTGACTGATCTCGGGATAGACCTCGCTGTAGGTGCCCTCAAGATAGGTGCTGCCGACGACAGCCGGGCCACCATGACCGGGGCCGGAGACATAGATCATGTCGAGGTCATATTTCCCGATTACCCGGTTCAGGTGGGTGTAGATGAAATTCTGCCCCGGAGTCGTGCCCCAGTGCCCCAGCAGCATGGGTTTGATGTCACCGATCATCAGCGGCCGGCGCAGCAGCGGGTTGTCGAACAGATACATCTGACCCACCGACAGATAGTTGGCGGCGCGCCAGTAGGCATCCATCTTGTCAAGCAGGTCCGGAGACAGGGTGGTTGTCATGGTTCAACTCTCGCTTTTCATCAGGGTCAGGGACAGCGCAGACCGTCCCGGTGATCACGGGTCAGTCGTCGTGCAGCCCGAGTGCTGCGAGTTGTTCGCGGGTGGATGCAGCGTCGGTGTGCAGAATTCCCTGCATTCCCAAACCCGCGGCGATGTCGACAAACATCGCGGTGTTCTCGATATAGGCGATCTGCGCCGCGGGCGTCTGGGCGATATCCAGAGCCATGTGGAAGATCTCCAGATCGGGCTTCAGCAGATGGACAAAGCAGGACGACACGAAAAAATCCACGAAACCGGCCAGCTTGAATTCGTGGATCCGGTAGGCATTCAGTTCCCGCCCCTCGTTGCTGAGAACCCCGATCTTCAGCCCGTGGCGGGCCTTGAGCCGCGTGACCAGATCGATCGTATCGGCATAGGGTTGCGACTGATCGAACATGAAGCGGCGAAACTCGGCCCGACTGAAGGGCCGTTTTTCGTAGAACACCACCCAGCCCAAATAGTCCTCAAGCGTCATTTTTCCCAGTTGGTGGGTATCGAACGTCGTGCGGTGCCGTTCGTCCAGTTCGGCAGGGTCGAGCCCGAAATGGTCGGCCGCGCGGGCGCGGGCCTGACTGTTCCAGCCATCGGTCAACAAGACGCCGCCGATATCGACAAGGATGCAGGCGATCGTGGTCTGGTTTTTCATGGCGCACCTTTTCGGTCGTGCGTCAGGCCCTTGGCCCGATGTGGCAGGCCGCGACCGAGCGTTTTTTTCAGTTTAATCACGTTGGTTTTCATTGCGTTGCTTCCAAGGCGCATCTTTTGCCGAACTGACCGGCTTGCGTTAACAGGCACCCGATGGGTTGTTGTCGTCCTGACCGCGCGACTGACAGACGATCGCGCCGAACCCGGTCAGATCGCGACGGCCGCCACCGCCGTTGCATTGAACGGTATCCTGCCCATAAGGACGCGCGTCGGACACAGGTGTTACACAACCGCCCCTGAACAGGCCAAAAAAAAACCAACGATGATCATGCGGCGGCGGACGCGTCTCTGTGCGCGCTCAGGCGTTCTGCGGCCCTTCGGTCAACCATCCCCCGGTAAATCCGGCCC
>JBBSJO010000347.1:0-3013 GCA_038257185.1 Rhodobacterales bacterium | reverse complement strand
GGGCCTGATGCGGCGCGACCTGAACCGGCTGCTGCGCCCCAGATCCATCGCCGTGATCGGCTGCGGGGCATGGTGCCGCGCCGTCGTCACGCAATGCAGCAAGATGTGGTACGAGGGCGCGCTCTGGGCCGAGCACCCGACGGCGACCGAGATTGCGGGCGTGCCCGCCTTTGCAGATCTCTCATCCCTGCACGAAGAACCCGATGCCACGTTCATCGGCGTGAACCGTGAAGCGACCATCGGGCTGGTGCAGCAGCTTGCCGACCGGGGCGCGGGCGGCGCCGTGTGCTTCGCCTCTGGCTTCCGCGAGGCGCAGGCGGAGGACGCCAGCGGTGCGGGCCTGCAGGATCAATTGCTCACCGCGGCGGGTGAGATGCCGATCCTCGGGCCGAATTGCTATGGTTATGTGAACTACCTTGATGGCGCGCTGCTCTGGCCCGACCAGCATGGCGGGCGGCGGGTGGAAAGCGGCGTGGCGCTGATCACGCAATCCTCCACCATCGCCATCAACCTCACCATGCAGGAGCGGGGCTTGCCGATTGCCTATGTCGTGACGGCAGGCAATCAGGCGCAATCCGGCATTGCAGAAATCGGGCGCGCCCTGCTGGACGATCCCCGCGTCACCGCGCTTGGCCTCCATATCGAGGGCATCGGAGACCTGCGCGGGTTCGAGGCGCTGGCCGCACATGCCCGCGCCCTTCGCAAGCCCATCGTGGCGATCAAGGTAGGCCGTTCCTCCCAAGCCCGCGCCGCTACGATCTCGCACACCGCCTCGCTTGCGGGTGGCGATGCGGGGGCCGAGGCGCTTCTGGCGCGACTGGGCATGGCGCGGGTGGGCGACCTGCCCACGCTGCTGGAAACGCTCAAGCTGCTGCATGTCGCCGGGTCACTACCCACCAACACCATCGCCACGATCAGTTGCTCGGGCGGGGAGGCGAGCCTTGCCGCCGATACCGGCATCGACCGTATCACTTTCCCCCCCCTCAACGACCGCCAGAAGACCGACCTGCGCGCCGCACTTGGCCCCCGTGTGGCGCTGGCCAATCCGCTGGACTATCACACCTACATCTGGCGCGACGTGCCCGCGATGACGCGCACCTTCGCTGCCATGGCCGATCCCGGTATCGCGCTGACCATCCTGATCGTGGATTTCCCCCGCCCCGACCGCTGCGACCCGACCGACTGGGACTGCGTGATCGAGGCCACCATCGGCGCGGCGCAGGAAACGGGGATGCGCTATGGCATGGCGGCGACCTTGCCGGAACTGATGCCCGAAGCCGTGGCCGACCGGTTGATTGCGGCGGGGATCGTCCCGTTCTCGGGCCTGACCGAAGCCCTCGCCGCCTGCGCCGTGGCGGCGCTGCCTCAGCCCGCTACCGCGGAACCGATCCTCTTGCCCGGGTCTGACCTCCCGCCCACGATGATGACCGAGGCAGAAGCCAAGCAACGCCTCGCTGCCGTCGGCCTTCGGGTGCCCCGCGCCGCCCGCGCGGCAACTGCCGCAAAGGCCGGGATTGCCGCGACTGAGATCGGCTTTCCGGTTGTCCTGAAAGGCGAAGGCGTCGCCCACAAGACCGAAGCCGGAGCCGTACGGCTGAACCTGACTTCGGCGGCGGAAGTCGAGGCGGCGGCGAAGGGCATGACAGCCAGCGGATTTCTGGTGGAGGAGATGATCACCGGCACCGTGGCGGAACTTCTGATCGGCGTGGTGCGCGACCCGGCCCACGGCTTCGTCCTGACCCTCGCGGCCGGGGGCGTCTGGACCGAAATCCTGCGCGATACCGTTTCGTTGCTGGTCCCGGCCTCCGATGCGATGGTGGAAAACGCGCTGAGCCGTCTCAGGATCGCACCGCTTCTGGCAGGCTATCGCGGCGCGGCGGCAGCAGACCGTGCCGCCATCCTGCGGGCCGTCCGCGCGGTGCAGGACTATGCCATCGCCCACGCGACGGGCCTTCAGGAGATCGAAATCAACCCCCTCATCTGCACCGCAACGGACGCCATCGCCGCCGACGCTCTGCTGCGCTCAACCGACTGAAAGGTTTACGCCATGTCAGACAGCCCCATCCGAACCCGCACCGAGGGTGCCATCCTCGAAGTCACGCTGGACCGTCCCAAGGCCAATGCCATCGACCTTGCCACCTCCGTCAAGATGGGCGCGGTCTTCGCCGCCTTCCGCGATGATCCCGCACTGCGCGTGGCGATCATCACCGGGGGCGGCACGAAGTTCTTCTGCCCCGGCTGGGATCTCAAGGCAGCTTCGGACGGGGACGCAGTGGACGGTGACTATGGCGTCGGCGGTTTCGGCGGCTTGCAGGAGTTGCGCGACCTCAACAAACCCGTCATCGCCGCCGTGAATGGCATCGCCTGCGGCGGCGGGCTGGAACTGGCGCTAAGCGCCGACATGATCCTCGCCGCCGACCATGCCACCTTTGCCCTGCCGGAAATCCGCTCCGGCACCGTGGCAGATGCGGCTTCCGTGAAACTGCCCAAACGCATCCCGTACCACATCGCAATGGAATTGCTGCTCACCGGACGCTGGTTCGACGCGGAGGAGGCAAAGGGCTGGGGACTCGTCAACGAAATCCTGCCGGCCGACCGGCTGATGGACCGCGCCTGGGAACTGGCCCGCCTGCTCGCCTCCGGCCCCCCGCTGGTCTATGCCGCTATCAAGGAAATCGTGCGCGACGCGGAGGATGCCAAGTTTCAGGACGCCATGAACCGGATCACCAAGCGGCAGTTGCCGACGGTCGATCTGCTCTATGCCTCCGAAGACCAGCTTGAAGGCGCGCGCGCCTTTGCCGAAAAGCGCGACCCGATCTGGAAGGGTAAATAATTGACGTTGCCCCCTACGCCTAATCCAGTTTGAGATAGACTCTGGCCCAACCGAAAGGACCAGAGATGAAGCGCAGCAGGTTCACCGAAGACCAGATCATCGGCATTCTGAAGGAGCAAGAGGTAGGCGTTTCCGTTGCCGATCTGTGCCGCAAGCACGGCGTCAGCGATGCGACCGTCT
>JBBSJO010000346.1:0-3040 GCA_038257185.1 Rhodobacterales bacterium | reverse complement strand
CTGCTGGTTCGCCACGTTGAGTTCCTCCGTGCGCATCGCGACTTCGATGCGCAGCCGCCGCTGACGAAGGCGCAGCCCGCGGTTGTACAGCTGCACGAGGCCCAGAGCCGCGAGCACCAGGGCGAAGATGACGAGTGCGCGAATACTGGTGCGCTGCCACCAGTGCGGCTGGACATGGAATTCCAGCGAACGGGATTGCGTCCGGGTTCCGAGGTGATCGCGTGCCGCCACCTCGAATGCGTAGCGGCCCGGCGGCAATACGGAGAACACGCGGCTGTGTTCGGCCGTCCACGGTCCCGGCTCGTCATCGAGACCCACCATGCGCGTGCGATAGGTCGACTCGGTTTCGCGACGGTCGGTGAGCAGGCTGTATTCGACGCGCAGATCACGCGTGCCCGCAGGAATCTCGACCCTGCCCCCCCAGTGCGCCGGTACGCGATCGCCGTCCACGCCGACGGCGGTCAATCGCAGCTTGTGGGCCTCTCGCGTACCGGCAGCTGTCGTGCGGCGCGGGTCGAAAACGCTGAGACCACCGAGGGTCCCTACCCAGTAGCGATCATGCGCATCGATGAATTGTGCATTGGTGTTGCATTCGTCGTGCACCAGGCCATCGCGGCGGCGGTAAACGCGCTGGTTGTATCCACCGGACGCTGTGGGCGTCAGCTGCTGCACGCCATTGTTGGTGCAGACGTACAGGCGGCCGACACTGTCGGGGAGGACGCCGTAGACCGTGGGATCCGGCGGCTCGGGAATTCGCGAATCGGCAATCGCGCGCGGCTTCGCGGGATCTGTGACATCAAGGCGCACGATGCCATTGCGCGAGCTGCTTGCCCACATTTCAGTGCGCCCCGCTCGTTCGAGAAAGATCATGGAAAGCACCGCATCCGCCGGCATTCCGGGCACGTCGGCGACCCGCTGCCAGCGCTCGCCATCAAAGCGCTCAAGACCGTGATTGCTCGAGGACCAGATCCAGCTCTTCCCCTTGGCGTCGATCTGCTTCGCCAATGAGGTCACGCGCCAGTTCGCCGGAATGCCTGCGGACGGAAAGCGCGTCCATTCGCTTCCGCGAAGCCGGTAGATGCCGCTGCGGAAGGTCGCAAACCAGAGCTCATCCTGGCCCTCGAACCGACGCGGCAACACGAAGCTCACGGCTTCGGCATCATGCGGATTCCACGGCACGGCAAGCTCGCTGAAACCCAGCGCGTCGTCGATTCGCAACACCGTGCCCCGGGACAATCCCATCAGACGCCAGATTTTTCCGTCCGGCCCCGGAACCCGCCAGATGCCGCGTACCCCTGCCGCCGGCAGGGTGCCATCCGGCTGAGTGAAATAGCGCCATTGGCCGTCCTGGAGCATGCCGACGCCTTCCTTGGTCGTTCCCACCCAGAGGCGCTCGCCGCCATGTCCGTCGGGCTCGACCAGCACCGCGAAGACCCCGTTTTCGCGCGCACCCAGCAGCGAAACCGTTCGCCATCGGCTCTCTGCCATCACGATGCGCGCAGCGCCGCTCTCGGTGGCCATCCAGAGCCGGTCGATGCCGTCTGGGCCCAGCCTCAACTTGAGGCCGCGCACCGCATCGGCGGGTAGACCGTGGCGGCGATCAAGCACCGTCACGTCGTCACCACGGATCCGCAGTAGTCCCGCCCGCGAAGAGACCCAGAGAATTCGGCGACCTTCAGCGGACTGGGTCACAACTCCGGTGTACATCGCCTCTGTAGGCAAGGCGCCATTGGCGGACCGCCACCAGCGCACACCATCGTTGCGGATGCGCGCGATGCCATTGCCGTAGGTCAGCAGCCACAGCTCTTCCTCTCCCGCGTCCACACTCTGCACGAGGTCGGTATACGGCAAGCGGTCAAATTCCGGATTCTCGAAGTGGATCCAGGGACCTGGCGGCGCCGGAGAGCGCAC
Source organism: Rhodobacterales bacterium (assembly GCA_038257185.1). Taxonomy (GTDB): domain Bacteria; phylum Pseudomonadota; class Alphaproteobacteria; order Rhodobacterales; family Rhodobacteraceae; genus Sulfitobacter. The sequence goes on along the minus strand of JBBSJO010000346.1, from coordinate 1,129 downwards.
CTCGCGGTACCAGAGGCCGGTCTGCGTGGTCGCGAGCCACTGCCTGGGAGCGGCGAACAGCGTCTGGGTCTGGGCAATGGCCACCGTGCGACCGATACGGACGAGATCATTGCCCGGATCTGCCTTCCAGCGGTCCTTCTCGAGGTGCCAGAGGCCCTCGTTCTGGCTGACCCAGAGTTCGCGCCGGCCTTCCGCTCCGCGCGTCACGGAAAAGCGGTTGGTCGATCCCGGAATATCGTCGCGCAGTTGCCAACTCACTCCGTCGTAGCGTGCGAGTCCTTCGGCTTCGAACAGCGCCCAGAGCACGCCACTGTCGTCCGTTGCGAAATCGCGTACGAGACTGGCGAGCCCGGGCAAAGGCCATCGATTCCAGCGGTAGCCGTCGAACCGCGCGAGCGAGGATGCGAGGCCTGCCCAGACGAAGCCGTCGCGGTCGAATCCAATAGCGTTCCAGACCTCGTCCGACAACGATTCGTCTTTGGGGAACACGGAGATGAGGGGCGGTGACTGGTCAGGCACGTCGATCGGTGTCAGATCGGCTGCAGCCGCAGGGGCAGCGCGCGGTCCGGCTGCATCAACCGGGACAGAGCCCGTGGCTGGAGGTGATTGCGCGGCCGGCTCCACGACCATCGCGCCGCGGCTCACTGCGGCAATCAACAGGGCCGCGAGCAAAGCCGAAGCGAAAACCGCCAACCGCGTCATTCGCTAAGTCATCCTGCCGTGTGCCAGCCCCCGCGGCAGTATGCCCGAGACGCGCAACAACCCGAACGCTTGTCGGGCCGGCGGCGATCAGGGCGACGGGCAGCACGATGGCGGGACTGTCACTCGAATCTGCGTCGCCTCAGCGCGCCCTCGTCGAGCTTTTCCCCGAATGTGGACCCACAGTTGGGGCAAAACTTGACAGCCGATGCCTTGCCCAGGAATTGAATGGGACCGGCTCCCGCTTTGGATAGTCGAAAATCACAATACGGGCACAGAAGGATACGAACACCGACGACCATGCCGATAAAGGACAGAAAAAAGCCGCCCACAATCAGGGTCCACCAGTGAGCCACCGCAAATGCAGCCACGGAACTCGGGTGACCGGGCCACAGCAAGGTGATTGCACACGCCGCGAACCCCGGCAGGT
>JBBSJO010000345.1:0-3082 GCA_038257185.1 Rhodobacterales bacterium | reverse complement strand
TCGCTGCTGATCTGCAGGATACCAAGCCAGCCAACGACTGACGACAGTCACTTGTTCCCGTCGATCCACTTCGACATCAGCCCCTTGTCGCGGAAGCACTCGTCGGGGACGGCGCGCCGTTTGATGCGGGCGAGACGTTCGGCGAAGGCGACCTGCTTTGATGTCGGGCGGCTGTCCTGCGTGCCCGGCTTCATCCTGGCCTGCGCATCTATCCAGGCGCTGAGCGCGCGCAGGTCTTGCTGCACATCCCATGGCAGAAGGGTCTGGTTGCGTAGGGCCAGCGCCCGCGCATAGGCGATCTGCTTTGGCGTGGCGGGCAGGGCGTAAGTGGTGCTTTCCATCGGGGGTCTCCCTTCCTAGCTTGGATTTCAATATAGAACATAACAGGAACAAAAACAAGCTGCCTGCGCAGATCATTGGAATTGAGAGGAAGAGGAGGGCTGGGAAAGATCAGGCCTGAGGGTTCCCGAGAGAGGGTGCCCAGGCATGACCCTGACCCTCATTCTGGAGTTTCCCAATGACCTATCTCGTGCCCGTTGCACCTCTTGTACCAGTTCCGTTTTCTGATCCCGCTCCCGCGATCCTTGCCGTGGCCGAGGCGCTGCAGCCTGATCTGGCGCAGGGTTTCCAGATCGACACGCTGCGTCTGCGCCTTGAGATGGAGCGCGCCTTTGGCGGCTCAGATGCGACCGGCGACTGGGATTGGAAGCTCGCCTATGAGGCGGGCGAAGTGGCGCTTGTCCTCTTTCTGCGCAAATTCGGCCGCGCGCTTTTGTCCCGCGCCGGATCGCCTGCGGCGCTGCTGCCGATCCTCACCAAGGTGGCGGGCCTCTTGCCCACGCACACCCGGCGCTCGGAGGAGATGGAGCGGTTCCAACAATTCAGCACTCCCCTGCCCATGGGGCTCGCGGCCCTGGCCGCCGCACAGATCACGCCGTCTGATCTGGTCCTCGAGCCTTCGGCCGGGACCGGGCTTCTGGCGATCCTCGCGGAAATCGCGGGCGGCAACCTCGCGCTGAACGAGCTGGCTGACACGCGCGCCGATCTTCTGCTCCGCCTGTTCCCGGGCCGTCCGGTCACCAACTTCGACGCTGCGCAGATCGACGATCATCTCGACGCGGGCTTGCGCCCCAGCGTCATCCTCATAAACCCGCCGTTCTCGGCTGTGGCCAATGTGGATGGTCGGACGACCGAAGCCACGGCCCGGCATCTGCGCTCGGCACTCGCCCGCCTTGCCCCCGGCGGTCGCCTGATTGCGATCACAGGGGCGAGTTTCGCGCCCGACGCCCCCGCTTGGGCCGAGACCTTCACCCGCCTGACCGAGACCGCGTATCTGGTGTTCACAGGTGCTGTGTCAGGTGCCGCCTTCGCCAAGCACGGCACCAGCTTTGAAACCCGCCTCTCGGTCTTCGACAAATGCCGGGGCGGCGAACGGGGCGGCATCACGGCTGATCTGTCGCGCGCACTGTCGCCCGATGTTGCCAACCTGATGTCCCTGATCACCACCCATGTCCCCCCGCGCCTCGCGCTGGACCCGGACACAGCGGCAGCCCAATTCCCCACTTCCCTCTTCCCGGGAACTCCTGTCCGTACCACGCGCACTGCCATCAGCACATCGCGCGCGACCTCTGCGGCTCAACCCGCGCCAACCGCCGCACAAATCCAAGCTGAAGATCTGGCCTACACGCTGCGCGATGCGACTGAAGACGATGCCAGCGCGCGCCTCTCGGATGCCATTTATGAGACCTTTCGCCTGCAGGCGATCGACATCCCCGGGGCTGAACCGCATCCGACCAAGCTGGTACAGTCGGCCGCCATGGCCTCGGTGGCGCCCCCGAAACCCAGCTATATCCCGAAGCTGCCAGCCGCGATCTTACGCGACGGCCTGCTGTCCGACGCCCAGCTCGAGACCGTGATCTACGCGGGCGAGGCGCATTCTGCGCGTCTCGCCGGGTCTTGGTGCGTCGATGAGACTGGCGACATGGTCTCGGTCGCGCCCGACGATGCCGCTGACGCAGTGCGCTTCCGTCGCGGTTTCTTCCTCGGCGACGGCACCGGTGCGGGCAAGGGCCGTCAGTCGGCCGGGATTTTGCTCGACAATTGGTGCCAGGGCCGCCGCAAGGCACTCTGGATCTCAAAGAGTGACAAGCTTCTCGAGGATGCGCAGCGCGACTGGTCAGCCTTGGGCCAAGAGCGCTTGCTGGTCACGCCATTGTCGCGTTTCGCCCAGGGCAAGGACATCCCGCTCACCGAGGGCATTCTGTTCACAACCTATGCCACACTGCGCTCAGAGGAGCGCGGGGCCAAGAAATCCCGTGTCGACCAGATCGTCGACTGGCTCGGGGCTGATTTCGATGGGGTGATCCTGTTTGACGAAAGCCATGCCATGGCGAACGCCGCCGGATCGAAGGGGGATCGAGGCGATACTGAAGCCTCCCAGCAGGGCAAGGCAGGCCTGCGCTTGCAGCACAAACTTCCCAATGCCCGTATTGTCTATGTCTCGGCCACCGGGGCGACCTCGGTCCACAATCTGGCCTACGCGCAACGCCTTGGGCTCTGGGGTGGGGAAGACTTTCCGTTTGCGACCCGGGCTGAGTTTGTCGAGGCGATTGAGGCGGGCGGCGTCGCTGCAATGGAAGTTCTGGCCCGCGATCTGCGATCCCTTGGCCTCTATACCGCCCGCTCGCTCTCCTATGACGGCGTCGAGTATGAGATGCTGGTGCATGCCCTGACCCCTGAACAGCGTGGCATCTACGATGCCTATGCCGGGGCTTTCGCCATCATCCATAACAACCTCACGGCGGCTATGGAGGCGGCCAACATTACCGGTGAAAGCGGTGGCGCGCTGAACCGCCAAGCCAAATCCGCCGCGCGTTCGGCCTTTGAATCCGCCAAGCAGCGTTTCTTCGGCCATCTGCTCACTTCGATGAAAACCCCGACGCTGATCGCCGCCATCGATGCCGATCTGGCGGCAGGCCATGCGGCTGTCATCCAGATCGTCTCCACCGGCGAGGCGCTGATGGAACGTCGATTGTCCGACATCCCCACCGACGAATGGAACGACATCCGCGTTGACATCACG
>JBBSJO010000344.1:0-3092 GCA_038257185.1 Rhodobacterales bacterium | reverse complement strand
GAACACCATGGCGATGTCCCTCTCCTTGGGCGCCAGGTCGTTGACCACGCGTCCGTCAATGCTGATCTCGCCCGCTGTGATGTCCTCCAGCCCCGCGATCATCCGCAGGGTCGTCGACTTCCCGCACCCCGAAGGCCCGACCAGTGCCACGAATTCGTGTTTGCCGATCTCGAGGTTGATCCCCTTGACCGCCTCGAAAGCGCCATAGCGCTTGACCACATTGCGAAGACCTACACCAGCCATTTTGGCTCCAGACTGTCGAATGAATTATTATTGGAAGCCCGCCCGCTGGGCAACCCGGCGGGCGGGCAAGTCGGTGTCGCGGATCAGACCTCGCCGCGCAGCAGCTTGGCCCCTTCCATGCAGAACTGCTCCGGCGTGATGGTCTCGCGCAGCGCCTCTTGCCAGTAGGGCGCGATGCGATCCTGGAAGTTGGCCCAATACTCGTGATAATACGGCGGCGACCACCAGGTATCGGCCCAGTCCACGGTCTGCTTGATGAACCGGTTGCTCTGGAACGCCTCATCCTGCGCCAGCGACTTGCGAATCGGCGGCGTCTTGCGGTCGCGCGAATACAGCAGCGCGGCCTCGCCGGTATTGATGAACTTCATGAATTCCCACGACGCCTCCTTCTCTTTCGAGGAGGACACCATCATCGGCCCTTCCGGGTTCGCCAGAGTATAGTGCTTGTCGCCCACGCGCGGCGTCAGCGTGTATTGCAGGTTGTCCCCAAGCGTATCCATCAGGATCTGGCTGGCCTGCGTTGCATAGAGCCACATGCCCGCCTTGCCGTTCTGCATCAGCGTATAAAGCTCGCGCATCCCGTCGTTGACCGCCGTGGGCGAGGCCGAGTTGTCCTTGGTCAGCATCCCGATCCACTTCGACGCCACCTCGATGGCCGCCGGAGAGTCAAAGTCGACGTTGCCCGCATCGTCCACATACTGAACCCCGGCACTGCGCCAAATTCCGTGGATGATCTCGATTGCCTGATAGGGTTGGCCGCGCAGGGCATAGCCATAGCGGTCAGGCGGGCTCGAAATCGCCTTGGCTCCCGCGATGAAGTCGTCATACGTGACGGGCGGCGCGACACCGGCCTCCTTGTACCAGTCGCTGCGGTAATAGAGGCTGTATACGACATTGGTGATCGGCAGATAGGTCAGGGCCCCGTCGGGACGGGCACGTGCGCCCTCGATAACGTTCTGGAAGAAATCGTCCTTGGCATCCCAGGCGTCGAAGTACGTGTTCAGCGGCTCGATGATGCCATTGTTGTAGAGATCCTGCACCCAGTACTGGATCGTCATGATCACGTCGGGTGCCGCGCCGGCGGCATAGGACACCACCAGTTTCTTGCGCGATTCCGCCACCGCCATGTTGGCGTCCAGCTCGACTTCGATGAAATCCTGGCTCTTGTTGAACATGTCGACCGAGTCAGCGGAGATCTTGAGGTGACCCGGGTTGTCGGCCCAGTTCCAGTAGACGATCTTGGCCTTCTTGCGCACTGCGGGCGATGCGACGGTCTGCGCCCCGGCGGGCATACCGCCGGCGATCAGCCCGGTCGTTGCGACCCCTCCCATCATCTTCAGCATCGACCGTCGCGATGCGCCAGTCGTCTTCACAATTCCCTTCGGCTTTTCAGAAAGTCCCATCCCACATTCCTCCTTTGCGAATGGTTAGATTTGGATTCATCCCTTTACCGCTCCGGCGGCCAGGCCGCTCATCAGCATGCGCTGGAACAGTATGAAGATGACTGCGACCGGCAGCGCGCTCAGGATCGCCCCGGCAGCGCTGACGCCCCAGATGTTCGGCTCACCCTGCGCGAACTGGCGCATGATGACCGGCAGGGTCTTTACGTCGTTGTTGGTTGTCAGCAGGTAGGCGAACAGAAAGTTGTTCCAGCTCATGATGAAGGCCAGCAGCCCCCCCGCGACCAGCCCGGGCAGCGACAGCGGCATCACGATGCGCCACAGGATCTTCAACCGTCCCGCCCCGTCGACCTGCGCGGCCTCTTCCAGCTCTTTCGGCAGGGTCGAGAAATAATTGATCATCAACAACAGCACGAAAGGTGCCGATCCGGTCGACTCGGCCAGCATCATCCCGAAATGGGTGTTGTTCAGCCCATAGGTGCGGAAGATCACGAGCATCGGCACCACCAGCACAACGCTGGGCACCGTGTAGGCCGTCAACATCGACACCAGCAGCGAGTTGCGCCCGACGAACCGGAACCGCACAAAAGCATAGGCGCCCAGGCAGGCGACTGTCAGCGACAGGAACATGTTGCCCGTGGCGATGATCGTCGAATTGCGCATGTAAGTGCCGAAAGGGACGTTCACGAAAAGCTGGCGATAATTGTCCAGGGTTGGGTTCCGGGGGATGTACTGAATCCGGCTTGCCCCTTCGGCCAGATCGGAAAAGTTCGTCACCTGCTTCAGGTTCGGCGTGATCGAAGCGATGCCCAGCCACAGGAACGGCCCCAGCGACCAGGCCAGCAGCACCGCCACCCCGGCGACTGTCCAGATCAGGCGGAAACGGCTTTGGCGGGAACGGGATCTGCTCATCACGAGGCCTGCTTCAGTACGCTTTTGGCCAGATAGCGGACATAGAGCGCCGCCCCGATCATCAGCACCACCGATAGCAGCACGGCGGCGGCCGAGGCATATCCGATGCGAAATTCATTGGTGAGCTGAAAGGCATAGACCGCCTCGGTATAGTTGCTGAACCCGGGCCCGCCTGTTGTCATGATGAAGATCATGTCGATGTGGTTCGACATCCAGATGGTGCGCAACAGCCCCAGGAACATCAGGCTGGGCAGGATATGCGGCACAGTGATCCGCCAGAATTGAACCCAGGGCGTCGCGCCATCGACATCTGCCGCCTCGTAGAGCTCTTCGGGAATCGTCTGTAGCGCCGCCAGCAAGATCAGCGCCATCAGCGGCGTGCCGTACCAGACCATCGCCGTCACCACGATCCAGAAGCTGGACGTCGGGTCGCTCATCCAGGCGGTGTACTGATCCTGATAGCCGAGGTTCACCAGCCACTCGTTGATGATGCCGAAGTTGCCGTCGAACATGTAGAGGAACAGCAGCGCCACAACG
>JBBSJO010000343.1:0-3095 GCA_038257185.1 Rhodobacterales bacterium | reverse complement strand
GGCGTGGATTCCGTGGGAACGACCGATGCGCACCGTGTCCTTATGCACCAGCGCGCGGCGCTTGAGGGCGGCGAGCAAGGCCTCGACGTCCGCGATCAGGATGTCGGCGGCGCGGGTGAGCTGGACGTTGAAACAGGTGTCGAGCACGTCTGAGGAGGTCATGCCCTGATGCACGAAGCGCGCCTCGTCCGAACCGATGTGTTCGGCCAGGTGGGTGAGGAAGGCGATGACGTCGTGTTTGGTGACGGCCTCGATCTCGTCAATGCGGGCGACGTCGAAGGTCACATCCCTGGCTTTCCAGACCGCTTCGGCATTGGCGCGGGGGATGACGCCGAGGTCGGCCATGGCGTCGCAGGCATGGGCCTCGATCTCGTACCAGATGCGGAACTTGGTTTCGGGGGACCAGATGGCGACCATGTCGGGACGGGAATAGCGGGGGATCATGGGCACACCTTGTCATGACTGCGGGGAGGGATCAGGGGCGCAATAGACTGCCGGGCGCTCAAGGACAAGCCGGGAGCGGATGGGGCGCAGGTTCTTGAGTTGCGCCTGCGGCGGGCGGGGAAGGGGGGCCAGCCCCCCGTCCTGCGGACTCCCCCCGGAGGTTTATCTGGCAAGATGAAGGGGGAAGCGTCAGGCGACCAGTTCGGTCAGCACCTGCGAGGATCGTTCCAGGGTGCGGTGCACCGGGCATTTGTCGGCGATCTCCAACAGTTTCTGGCGCTGGTCGGAGTTGAGGTCGCCCTCCAGCCGGATCCGGCGGCGCCAGGTGTCGATCTTGTCGCCACTGCCGGTTTCTGCGTCCTGGGCGTGGACCTTGTCGTGGCTGACATCGACGCTGATATGGGTCAGCGCCCAGCCCTTGCGTCGCGCGTACATGCGGATCGTCATCGAGGTGCAGGTCCCCAGCCCGGCCGAGAGGAACCCGTAGGGTGTCATGCCGCGGTTGGTGCCGCCATAGGCCTCGGGCTCATCCGCCAGTACATGATGAAAGGGACCCGCGTTGACGTCCTGCAGGAAGCCGTCCGGGTCGGCTTCCGTGACGCGGACGATACCCTCGGGAGCCCCCGGCGGCGGGGCGGGAGGGGTCAGGGCGAGGTAGCGGCCCGCCCAGGTGGCGATCACGTCGGCGGCGTATTCGGCGTCGCGGGGGCGGGTGATCAGGTGGTCGGCGTCGTCGAGGGTGACGAAACTTTTGGGGTGTTTTGCGGCGAGGAAGATCTCGCTGGCGTTGTCGATGCCGACGGTGGCGTCCAGCGGCGCGTGCATCACCAGCAGCGCCGCTTTCAGGTTGCCGATGGCAGGGGTGAGCGGGCCTGAAGCGATGTCGTCGAGGAACTTCTTGCCGATGCGGAAGGGCCGACCGCCGAGCGAAACCTCTGCCACGCCCTTGGCGATGATCTCGGGCAGGCTTTCAGCGAAATTATGGGTCACGTGGCCAGGATCGAAGGGTGCACCGAGCGTGGCGACGGCCTTGATTCCGTCGACCTGGTTGGCGGCCTTCAGCACCGCAGCCCCGCCCAGCGAATGGCCGATGAGCAGGCTGGCCGGCATGTTTTCGTCGGCGAGGTAGCGGCAGGCAGCGATCAGGTCTTCGACGTTGGAGGTGAAGGAGGTGTTCGCAAATTCGCCTTGCGAGTGGCCCAAGCCAGTGAAGTCGAAGCGCAGGACCGCGATCCCCATGCCTGCCAGCCGTGCCGCGATGCGCCGCGCGGCGGGGATATCCTTGCCGCAGGTGAAGCAATGGGCAAAGAGCGCGGTGGCCAGGTGCGGACCTTCCGGCATGTCGAGCCGGGCCGCCAGCTTGCTGCCGTCATGGCCGGGAAAGGTGACGCGGGTGCTGGCCATGGGACGCTCCTGACTGGGGTATCCATAGAGTGGCGGCTTGGGCCTCGCGCTGCAAGGTGCGGCGCAGGTCCGTCACGCGGGTGTGACGCGGCGCGTGTCTGCGTGACGGGGTTTGCCAGCATGCAGGGCGGGGTGTAGGACGGGCGTTACCCCACATCATGAAAGCCCGCGCAATGGCCGAGACTCCGAAAACCGCCCTCCACCCCGCCACCATCGCCGCCCAAGCGGCAGGGGCCGTCGACATGGCAAGCGGCGGGGTGGTGCCTCCGGTGCAGTTCGCCACCACCTACCTGCGCGATACCGACTACCGCCCGGTGAACCCCGACAACACCTACCTGCGGTCACACAACGAGAACGTGCGTGTGGCCGAGAGAGTGCTCTGCGCTCTGGAAGGGGCTGCGGAGACGCTGCTGTTCCCCTCCGGCATGGCGGCGGTCGCGGCGGTGTTCCGCACGGTGCCGAACGGGGCGTCGGTGCTGGTGCAGAGCCAGATCTACTGGGGCACGACCAAATGGATCAGGGACTTCTGCACCCGGCGGCAGATCACCCTGCACGAGGTCGAAGCCTCCGACACCGCCGCCTTCGCGCAAGCCTGTGCCACCCATCGCCCGGTGCTGGCCTGGGTGGAGACGCCGTCGAACCCCTGGTTGCGTATTGTGGATCTGGCGGCCGCGGTCGAAGCCGCCCATGGAGTCGGTGCGCTTCTGGTGGTGGACGGCACGGCGGCGACTCCGGTCCTGAGCCAGCCACTGTCGCTGGGGGCGGATATCGTGATGCATTCGGCAACCAAGGGGATCAACGGCCACTCCGACGTTCTGGCGGGCGCGCTGTCGGTGCGCGATGCGGGGGCGGAGGTCTGGCGGATGATCCGCGAGGATCGCGACACTGCGGGCGCGGTACTGGGGCCGATGGAGGCCTGGTTGCTGACGCGGGGCATGCGCACGCTGCCGCTTCGGGTGCGGGAAATGTCGCGCAATGCCATGGCCTTGGCAGAGTTTCTTCATGGACACCCCAAGGTAGAGATCGTGATGTATCCCGGCCTTCCCGATCACCCCGGTCACGCCACGGCCGCGCGCCAGATGACGGGGGGCTTCGGCGGGCTGATGTCCTTTGTCGTGCAGGGCGGTGCGGAGGCGGCTTTGCGAGTTGCCGGGCGGCTGCGGCTCTTTCACCGCGCGACGTCATTGGGTGGGGTGGAGAGCCTCGTGGAGCATCGCCACACCATCGAATCGCATACGGGTATCCCT
>JBBSJO010000342.1:0-3103 GCA_038257185.1 Rhodobacterales bacterium | reverse complement strand
CCCATGCTTGGAGGCGCAATAGACCGTACGTTCGAAGCCCCCCACATGGCCCATCTGCGAGGAGATGTGGATGATCGATCCCGCGATCCCCGCCGCGATCATGTCCCGCGCAGCCCAGGCCGACAGGAAATAGGCCGCCCGCAGGTTCACGCCCATCACGGCGTCGTAATCGGCAGGTGTCGTCTCCACCGCTGGCGCAAGCCGCGCCAGACCCGCTGCATTGAGCAGGATGTCGAAGGCACCCTGCCCCGCAAGCGCCGCTTCCAAAGCTTCGAGGACGGCAATGTCGAGCACCAGTGCCTCCGCCGACAGCCCTTCGGCAGCCATGGCATCCACGACGCCCTGCAACACCTCGGGCCGACGCGCGGCGCAGACCACGTGGCACCCGGCCCGCGCCAGCGCCACGGCACATCCCAGCCCGATGCCCGAGGACGCACCCGTGACCAGCGCGCGTTTGCCGGTGAGGTCGAAACTCGGCGTATGGGGGAGTTTGGTCATGCCGTGTTGCCTCAGCCGGTGTCCAGAATTCAGGCGGTTCCTGGATGCGTCATCGCGCGCGCCTCCCCCCCTCCGCGAAGCCTACATGCGAAGCGGACCTGCCAAAACCCGGTTCTCGCGTATCGCTCCAAATTCTAAAGACTGAATGTCGGGAGAACGGTCATCTCCTCAGTTTTCGAACAGCCCCCGCGCGGCGGCGACGATCCCCTCGCGGCTGGGCAGTGTCGCGCCGTATGCTGGGCCGGTGGCGATGAAACTGTCCTCCGCCGTGAGCCGCGCGAATTGCGCCACACCGCGTTCCGCCATAAGCGCCATCAACGCCTCTGCCTGCCCACCCGTGCGGCGGCATTCGTCGACGATCAGCACAGGGCGGTCGCCGATGGCCGCCATCAGCGCGTCTTCTGGCAGAGGTGCCAGCCAACGCAGGTCGATCACGCGTGAATTCACGCCCGCTGCGGCCAGATCATGCTGCGCCTGCCGCGACAGATAATGGCCGTTGCCATAGGACACGATGGCAAGGTCGCCGCCGTCGCCGTGGATGCCGACCTCCGCCATGGATATCCGCTGGTCGGGGGCGGGATAGGTTCGCATCCAGCCGCCGTCCCCGGGTTCGATCAGATCCCGGATGGGATAGAGTGCAATGGGTTCGAGGAACACCACCACCCGCTGCTCCTCCCGCGCAAGCCGGATACACTCGCGCAGCATCATCGCGGCATCGTCGCCGGTCGAGGGGCAGGCGATGATCACGCCCGGAATGTCCCGCAACACGGCGATGGAGTTGTCGTTGTGAAAATGCCCGCCAAAACCCTTCTGGTAACCCAGCGCCGAAATGCGAATCACCATGGGATTGGTCCACTGGCCGTTGCTGAAGAACGGCAGCGTGGCGGCCTCACCCCGCAACTGGTCCTCGGCATTGTGTAGATACGCGAGAAACTGGATCTCGGGCAGCGGAATGAAACCGTTGTGCGCCATGCCGATGGCGAGGCCGAGAATGCTCTGTTCATCGAGCAGCGTGTCGATCACCCGCGCGGGACCGAAGCGGGCCTGCAACTTTTGGGTGACGCCGTAGTTCCCGCCCTTGCGGCCCACGTCCTCGCCCATCAGCAGGGTTTCGGGGTAGGTCAGCAGGATATCATGCAGCGCCCAGTTGATCAGTCGCGACATCGGCTGCGGCGCGTCGAGTTGCGCGGCGTCACTGCCGAAGACTTCGCGCCGTGCGGTCACGCTCGGCCCGTTGCTGGGCGCGCAGGTGCGGCGCGGCGGGATGAGACTGGCCATGACGTCGGCAGCAGTCTTGAGACGTGGTGTTGTGGTCATGGCGCGCGCGGCCTCGGCGACCCCTTGCAGGGTCATCTCGTAGATTTCGAGAACTTCCTCCACCGTGGCGGCCCCGCTGTTCACCAGCGCCCGCGCAGAATAGAGAAGCGGGTCATTGGCTTCATCCGCCTCGACCTCTGCCTTGGGCAAATAGGAGGTCACGACGTCGGGTCCCGCATGGCCGTAAAGCCGGACGGTGCGCAGGTGCAGGAAAGCAGGCTTGCGGTGCAGCCTCACCCAGTCGGCCGCCGCCTTGGCCGCAGCAAAGGCCGCGAACATGTCCAGCCCGTCACCTTCGAAGTATTTCAGACCGGGCCGCGCGGACATCGAAGCCTTGATCCAGCCAGTCGGGGTCTTGGTCGAGATTCCGATGCCGTTGTCCTCGCAAACGAACAACAGTGGCAACGGAATTCCCTGCACTGCTGTCCAGCCCGCAGCGTTGATGGCACCCTGCGCTGTGGAATGGTTGGCGGAGGCGTCTCCAAAACTGCACATGGCGATCCCGTCGCGCGGCAGAACCGCGTGCTCGGGTCGGTTCCGCCGCGCCAGCCCGATGGAATGCGCCGCGCCCACTGCCTTGGGCAGATGGCTCGCGATGGTGGAGGTTTGCGGCGGGATCATCAGCGCACGGCTGCCCAACACCTTGTGCCGCCCACCACTGGTCGGGTCTTCCGCCGAACAGGCAAAGCTCAGCAGCATATCGCGCTGCATGTCCTGCCCCTCCACCTGCAAGCTGCGCGCGATCTGGAAGGCGGCGTCACGGTAATGCAGGAAGGCAATATCGTCGGGCCGCAGGGCATGGGCCACCGCAGCCATGCCTTCGTGGCCGCTGGAGCCGATGGTATAGAACCCCTGCCCTTCCTTCTGCATCACCCGGCTCTGCAGGTCGAGCGCGCGGGACAGGACCTGCGCGCGGAAAAGCGTCAAAGCCTCGGTCTGGCCAAGGCTGCCGGTCTGCGCGGTACCGGGCGGAAATTCCTCCGCAGCGACCCGGGTCAGGAAGTTTTGATGAACAATAGCGACGCGGTCCATGATCACCTGTAGCGCAAAGATTCAAGGCCTCCGGCGGGGAATATTTAAAGCAAAAAAGAGGAGGTATAGCCCTTACTCTTTTTGGCCAGAAATATCCGGAGGGGGGTTCGGGGGGAGGAAATACCCCCGTTACGACATCAGAAGAAGGCCTGAAGGCCGGTTTGCGCGCGCCCCAGGATCAGCGCATGTACGTCATGGGTCCCCTCGTACGTGTTCACCGTTTCGAGGTTCATCATGTGACGGATCACCTGGAATT
>JBBSJO010000341.1:0-3116 GCA_038257185.1 Rhodobacterales bacterium | reverse complement strand
CTACGGTGGAGGGTTGTGGCTGCTGTGCTGGGTGTGGAGCTGGCTCCTGCCGCAACTGATGCCCGCGATGCCGGTCGCGGTGAAGCAGCCGGGCTTCCTGCCGTTCGCTGTCTGCTCGGTCGCAGTGATCGCACTGGTGTTTCGGCTGGTCCGGACGCGGCGAGCCGACCCGGACTGAGGGTATAGCCCGCCACCTGAGGGTCCTGCCGCACGATCAACTCTGCGGGGGCTGGACCGGTTTCGGATCTCCTGGATGGTCCGGTTTCACCGGTTCGGCGGGATTGGGGGGCTGTGTGGCCATGCTGCGGTACCTCCTGGTTATGTTATCGGTGCTCATTTGTGTAGTGCATAACTTCTTCCTTGGCTGGTTCGCGGGGTGGAGGGGCGCCTCTGTGTCTCAGCAAGGGTGCTCGAGCAGCAGGCGCTTCAGCTTACCCGAGATCGGATCTGTCTCTGCCCAAGTGGACAGCATCGAATCGATCAGGCCATGGCCGGGTTCGGTCGTGACCGCGCGCCCGTTCAACGACAGGGTGACACCCGAGCGCGGCGAGTACGCCACCCCGACCCGATCGCCCGCGCCGAGATTCTGGTAAGTGCGGCGGATAGTCGACAGAGGGTCGCTGCGCAGTTCTTCTTGCAGAGGCTCACGCCATTGCTCCGGGATGCGGTCCGGCATCAGGGAGGTGCCCAACACATGGAGCTGGATCAACAGGGGCTGATCCGGATCCACCATCGCTGCCGATGGCTTTACGCCGGCGGGCAGATAGAGGGCGGCCAGATAGTGATCGATCCACAGCGTATCCCGCACGCCGCAGGCGGCGAGGGCAAGCTCGTTGCCGTCGATCTGCACCCGATCCCGCAGGGTGATGCCCGCCACCGTCGTCTGCGCGCCGGCGTTGGTGGCCGTCATGGACAGTGCGACTGCGACCAGCAGCGACCGGATGGTTCCGCCCGCCCACGCGGCGAGCGGGGCTGCGGGTTTCTCGGGGGCGGCTTGATGCCGTAGCCGACCAGGTACCCTCATGTCACTCCAGAAATGTATCGCCGCTTCACGCGTCCCGTGGCGATTGAAATTTTTTCCGAGTCCTCCGGGCTAACCCAGAAGACGATCTTCAGGGGCCTGAACGTATTTCCAGGACCCGCAAGAACGGGTCCCTAGTCTCCGCGCTTGTCGATGGGGCCGGGGTAGCCCCATTCGCCGACGTAGCGATCGATCCCGGATCGATACGCAGGATCATTGAGGTCGGGCCATCGATCCCGGTCGAAGGCGGGAGCCTTCGCAATCTGGCTCTTCTCGGCGCCGAGCGACACGCGTCCTTCGCCTTGAGGTGTGAGATTGCCGGCTGGTACCGCGACCAGCTTGTCCTCTTCGAACCAGCCTTGGTCGAAGGCCACGACCGCGTATTGAAGCTTGCCGGACTGCACGTCGACCACCACATCCGAGATTTCGCCGATATCCCGGCCCAATTCGCCGACCACCTTCGCTCCGAGCATCTCGCTGGCGCGCCAAGTGAGTGGCCAGGGCGCCTGGCGGTGCGCCGACACGGACTTGTTCGCGCGAGATTCGGGCCGCCAGTAGCGGTCAACTTGCTCGCGATAGCCGGCGTCGTTGAAGTCCGGCCAGAGTTCTTCAGCAAAACCCGGCGCGTTATCCAGCTGCTGCTGATCCACGTTCAACACCAGGTCGCCGTCGCCCCGCCACATGCTCGCGGCCCTGGGAAGCACGGTTTGCGCATCGACCTCGTCACGGCGCGGCTCGCTCTCCCCGGCCGCGCGCGCCCGGGCCGCTGTCCCTGGCTGCCCGGTCCCGAAGCCGGTGAAGGCCTGCAGGGGAAAGGCGAACAACTTGTCCCCGATCCCCAGGAGCCCACCATACTCGATGACGACATACAGGATCTGGTGGTCGCGGACGTCGATGACGATGTCCTCGATGTCGCCAAGGTCGCGCCCCTGCGGGTTGCGGACGTCACGGCCCACCAGCCGGCTGAGCCTGACATCGCGCCGCGACTCGCTCACCGCCGAGTCGTTTCTCCGGTCAGTACTGGCGATCCTGAGGGTTGTGTCGGCTGAGCGGGCCGTCTCGGCTGTACTGGCAGTGTCGGTTCTGGCAGTGTCGGTTCTGCCGGCAGCGGGCGCCGGTGCGCTGTGAGTCCCGGCGTCCGCGCCGGCGGCGGCGCCGAACGAATGGACCGCCAAGGCCACCGCTGCAGCAAGCAGCGGGAGAAGAAATGGACGAGAGTCCGGTCGCGTCCCGGGTATCTGCCTTGACAGCGGGCGAGCAATCGAACGGATTGGAATGCTGTTCGGATTGAGTCTCATGAATTTCTCCTCGGAACAAGGGCGGGCGCAGTCAGGTCGCCAGTACATGGGTCCCGCGCGATATGCCGACGCGGGCGGTACCGGCGTGCTGCAAGTCCCGTTCCCTCCCCCGCGGCCCCTTCTTCCACTCCGACAGGCTCCTAATGCTCTCTACGGTCAGGCGCGGCGCTTTCTGCACGCTGCTGCGCGGGGCCGTGAGCGTCGAGCAGGTTGTAGGCGGTATTGATGAGGCCGATATGGGAGAAACCCTGAGGGAAATTGCCGACCAGCCGCCGGCGCGCGACATCGTACTCTTCGGCGAGAAGGCCGAGATCGTTGCGCAGATCGAGCAACCGCTCGAACAGCCGCGTGGCGTCTTTGATGCGCCCCTGCATCGCGTAGGTGTCCGCCAGCCAGAAGGAACAGACCAGGAAGGCGCCTTCTTCACCGCCCACACCGTCGTCGACCTGGTCGGTGGCGTAGCGAAGCACCAGGCCGTCGCGCAGGAGTTCGTTCTCCACTGCCGCAACCAGACCAAGAACCCGTGGATCCCCGGCGGGCAGGAATCCGACCTGCGGGATCAGCAGCAGCGCCGCATCGACCGCGTCGCTGCCATAGGACTGAACGAAGGTGTTACGGCTGGCGTTGAAGCCGTGGCGGCAGATATCGTCATGAATCTCGTCCCGCAACTCGCGCCAGCGCGCCACGGGTCCGTCGAGACCGAAATGCTCCACGCTTTTCACGGCGCGATCGAAGGCGACCCAGCACATCAACCGGGAATGGGTGAACTGCCGGGCCGGGCCACGGACCTCCCAGAT
>JBBSJO010000340.1:0-3131 GCA_038257185.1 Rhodobacterales bacterium | reverse complement strand
GATCACCATCTCGGCCACCTGCACGTGGCGGGTCGCGGGCTCGTCGAAGGTGGAGGAAACCACTTCGCCGCGAATCGATCGCTGCATCTCCGTGACTTCCTCGGGCCGTTCGTCGATCAGCAGGACGATGACGACGGATTCGGGATGATTCGAGGTGATCGCATGGGCGATATGCTGCAGCATGACGGTCTTGCCGCTCTTGGGCGGCGCGACGATCAGGCCGCGCTGGCCGCGGCCGATCGGCGCGATGATGTCGATGATCCGCCCGGTGATGTTCTCGTCGCCCTTGATGTCCCTTTCCAGTTGCATCACCTTGTTGGGATGCAGGGGGATCAGGTTCTCGAAAAGTATCTTGTGCTTCGAGTTTTCCGGGGGCTCGCCGTTGATCTGGTCCACCTTGACCAGCGCGAAGTAACGCTCGCCGTCCTTGGGCGTGCGGACTTCCCCCTCGATCGAGTCGCCGGTGTGCAGGTTGAAGCGCCGGATCTGGGACGGCGAGATATAGATGTCGTCGGGACTCGCCAGGTAGGAGGTCTCCGGTGTCCTCAGGAAGCCGAAGCCGTCGGGGAGGACTTCCAGCACGCCATCGCCAAAGATCTGTTCCCCGCCTTTGGCCTTGCGCTTGAGGATGGCGAACATCAGTTCCTGTTTTCGGAGCCGGTTGGCGCTCTCGATGTCCAGGGTGATTGCCATCTCAATCAGTTGTGACACGTGAAGTGCCTTCAGCTCGGACAGATACATAGTCGGTGGGATACGGGAGTGGTTTGGAGGGGGGAGCCGCGGCGATCGCCTGGCGTCTGGGAGAACGAGGGTTGGACAGGGCCCGCCGTCAGCGCGAAGGCGGGTGCGCTCAGCGCGTGTGCGGAACCTGGCTTGTACCGGGGGATGCCCGCACCGGTAAAGATATGCACAGCTCCCTGGGAGTCTGCGCATGACCGAATCGGTCGGGGCGGCGGCTAACTGTACTACGAATGGCCCGTCCACGCAAAATTCGTCGCACCCGGGCAGGGAGCGGCCGTCTTTCCGCCGGGGTTGGACCTGCGGATGCTACAAATTGCTGTCGAGGAAAGCGGTGAGCTGACTCTTGGACAGGGCACCCACCTTGGTCGCAACCACGGCGCCGGTCCGGAACAACATCAGCGTTGGAATGCCGCGTATGCCGTATTTCGACGCGATTTCCTGGTTCTCGTCGACGTTGACCTTGGCGATGTTCAACTTGCCGTCGTAGTCGCGGGATACCTCGTCGAGGATGGGTGCGATCATCTTGCAGGGTCCGCACCATTCCGCCCAGTAGTCGACGAGGACCGGAGCCTCGGCTTTCAGGACGTCGGTCTCGAACGAATCATTGGAAACTTGTTTGATGCTCATTTGCTATCTCCTGCGGCGGTAAAATAGCACAGCGTGCCTCGGCCTGCTCGCGCTTTCCCCCACGATCGACCATAGCACTCCCGCGCCGACATGCTCGCACCGGCCGGGGGGCGGCCGCTGCTACAATGAAATCGGACGGGCCTCCTCGCATTGTGGCTCGGTGAAACGGGTCAGGTCCGGAAGGAAGCAGCCACAGCCGTCAACCGCAAGTGCCGAGGGTCAGGCTCGTCCACCCCGCTTCTTGCCTTCTTCGGGTTGCGAGGCCCATGCGCGGACCGTCGTGCCTACTCCGCACCCGGCCGACAGTTCAGACCCCGGACGGAATACGGTGCAGCCTTCCCAGTCACATCAGGTCCTGGCGCGCAAGTGGCGCCCCCGAAACTTCGAATCGCTGGTGGGACAGGACACGGTGGTCCGCGCCTTGCGCCATGCGCTGGACAACAATCGGCTTCATCACGCCTATCTGCTGACCGGCACCCGCGGCGTCGGCAAGACCACCATCGCCCGGATCCTGGCGAAGGCGCTGAACTGCGAGACCGGCATTACCTCCCGCCCGTGCGGGCGGTGCAGTGCCTGCACCGGCGTCGACCAGGGCCGGTTCCCCGACTACGTGGAAATGGACGCCGCCTCCAACCGCAAGGTGGAGGAGATGACGGTGGTGCTGGAGAATGCCGCCTATTCCCCCAGCGTGGGCCGATTCAAGGTCTTCGTCATCGATGAAGTCCACATGCTCACCAACCATGCGTTCAACGCGATGCTCAAGACGCTGGAGGAACCGCCGCCGCATGTGATCTTCGTGCTGGCGACCACCGACCCCCAGAAAGTGCCGGTCACCGTCCTGTCCCGCTGCATGCAGTTCGGGCTCAGGAACATGAGCGCCGCGGCGGTGGCCGCGCATCTGGCGCAGGTGCTGGCAGCGGAGGAGGTCGACTTCGAACCGGCGGCGCTGGAGCTTCTGGCCAGGGCCGCTGCCGGGAGCATGCGCGACGCGTTGTCGCTGCTCGATCAGGCAATTGCGCTGGGCGGTGGGGCCGTGGCCCTGGCCGCGGTGCGCGAGATGCTGGGCGCGGTGGACGGGCAGGTGGTTACGCAGTTGTTGAACCTGCTGGCGGGCGCGAAGCCGGTCGAGGTGATTGCGCTTGCAGACGAAATGGCGGCGGCGAACCTGCCGTTCGCCCAGATCCTGACCGCTCTGGCCCGCGAACTGCAGCGGGTCGCGCTGGTGCAGCTCGATCCGTCGCTCGGCACCGAGGGGGGCGTCGACTCGGCCGACGCCGAGGCGATCTCGGCGCTTGCCCGCGTCGTGGCGCCCGAAGACGTGCAGGTGTGGTACCAGGTTGCGATCCATGCTGCGCGCGACCTGCCGCTGGCGCCGGATCCGCACACCGGCTTCGTGATGGCGCTGGTGCGGATGCTGGCCTTCCAGGCGGGCGGGGCCGAGGCACCGGCCGGCGCCGCCGCACCGGTCGTTCGTGCAAGCGCTCCGGCTGCCGCGACGGCGGGCGGTGAAGCCAAGGCCAGCCAGGGCCAGACCAACCAGGGCCAGGCTCCAACCCCCCTCGCTGTGGCCCCGGTCGGACTCGCCAAGGTTCAGCCCAAGGCCCCGCTCACCAATCCAATCGCGACTCTCGGACAGCGGCCCGCCACGGGGGCACCTGTAAAAGCGAGTACGTGTCAGTGTGACATGTGTAACGTGCCACGGTGTACTGACTCCGTTTAGCCAATATGACGCCAATGTCGCCGATGGGCGTGGCAATTTCCGT
>JBBSJO010000339.1:0-3167 GCA_038257185.1 Rhodobacterales bacterium | reverse complement strand
TCGCGGGGGTTTTGTCTTTGTCATGGCAAGATCCGACCTCGGGCTTTCAACCAAATGCTACAGCATGCGGTGGTACGATCAAACCGTTGCGCCAAAGCGAAGTTGAGATCGTCGCTGGGGACGGCGGGTGACCTGCCCCTGACCTGCCCCCCGTGGGTCCCTCGGTCATAACGAGAGTCTGCCGGTTTGAGATTGGTAGACGGCGGATGGTTTCAGGGCAAGCGCGCCGGGCGCGGAACCCTCGGTTAGCGCAAGCGTCCGGCGCGCTTCGAGTGGCGTCAGGTTGCCGAGTGAGGAGTGCGGCCTAACGGTGTTGTAGTCGTAGCGCCAGATGGCGATCTTTCGGCGGGCATCGTCCAGTGTGTCGAAAATCTCCTCATTCAGCAGCTCGTCGCGCAGGCTGCCGTTGAAGCTTTCGATAAAGGCGTTCTGCTGCGGCTTGCCGGGGTCGATGTAATGCCAGGCAACGTCGTTCTGATCGGCCCACTTCAAGATGGCCCGGCTGGTGAACTCCGTCCCATTGTCACTGACGATGCAAGCCGGCTTGCCATAGATCCTGACCAGTGCATCAAGCTCGCGGGCCACCCTCGCGCCCGAAATGCTGGTGTCGGGGACCAGACACAGGTTCTCTCGGCAGCAATCGTCAATCACCGCCAAGATCCGGAACTTGCGCGACGCCCCGAACGTGTCCGCCACGAAGTCCAGCGACCAGCGCTGGTTCGGCATTAGGGCTAGGGGCATTGGCGTGCGTGTTCCACGGGCCCGCTTGCGACCCCGCTTGCGCCGGACCGAAAGCCCTTCCTCGCGGTAGAGCCGATACAGCTTCTTCGGGTTCATCAGCATGCCCCGGCGCTCCAGCAGCAGCCCGATGCGCCGATAGCCGAACCGCCGCCGCACGGCGGCAATTTCCTGCATAGCCTTGCGGATCTCCAGATTGTCGGGCGGCCGCTCGCGCCGCACCGTCTTCGGATCGACACCGACCAGAACGCAGGCCCGGCGTTGCGAGATGGCATGATCCCGCATCGCCTTGAGCACCGCGCCCCGCCGCGCATTCGGTGTCGTCAGGGCTTTCCCAGCAGATCCTTCAGAACGACGTTGTCGAGCATCGCGTCAGCCAGAAGCCGTTTCAGCTTGCCATTCTCGTCCTCCAGCGCCCTCAGCCTCTGGGCATCGGACACGTCCATGCCCCCATACTTGGCCTTGAGCTTGTAGAAGGTGGCAGGGCTGAGACCGTGACGGCGACAGACCTCCGCCGTCGCCAATCCGGCTTCCTGCTCCTTGATCATCCCAATGATCTGCGCCTCGGTGAAGCGGCTTTTCCTCATATCGTCTGCTCCTTCGTGATGAAGCAAACTCTACATCAAACCGAGGGACGTTCCGGGGGGCAGGTCAGATGTCGTCGCCGAAATTCGCGCGCGCCGACTTTCGCTTGAGTTCAGGGAAAATTCTGCCGGTTTCGACCTCGGCAATATGTTTCAGGAAACCGAGTTCGATCAGGTGCTCCTGGATAGGCACCTTTCTTTTCGATTGCAGATTTTTGAGACGGCGGACCTCGGTAAAGGCGAACTCGAACGCCCATACCCCGTCTTCATTGATAATGTCCGATCTGCACAGCCCGGCAATTTCCTCCCTGCGCGCGCCGGTATATGCCGCGATCATCGGGATCCAGTAGAGACCATCCTTGATAACCAAGGCTCCAGGCGATGTGCGTCGGGCCGAACTGCGGCATCCGGACCAGATGGATCCTTCGAACAGCTTGCGGATATCAGAACGCTCAAAGGGGGGAACCTTGTCCTGATCATCCTCCGCATCGGACTCTCGAAGGTCCTTGACGTCGATGCTCCCCTGCGTCGGAAGTCCTTCGGCATTTGCATGCTTGACGATCTGGGCAACGAAGCCGAGGTTTCTATTGACCGTCGCGGGCGACAAACCGACTTTGGCAGATATTTCGGCCGCAGCCGCAATGATGTCAGCCAGCGGCACCAACTTTTCTTTGGGGCTTTTTCGATAGGCTGGAGGAAGCCGGGACATCACGTCGCAAAAAACGGCGATGTCCGACTGTTTCAGGCGCCTGATATCGGTCACCCCGGTGGCCTCGACCAGAAGCGCGGCAGTATTGCGGATCTGGTAAGCCGTCTTCTCCGTCGCTCGCCCGAGTTTCATTTTCTTGGTTGTCAAGCGATCGGCGATGGCCGCAATCGCCGGATCGAAGGCCGGCTCAGTCTCCTGGGTGACCGGGATGTGAGGCTCGGAGCCTCCCTGTTCAAGGGCCTCCGCGACCTTCAGCGCCTCGGCAAGGGCTGGGTCCCGGCGCTGCGACGCGTTCAGATAGACAGCGGCGCGACCGCGAAGATAGATGGTCCGCGCGTCGAGGAAATCGTGGGCGCTCGGGAGGGCATCTCCGGTGATCGCTGAGATCCCGTTCTGGATCTTGCGTTCCACGCTGGGAGCCAGCATCTCACCTGCCGCCTGCGACAGGTAGGCCTCGACCCGCTCGAAGGCGGCCTTTGGCACGCCATCGGAGACCAGTTCCTGCTTTTCCTCATCGCCGAGTTCGGCACTGACCCCATCCCGCGCCAAAAGCCTGAGTGCGTGCCCCATGGCCCGGTCCTCCTCTGCATTCAGACGGGCATAGCCGGCCTCGCGACTGTCTGACTGCGCCCGCTTGCGGCGTTCGATGCGGGCCATCTCGTCCCGGACAACCTGCTCCAGCCATTGTCTGGCCGCCTCCTTGGAAAGTCCGTCCAGTGCCATCGCTTCGAAGACCTCGTCGCTTTCATGCGTCAGGATGCCCGCGAGGCGCCGTGCGGTTGCCGGACAGGCCGTTCCCAGACTGACCTGAAGGTGGAGGCTTTCGCAACCGATACGTGTGGGAATGCAACGGCGCCATGCGTAGATGGCGGCCCGGCGAAAGACGAAGTTGGCGATGCCCATTCGTGGCCCTCGAAGCTGGGGCGCGGTGGGTCTGGAGGACAGGCATGAAGGACCTCGGTCCGATCGCGTGCCTGGCGGCTGCTATCTGCCTATCTTCCAATATCTTAGACGATTTTGGCTGGGGCGGTAGGATTCGAACCTACGGTACACGGTACCAAAAACCGATGCCTTACCACTTGGCCACGCCCCAACTGTGCAGGGTGATTACCCAAGCCCGCAGATGGGTGCAAGAC
>JBBSJO010000338.1:0-3169 GCA_038257185.1 Rhodobacterales bacterium | reverse complement strand
GTCGCTCGGAGGGGTCGTGAACCGTGGTATCCCACGTCAGCTCCGAAGACCCCAAGGAACGCCGATCCTGATCGGAGACTAATTCAGAGGCCTGCTAAAGAAACGAGGTACAAGCCTGACGCAGAGCTCCGTAACCTGCCGAATGGTCCGTCGGATCCGCAGCCTCGGCACACCGCTTGCGGATCGTGATATGGAATGTCGAAGAACGCAACGGCAAGGCTTTATTAGGCGGACAGACCGCTCATCTGATCCTGCTGGCGAACGAGTTTTTCATAGAGTGCCCGATACCGCGTGTTGTGGTTGTACGCCGAAAGAGCTGAAACGATCATATCAAGTTCGTCTTTCGAGGCGATAGTCATGATCACTGTGTTCCGCACGGTTGTCTCCGTCTGATTTTCTGTTCGATGCGCTTCAACTGCTTTCGCAGCTTCTGGTTGCATTGATTGAAAGCTGGTCGTGATCTTGGCGGAAGATCGCTGGAAATGATCGAGTCAGGTCCCGATTTCCGCTCGCCGCAACTGTCTCGTGATCGCCATCGACGGTCAGGCGACATGACACTTCGGTTAGACCAGATTTTCCTTCAAATGCGATGCAGACTTACTGGCGTTGCAGGCCTAGCAACGGAACCGATACAACAACCAGGGGTTGTGCGATAAGCGACCGGAACGTCGGGCGCTTTGGAGGATTACAAGATGCAAAAACGCTTTGTTGCCACGGTGCTGGCCGCGATGTCCTTGGCGCCCGCGGCCATGGCCCAGACATCGGCGACCGTATCGACCGATCTGAATGTCCGGTCGGGTCCGGGTGTCCAGCATCCGGTCATCGGCGCCATCATGGTGGGGGAGGACGTCAGCGTTCTCGGCTGCATCGACAGCGCCAACTGGTGCCAGGTGGCCTCTGGTGCCACCGAAGGATGGGCTTACGGAGACTACCTGAATGTCACGGCAGGCGATGAGGTCGTCTCTCTCTATCCGAACCGTCAGACGGTCGGCGTGACGATCATCGAAGCACCAGCCGAGGACCAGGCCACCGGACAGGATGCGGCAGTCGGCGGATTGGGCGGTGCAGCCATGGGCGCCTTGATCGCTGGACCTGTCGGTGCCGTGGCTGGTGCCGTAATCGGAAGCGTGGCGGGCGCCGAAGCAAACGTGGAGCCGACGACGGACGTGACGACCTATGTCACGTCTAACACGGTTGAGCCCGTCTATCTCGACGGCGAAGTCGTCATCGGTGCCGGCGTTCCGGAGGAGGTGACGCTCTACGACGTTCCCGAGCAGCCCGCCTACCGTTATGCCCAGATTAACGGTCAGACAGTGCTCATCAATCCTGAGAGCCGAACTGTCATGTATATTTATCGGTGACAGACTTCCCGACACCAAGGGCAGCGCATGACTTGCGCTGCCCTTTTTTTCATGCTCGTGGGGACGCGCCTTGATTTGCGATCGCAAGGTTCGTTGTAAGGCCGGGGTCGGACTACCTGTTAAACTTGGATCCAATGACCCCTGGACCAAATTCTGAATATGCCCGTACATTCCAATCAGAAAGCGATCATCAGCCAGATCGACCGATTGAGCATCGCCGCTTCGAAAGCATTCTCAAGGCGACCGTTGCGGAGAAAAGACCATGTCGGAGCAGCAGATACAGGTGTCTTCATCAGAACCGTCAGATGAAAAAATCTCCGTTCCCCGATTGGCCAACTGGGCTGTCATCGGCATATTTCTGATCCTGGCATTTGCGGCAATCGCACAAGGGCGCGACTTCCTGATGCCGGCCACGATGGCGCTGCTGCTGTTCTTCGTGTTTACGCCTTTACGCCGCCTCGCAGAGCGGCGCGGTGTGCCGGACATCGTCACGGCCGCAGGCGTCACCCTGTCGATATTGCTGACGGTGGGGGTCATCGCATACGCGGCCAGCGGTCCCATCAGTCAGGCGATGAACCGGATGCCGGTCATTTCCTACCAGTTGAACCAAAAGTTTGACAGCTTGAGCGATGGTCTGTCGGGGCTGCGCGAGGCAGCACGACAAATCGACTCGGCTCAGATCGCAGAGCCGGAGCCTGGTCAGGAACCCACCGTCCGGGTCGCGCCGGAAGGGGAAACGACAATGGGCATGGTCATGAAGATGGCCCCGCTGCTGGTCGGACAGGTTCTCTTCACACTGATCCTGCTGTTCTTCATGATCGCCTCTGGGGATCTGCTGTATCTGAAGATTGTCCAGAGCTTCGACCGCATGCGCGACAAACGCGGTGCCTATCTGGCCCTTCGTCAGATCGAAGACTCTCTTGGCAACTATCTTGGAGCGATCACGATCATCAATGCGGGTCTGGCCCTCGCTGTCGGCCTGGCCATGTGGGCCTGGGGTATGCCGGGAGCGCTGCTGTTCGGGGTCGGGGCATTCATCCTGAACTACATCCCGTATCTGGGTGCCATCACCGGGGTCACAATCGCGGGGCTCGTCGCGCTCGTGGTGATGCCGGGACTGTTCTGGCCGGCCATGGTCGCTTTGACCTATCTTGGCCTGACCTCGCTGGAGGGTCAGATCATCACACCCTATTTCGTGTCGCGGCGGCTGCAGATGAACACCGTCGTCGTGTTTCTGGCGGTCGCGCTATGGGCGTGGCTATGGTCTGTGATCGGAATGGTGATCGCGGTACCGGTGCTGGTCGTGATGCGTGTCCTGGCGGAGCATGTCCCCGGGTGGGAGAAGTTTGCAAACTTCCTGGCAGGCGACGCGCCAGCGACTTTGGACGAGGACGAGCAAGAGGCGGAGACGCTGATCGAAGCGGGCGCCCATGCCGAAGACGAACCCGCGGCCCGCGCTGTAACTGCCAACCTGGATATATGAAGCGCTAAGGCTAGTCTGGCATGACAGACGGCGCCCATTTTCAGGTGACGCGGATGCTCTCGCATCCTGACGCTCAAGAACGTCCCTTCGGCGGGTCGCGATCCTATTTTGTTTCAGCGGCGTCAAACCGGGAACCTCCTTGGCTCGATCCGGTTATCTTTTTAACCACCTCAGGTTGTATTTTAGGAGCTATCATGCGCCGGATCTTTCAGAACTCGACAGCCATCGCAGCTTGCCTTTCGCTCCTTGCACCGCACATGGTTGCAGCCCAAACTGCGGTTGATGGCAATTCGCAGGTTGTGTCCCCGTCGGGAGAGGTCGTACC
>JBBSJO010000337.1:0-3175 GCA_038257185.1 Rhodobacterales bacterium | reverse complement strand
TCACCGGGGCTGGCGGCGCAACTCGCCGACCATCTGGTGACGCTAGGCCGCATCGGTCTGGCCCGGTGGATCCGCAAGCGGCTATGACCTGACCGTACAGGATCGCCTTTGGCCGCCCACCCCTGTATCCAGAGCCGTAATATTCCCTTGAAAGGCCCGCACCCCCATGGCCCGCATCTTCGTCACCGGGACCGCCGGGTTCATCGGCTATCATTTGGCCCGCCTGCTGCTGGACGAAGGGCACACCGTGCACGGCTTCGACGGGATGACCGATTACTACGACGTCACCCTCAAGCGGCGGCGCCACGCGATGCTGTCGCAATCGCCCGCCTTTGTCGCGACAGAGGCCCTGCTGGAGGACCCCACGGCGGTCGATGCCGCCGTTGACGCCTGCGCGCCGCAGATCATCGTCCACCTCGCAGGCCAGGCCGGCGTGCGCTACAGCCTGGAAGCGCCGCGCGCCTACCTCGATGCCAATGTCATCGGCAGTTTCAACGTGATGGAGGCCGCGCGCCGGCACGGCGTCGATCACCTGATGATGGCCTCGACCTCCTCGGTCTACGGCGCCAATACCGACATGCCCTTCGCCGAGACGCAGAAGACCGTCACGCCGCTGACGATCTACGCGGCCTCCAAGCAGGCCACCGAGGCGATGGGCCACGCCTATGCCCACCTGCACGACCTGCCCACGACGCTGTTCCGGTTCTTCACCGTCTACGGGCCCTGGGGGCGGCCCGACATGGCGCCGATCAAGTTCGTCCGCGCGATCCTCGCGGGGGATCCGATCGACGTCTACAACCACGGCAACATGTCGCGGGATTTCACCTATGTCACCGACCTGGTGCGCGGGGTCCGCCTGCTGATGTTCGACGCGGTCCCCCGACGCCCGGCGGACGGCATCGTGCCCGAAGGCGACAGCCTGTCGCCGGTGGCACCGTTCCGGGTGGTCAACATCGGCAACGGCCATCCCGAACGCCTGCCCGATTTCATCGCCGCGATCGAGGCGGCGCTGGGGCAGACCGCCCTGCGCCACAACATGGATATGCAACCCGGCGACGTGCCCGCGACCTGGGCCGATACCGATCTACTGGAACGACTGACCGGCTACCGGCCGCAGACCGATATGCGCGACGGTGTTTGGGCCTTCGTTGGCTGGTATAAAGACTATTATATGGTTTAGCACTGGTCTGCCTGATGATCCCCTCGATCATCCTCGGCCTTCAGCAGGAGGAGATCGATCACATCACGCTGGGCAGCCGGCCGACTGTGGATGACTTCGGCACTTGACGGGTGGCGCGTCAGCGGCAGCGAGGGATTGCCCGGACAGCGGTTGGGCTCGAAGAGGGGGGATCAGCGCGTCACGCGGCCCTTGAGCCAGCCGAGAAAGGCTGCATCCGCGCTGCGCAACACAGGGCGGCCCGAGGCGGCCCAGAAGCTGCGCCATTCGGCCTCGAGCGCGTGGACGTCGAAGCCGGGGGCCAGGCGGCGGGCGGCCTCCAGCGTGTCCGCGCTCAGCGGGCGCAGGCCGGCCTGATCGGCGGAGAGGCCCTTGCGGGTGATGCAGATGATGTCGCCGGATTCCTCCTCCAGCGCGTAGTCGGGCAGGCCGTTGGTCTCGATCATCCGGCGGATCGCCGCGCGGAAGACGCGCAGCGGCGCGTCGGAGCCTGCCTTTTCGTGCAGGGTCGCTACACTCGCGCGCCAGATCCGCTGCTGGCCGCAGTGCTTACGCGCGATCTCGTAGATCCGGCGTTCCAGCGGTTTGCGCAGGCTGAAGTAGTCGCGTGACAGGGTCAGCACGGATTTCGCCTGCACCGCCCGGAACAGCCATTCGGACAGGGTGACCGTGACGCTGACCATGCGCCCCGGCTTGGTTTTGCTGGCGCGGGATTTGCGCACGATCTCCCAAGCCTCGATCAGACCAAAGCCGCTGGTTGTCTCGGCCTCGCCTGTGGTGATGTTGGTCGTGATCCGCGTGCCGGCCAGCCGCTCGAACGCCTCGCACAGCCGGACATAGCTGTCGCCGCCGGTATCGCGCCGTGTGGCGATCAACAGATCATGCGCAGTCAGCGTCAGCTTGCGCGCGATGGTGCGGCCCGCATTCATCGCCGCCATCAGTTGGCTGATGCAATAGATCAGGATATCTTTATCGTGGATCGTGGCCCGGCCCCGCACTGACGGCGTCACGGTGATCGTAGTGTCGCCGCGCGCATAATGCCGGATCGTCCGGTCGGGCCGGGTCGAGAGGGAAAACATCGGATGTTCCATCCCGCCCATGTCGGTCTTGGGGGCCGCATCGAAGATATCGCAGACAAAAAAGTCCGCAGGTCCCCCCTGCTGATACACCAGTGCTGTCATGTTGCGTGCCTGTCTGTCTCGTGCCCCGATTGTTATGAGGCTTATTGCTGCGCCACGTATCGGCGTCGGAATCACCCGCGCTGTCTTCGTGGTTTCAGTGACACCCTAAAGTTATCCACAGCCATCTGTAAACCGCCCCGGATCGGCGGTTCGGAATCGTTGACTCGGGGTATTAGAATCGCCGCTTCGGGGGATCAGAGTCGTAACGGTGTTTCAGAGTCGCCCGAAGCTGCGTTTATTCAACGTCTTGCGAAAAAACCCTGAATCCATAACAATAAATTAACAGATTTTAACACTGCATTTTTTTCTGCGCAGCAACAATCACGGCCGCACTGTGATGAAATCCCCCTATTTCTTGAGAAAAAGCGACAGATGTGCATCCTTTTGTTTCATGTGCGGCCTTTTATGGTATCTTGCCGAAAAGGCCGCACATAAGGGCACAAGCAATGAGCAGCACACTCCCTCTTCCGCCGTATTTCCGGATCAACCCCGATGTCGCTATGACCGACCTTGACGATCCGGTGACTACCGCCGGTTTTGCACGGATCGCATCCTCTGCCCGCGCGGGGCGGGATGATCTTGCAGGCCGCGGTCTGGCAGAGGACGGCAAGCGGCATCTGCGTCTGTTTTCCACATGGGAAATCACCCGCTATCTGATCCCCGTGGCACAGGCCCATTTCCGCCGCGTCCTCAAGCAGCACCCGGACTGGCCGCAGGGGCGGTCCGAAACCGATGGCGGGGCCAAGTGGTTCACCCTCGAAGAGGTCCTGACCCTGCGCGCGCACTTCAGCAAGGAAGGGTCCAAGGCCAAGGAATA
>JBBSJO010000336.1:0-3199 GCA_038257185.1 Rhodobacterales bacterium | reverse complement strand
TCCGGGGCAAATTTGAAATGTGGGCACAGATATAAACTACGACATATTGACCTTGGACCTGGCGTTCTTCTGTATCGCTGGCCCGGCTGTGCTTTTCGCGGGTATCTCAAAGGCCGGTTTCGGGTCAGGCGCAGCCTTTGCCGCTGCCAGCGTGCTTGCGCTTGTGGTTTCGCCGGGGTTGGCGCTCGGGGTGATGCTGCCGATGCTCATGCTGATCGACGCAGGAGTCGCCGCAGGGTTCACCACCTTCGTGAGCCACGCAGGCGGCCCCCCCGGCGGCGGTGTTCCTGCTCAGCCGGGGGCTGACGAAGACCCAGTATCAGGCCTCAACGGTGATGCTGTTCGGGGCGCTCAATATAATTAAGTTCTTTCCCTATGCCGCGCTCGGCCTTTTCACAGCGCAGACCTTGAAAGCCAACCTGGTCCTGGCACCCTTTGCACTTCTGGGCACATGGTTGAGCGTGCGGGCGCATCACATGGTCTCGGAACGCGTGTTCTTCGGGCTGACCTATGTGCTGCTTGCGGTCACGGGGACCAAGCTGATCTGGGACGGGCTGACCTGAGGCCTGCCATTGCGGCAGGTCTAGGTGAACCAGGGGCGGATGGCTTGTGGTATTTGACGGGGCAAGTTTCCAGCGCGACGTCAACGCATTCCGCGCGTCAAGCTGACCAGACCGCAAGATCGGGCGGCATCGGTGCCGCCCATCGCCATGTTCTGCTCCTTGGTCTGTCAGGCATCCTTGCCCTTGGCGGGCAGCGCCTCTGCCAGTTCCTCGAAAGCCTGACCGGAGGCCACGAGGCAGGTCAGTCCGGCGGGCGTGGTGACCGTGATGGTCCAACTGCCGGTTTCGAGAGATGCAAATACCTCGATCACCGCGTTGTTGGCACCGAGCCCCATGGACTGGCGTGTTTCGCCATACCCTTCGGCAAGGCGGGTCACGACCGCATCGCGCGGTCCGCAATTGCGGTTGGTCTGTGCGGCAAGGTCGGTGGTGGTGGCCAGCACGATGGCCGCCGCGGCGGTCAGGGCCGCCAGATGGAGAATCTTCACTGTGCGTCTCATAGCTCTTTGCCTTCGCATGAAAGGCGTCGCCCATGTCATCTGGCCCATCCGGGCATCCCCGGCGAGACCCGGGCGGCCCCGGTTGTCACAACGTCTGCATCCTCGTGTCCGCAAAGGTTCGGCGGCCCTGCCGAAACGGCCCTCCCAGCGGGATGCGACATGGGGAAGCCTGAACCGCAGAGTTGAAATAATGGTTAACGATGCGTACAGACCCTGTTGCATTTGAATTTTGCTGCAATGCAGCGAAATTGGACTTGAACTCTCGGGCAAAAGCGGCCCTCATGTCTGCAATTCGCCCCTGCTGGAACTTTCCAATGCCCAAAATCGCCCGACCGCTGCGGTCCGTCCTCTACATACCCGGCTCGAAACCCCGCGCCCTGGACAAGGCCCGCAGCCTTGCCTGCGACGCGATCATCTTCGATCTGGAAGACGCGGTAAGCACTGATGAAAAGGCTGCCGCCCGCGCCACGCTGGCCGAGGCGATGGCGCAGGGCGGTTACGGCGCACGCCTTCGGGTGGTGCGCATCAACGGGCTGGATACGGAATGGGGTGCCGACGATGCACGCGCTGCTGCGGCCATTAAACCCGACGCTGTCCTGCTCCCGAAAGTCGCGAGTCCTGCCGATCTGGAAGCGCTGGCGGAAATCGTCGGGGACATCCCCCTTTGGGCGATGATGGAGACGCCCGGCGCGATGTTGAATGCCCCCGCCATCGCGGCGCACCGGCAGTTGCAGGCGATGGTCATGGGCACCAACGACCTCAGCAAGGAACTGCAAACCCGCTTCCGCGCCGACCGACTGCCGCTGATCACTGGCCTCGGACTCTGCCTGCTGGCTGCGAAGGCGCATGGCATTGCCATCGTCGACGGGGTCTACAATGCCTTCAAGGACGACGACGGGCTGCGGGCCGAAGCCGAACAGGGCCGCGACATGGGCTTTGACGGCAAGACACTGATCCACCCTGCACAGGTCGACATCGCCAACGCCACCTTCTGCCCGACCGAGGAAGAAGCCGATCTCGCCCGCCGCCAGATCGCCGCCTTCGACGAGGCGGTGGCCTCCGGTCAGGCCGTGGCGGTCGTCGATGGGCGCATCGTGGAAAATCTGCATGTTGCCACGGCCCGCGAAACTCTGGCAAAGCTTGAGGCGATAGAAGCCCTCAACGCGGAGTGACCCCATGACCCTACTGATCCTCGGACTGATCCTCTGGGTCGGCGCACACTGGTTCAAGCGCCTCGCACCCGAACAGCGCAAACGGATGGGCAACCCCGGCACGGGGCTTGTCGCGGTATTGATCGTGGTCTCGGTCGTGCTGATGATACTGGGCTACCGCTGGGCGGATTTCGTCCCCGTCTGGTCGCCTCCCACATTCCTCACGCACATAAACAACCTGCTGATGCTGCTGGCCCTCTGGGTCTACGGTTCCTCCGCCGCCAAGGGCGCCAAGGCCTGGCCGGCCTACAAGACACGCCACCCCCAGTTGCTGGCGGTCAAGATCTGGGCGTTCGCGCACTTGCTCGTGAACGGAGACCTCGCCTCTATCGTCCTGTTCGGGACCTTGCTGGCCTGGGCCGTAGGGTCGGTCATACTGATCAACCGCGCCGAACCCCACTGGGTCCCGCCGCCCCCCGCCGGCGCCGCCACCTACGTCCGCCTCGCCGTGATTGGGCTCATCGCCTTCGCGCTGATCGCCGCGATCCACATCTGGCTCGGCCATTCGCCCTTCGGTGCCTGAGGAGGGCGCATGAAACTTTATCGATTTCTGTCCGAAGAGGACACTTCCGCCTTCTGCCACAAGGTCACTGACGCGCTCAACAAGGGATGGGAGCTTTACGGCACGCCCACCCAGACTTGGGACCATGCAGCGGGTGTCATGCGCTGCGGTCAGGCCGTGACCAAGGAGGTCGAAGGCACCTACACTCCCGACGTAAAGTTGGGCGCGCAGTGATGCCCAAGACCAATCCGGGCCGCTTCTTCGAGGACTACCAGATCGGCGAGACCATCCGCCACGCTGTGCCGCGCACCGTCAAGATGGGCGAGCGTGCGCTTTACCACATGCTCTACCCGGCGCGGCACGCGCTCTATTCATCCGACCAGTTCGCGCAATCCTGCGGCCTGCCTTTCAGTCCGCTGGACG
>JBBSJO010000335.1:0-3223 GCA_038257185.1 Rhodobacterales bacterium | reverse complement strand
GGGTGCCGAAGGCGCGCACACCCAGCACATGGGTGACGGTGTTGGCGTCCCAGCCCTCCGTCAGCATGGAAACGGAAACGACGCAGCGGATGGAGTCGCCAAGACGGCCGGACTTGCCGACGGTGTTCATCACCTCGCGCAACAGCCGCGCATCGTCAAACGACTTGCCGGCGCGGAGTTCATCGGCCAAGGCGCCACCGCGCTCGAAAACCTCCTGCTTGAATTGCTCGATCTCGGCGTCTGCGGCGCCTCGGAACGTGTCGTCGAGGGCATCCCCTGATTCCAGCTGCTCGCTGTCGATCAGCAAGGTACGCGGCCGCCCGATCGCGTTGCCGAATTCGTCGTAATTACGGAACAGTTCGAGCCGCCCGGGCACATGGGTCGAACTGCCGTCGTCGTTGTCGCGCTGAAAGCCTGAGATGAAGTCGTAGACAAGCTTCGACGTGGAGGTGTTGTTGCAGACCACGATGAAGCACGGCGGCACCTTGATGCCAGAGGCCTGCCACAGGTCGAAGGTCTTCCTGTAGTGACCATACAAGGCCTCCAGCGCCGTTTGAAGTTCGACCGGCAGGCTGAGCGGGTCTAGGGATTTGGCGGCGCCCCGGCCCTTCTTGGGCATGCGGGTTCGGATGTGCTCCCACAGGTTGCGGAACTTGGGCATCTCGCCGCCGGGGATGTTGTCGGCCACCGGCACACGAGGCAGCTTGACGATCCCGCACTCGATGGCATCCATCAGCGAAAAGTCGCTCATGGTCCAGGGGAAAAGGGTGCCCTCGACGTAGCCGGAGCCGGCCAGAAAGAACGGCGTGGCGGAAAGGTCAACCACCCTGGCGACGCCGAGCTTTCGGTTGACCGCCTCCAGGCCGGTAATCCACATGCGGGCCGCTTCGTTGTTTTCTTCGGCCTCTTTCCTGTCGTCGCCTTTGAGGGCATCCGCTTCGGCATCCGGCTTTTCGCGGTAGCAGTGGTGGGCCTCGTCGTTGATCACCAGCACGTTGCTCATGCCCATCAGGTCGGGCATCACCCGCTGCAGCATCTGGCCTTCGGTTTCCAGGGTGTTCAGTTCGTCGCCGCCACGCCCCTGCAGCAGCAGACGGCCACCCTTGGACAGCTCGACGCGCTCTCGCAGCTTGAACGCGTGGTAGTTGGTGATGACGATCTTGGCCCGGTTCAGGTCGTCCAGCATGTCGCTGGGCACCAGCTCGCGGCTGGCGTAGTAGCTGTCGGGGTCGTTGGGCTGCAGGACGCGCAGGCGGTCCTTGATGGTCAAGCCAGGGGCGACCAGCAGGAAGCCGCGGGTGAACTTCCTGCTGTTCGGACGACGCACGGCATTGACGGTCTGCCACGCGATGATCATCGCCATCACCGTGGTCTTGCCCGCGCCGGTGGCCAGCTTGAGGGCGAGCCGCATCAACTCGGGGTTGGCCTCGCGGTTGGAGCTGGCGAGGTGATCCAGAAACGTCTGGCCCGCCTTGCCGATTTGCGGGGCAACTTCTGTCAGCCAGATCAGCGTCTCGGCGGCTTCGACCTGGCAGAAGAACGGCCGGATGCTGCTGAAGGGGTGGCTTCTCCAGTGTTGCAGCAGTCGCGCAGTCTCGGGGGTGACGCGCCAGTCCGCCGGATTCTTGAGCGCGCGCCATTTGTCAACCTCGTTGCGGACCGCGTTGATGATCGCGGTATGGGCATACGACTGCTTCTGGGTGGACAAGCCCTCGTCGAACAGCAGATCGTCCTGCTTGCCGCCGCCCTTTTGCTTCTTGGCCTTGGGGATGGGGGTGATGAAGTCGGCTTGCCGGCGGGCTTCGACGATCTTCTGGGTCGGCTGGCCCGTGTCGTCAAGTTCCCAATGGCGCGCGGGATACGCGTATGGAGAATTGAGAACTGGCTTCTCAAAGAATGGGTCTGACACGAATCCTCCGTATTGCTCATGAAGGTCTCGCGCAGCCCTCAGTTACTTGTTGAAATGATTATCCATTGTTGTTGGTGAACGGCCATGCGGGGTGGTCCCTATCCGGGTTGCTCCCGACCACATGCAGTACCACCTCCCGCCCACTCCCCCGCACCCGATGCTCCCAAACATAAATCCTCTGCCAGGTCCCCAGCGCCAGCCTCCCCTCCACCACCGGCACTGACACCTGAACCGCCCGTCAGCGCGGAGCGCATATGCGCCGGCATATCGTCGTCGCCTTCGTCGCGGTGTCGGAACAGCGGGTCGCCATCTTTCACCAGCCGGGCGAAAAAGCGCTCCAGGTCGCCGCGCACGTCGGGGTGGCTGCTCGGGATTTCAGTGATGGCTCGCGGGCTCGTGGCCCGGCGTCAGACCCTGCCCGAGAAAGCAGGCAGGGTCGATGCATCGGCCGGGGAAACGATGGTGACGCCCTCTGCCGCCATCTTCTTCGCCAGCACAAGCAAGTCCTTGTCGCCAGTGACCAGCCAGGCGGTTTGCGCCTCCAGCGCTGCATGGAGGAACTTGTCGTCCGCCGGATCGCGGCTCAACGTTCGGCCGCCCGTCTCCGCCGGGATCGAAACCCACCGCCCCACCGCGGAGAGATCCCCCAGCAACGCACTGCGCCGTTCGATGGAGGCGTAGCGGTCGAACTTGGGGGGGCCATAGGCGATCCCTGAGCTCGTCGAAAGTCGCTGTCGAAAAAACCGGCTGCCCATTGCGAAGGACCTCCCGCGTCAGCAGCGCAGGAGGTCCTGCCAGGCTGATCAGGCCACTGATCCAGACATTGGTATCAATGACGACCGCAGTTTCGGGCGCACGCACGCCCGGTCAGCTTTCGTCGGCAAGCAGTTCTGCCAGTATTTCCGGCGTCAGCCCGGCGAGCGCCGCGGCCTTGGCAGATTCGTCCATGGTGCGTATCAGGCGGTCAGCGTAGAACCTGCGCATCGATTCGTAGTCCTCCGCGCTGACCAGCACGCCCACCAGGCGGTCGTGCTTGAGCACGCCCACGGGGGAACGCTGCGCCCGGTCGAGAAATTCCCCGAACCGGGTCTTGGCTTCGTTGGCGGTGAATGTTTGCATGGAGTGCTCCTTGCGGGAGGTCTGTATCGTGCAATTTAGGCGGATCGTTCGATTTGGTCAAATTGGTGTGAGCGCCAGCAGGCTGCCTCGGCCCAGCAGGTGCACCCTGGCCCTCGCCCGGTGCTCCCACTATTGTGTGCGGGTCGCGTCCCGCGTTCACGGCGGCGTGAACATCGCCTGCAGTATTTGTTGCGT
>JBBSJO010000334.1:0-3225 GCA_038257185.1 Rhodobacterales bacterium | reverse complement strand
CGCGACATGGGTCTTGCCGGTGCCGCTGTTGCCCAGCGCGATGATGTTCTCGCGGCGCAGGATGTACTCGGAGCGAGCCAGTTCCAGCACCAGCATCTTGTTGAGCCCGGGGATGGCGGTGAAGTCGAAGGTGTCGAAGCTCTTTACCGCCGGGAACCGCGCCGCCCGGATCCGCCGCTCGATCGTGCGGCGCTCGCGGTCGATGAGCTCCAGCTCGATCAGACGCAGAAGGTAGCGCGGATGGTCGGTGCCGTCGCGAGCACACTCGCGCGCGACCTTGTCATAATCGCGCAGCACCGTCGGCAGCTTTAGTTGCTTGAGATGGTGCGCGAGCAGGACCTGGGGCGTGCCCGCCATGGTGCCCGTCGGCATCGTATCGCCGATGGTCTCCGTCATGCCGCCAGCACCGCATAGTCCGCGGCGATTGTGGTCTTCACGTCCATTTTCGGCAGGTGTGGATAGGCGGTAAGGTCGAGCCGGGCGGGGCGGCGCTCGATGCGCGCCAGCGCGATCAGCTTGACCGCATCGAAGCCCGCGGCACCGATATGGATCGCCTCGGTGACCGCGAACGTGATGACGTCCCTGGGCGTTGCTTCCAGCAGCCGCAGGACCTGGATAAACTCGCGCTTGCCCCGGTTCCCCATCCGCGCCTCCAGTAGATGACGCAGGTGCTGGAACACTTGCGGAAGCTCCCAGCCCTGCAGGGCCGCGGCCTGGTCGAGCCCATTGGGCTTCATCTCGATCAGCGTCAGATAATGAAGGGGATCGGCCACGAACACGCCGGTGCCATAGCTGCGCGCATGCCGGGCGATCTCCTCGCCGCCGCACAGGATGACGATCTCATCCATGAAGCCCTTCACCACCACGTCCTGGAAGCCGTAACGGGTCGGCACCGAGTAGTCGTTGGTCCGGTAGCGCACCAGTGCGGTCGATGACACACGCCCGGCGCGCTTCTCGCATGGCTCCAGCGGCACAGGTGGAAGCGGGCGCAGCGCCAGCGTGTCAGCCACCAACCGCTCGCCGATGGTCTCGGCATGGCGCCGGGGCGCTCACCCTGACGGGCCCGGCAGCGCTCCGCTAGTTCAGCGTTGAACGCATCATAGCTCGCCGCATGCGGGATCGGCGTCATGAACTTCATCCGGGCATGCTTCACCAACCCCTCGACCTTGCCCTTGTCGTTCCCCTTGCCGGGGCGGCCGAAGCGGTCCGCGAACAGGTAATGGCTGACCAGCTCGGTGAACGCCCGCGTCCGCTCGCGCTTGCCGTCGCCGCAGATCTTCGCCACCGCGATCTTGAGATTATCGTACCGGATCGAGCACGGCACCCCGCTGAAGAACGCGAACGCCGAGACATGGCCGTCCAGGAACGCCTCGGTCGTCTCCCGCAGAAAGGCCTCCACGAAGCAGGCGTCCGACTGCGGCAGATCCATGCACAGGAAGTGCATCTTCTGGCGCACCCCGCCGATCACCCCGACCGCCTCGCCAAAGTCCACCTGCGCATGCCCCGGCGGGTGGGCCAGCGGCACATGTCCGTCGTCTGATGGGGTGGACGCCCCCCGACGGCATCTATGTGCCAAGGTAGGTGTTGCAGAACATCTACGAGAAGGAGGCGTCCATGGCAGAGGTTATCACGATCGGATTGGATATCGCAAAAAATGTCTTTCAGGCTCACGGCGCGGATGCTGGGGGCCAACGGGTTTTCAGCCGCCGGATTGCACGTGGAAAGGTGCTGGAGTTTTTCGCTGAGCAGCCGAAGAGCCTTGTGGCGCTGGAGGCCTGCGGCGGGGCGCATCATTGGGCCCGCGAGTTGATGCGTATGGGCCACGAAGTGAGACTGATCCCACCGGCCTATGTGAAGCCTTTCGTAAAGCGCCAGAAGAACGATGCAGCCGATGCTGAGGCGATCTGCGAGGCGGTGCAGCGGCCTAACATGCGGTTTGTGGCGGTGAAGAGTGAGGAACAGCAGGCCTCAGCGTTGGTATTCCGCACGCGCGACCTGCTGGTTCGCCAACGCACACAGACGATCAACGCGATTCGCGGGCACATGACTGAGTACGGTTGGGTGGCACCGAAAGGGCCTTCCTGGGTGACAATGCTGGGCGAGCTGATTGAAGACGAGGTCGGTGCGTCACTGCCGAATGCAGCACGGGAGATGTTCCGGGTTATGCTCGACATGCTCGAGAAACTCGATTGTCAGATTGCAGACCTCGACAAGGAGATTGCTCGGCGCGCCCGTGAAGATGAGGTTGCCCGCCGGCTGATGACCATTCCAGGCATCGGACCGATTGCGGCGACAGCGATCGCGGCATTGGCACCGGCAGCGCAAACGTTCAAACGCGGCCGTGACTTTGCTGCCTGGCTCGGGCTCACACCCTTGCAGAAATCAACGGGTGGAAAGACAAAGCTGGGCCGAACATCCAAGATGGGCGAACGCACACTGCGGCGATTGCTGATCATCGGCAGCAGTTCGGTAGTCCTGCATGCAAGCAGGCGCGGGGCGCCCGAAGGATCATGGCTAGCCGGGATGCTGGCGCGCAAGCCGCGCATGCTGGTGACAGTCGCACAGGCCAACAAGACGGCGCGTATAGTTTGGGCGCTGCTCATGAAGAACGAGGATTACAGAGCTCCGATGGCAACGGCGGCATAAGCCGGGCGGCCATCAGAGGTCGTCGGAGGACGACAAGCGGTCGAAGGAGGGTATGGCACAACAGTCGGCAAGACGGCGTCGGAAAACCAGGAAATGTTCTTGTGCCTTGAGCACGCTCGTCTGATCTGGATCCGATCCGCGAACTCCCATACGGGCCCGCAGCTAATGTTGCTGCATTACGAGGCCGGACAGATGGCAGCATCCGACCAACGTGCAATCAGCCCCAAATTACCGCTTGCGTTCGAAGGGGCGTCCACAGAAGAACATTTGGCGCAACTCGTGGCGTAAATTAGCGAAGGATCGGCCTCGTCGGGGGGTTGATGTTAGGCGGCGAGCTTGCGGTGCTGCAAGCGCCGATGTTCGATGGTCTGTCGCTTGATCCTTTCGCGTTGTCTGATGATCATTTCGGCTCTGCCGAAGTAGGCATCGGCGGGTGTCACGTTGCTCAGGCTCTCGTGGTAGCGGCGGTGTTTGTAGTGCTCGACGAACGTCTCGATCTGGGCTTCGAGGTCACCGGGCAGGAAGTAGTTTTCCAGCAGCATGCGGTTCTTGAGGGTCTGGCGCCAGCGCTCGATCTTG
>JBBSJO010000333.1:0-3241 GCA_038257185.1 Rhodobacterales bacterium | reverse complement strand
GGAGCGGGACCGCGCGATCTCGATCTCGCGCTGCTGCGTGTTCATCGCCTCTTCTTCCTCGCGGCTGGTGGTCAGCTTGCGCTTGGTCGCCTCCCGCTGGCTCTGGCGCACGGAGACATCGGCATCCGCCTCGATGACGGCGCGTTCCTTCTTGTTGACCGCGATCACCTCGGCCAGACGCCGCATCCCAAGCGCGTTGAAGGCGTTGTTCTCGTCCAGCGCGTTGAAGGGCGTCTGGTCGATCCGGGTGAGCGACATGGATTCCAGCATCAAGCCGTTCTTGGCGAGGTTCTCGTCCAGCATGGCGCTGACCTCGCGGGCAAAGTTCGCGCGGTTGTCCTGCAGGTCGTCCATCGTATAGCCCGCCGCGACCGAAAGCATGGCGTTCACCAGCTTGCCTTCGAGGATTTCCTCAAGGTCGGTGGCGCGAAACGACTTGCCGCCCAAAGCCTGCGCCGCGGTCGCCACCCCCCGCACGGTATCCTCGACCCGGACGTAGAACTCCGCCGCCACGTCGACGCGCAGACGGTCCTTGGTGATGATGGATTTCGCCCCCGACCGCTCGATGTCGAGCTTGGAGGTGCGCATGTTCACTTCCGACACCTTGTGCAGGAAGGGCAAAGCCAGGCAGCCCCCGTCGAGCACCACCTTCTGGCCCCCCATACCGGTCCGCACCACGCTGACCTCGCGCGTGGCCTTGCGGTAGTAGCGGCTGAGAAAGAGGATGATGAGGATGGCTGCGATGACCAGCGCAACAATCGCGACAAACCACGCCATAGACGAACCCTTCCACTCCTGTTGGACCGCCGCTTTGACCTCGCTACCCCCCAGTAGACTGAAATGTCGGCTGCGTTGGCTTCAGTAGGTCGCTGAACAATAAGGCTGTCAAGGCGAGTTTCGAAAGATTCAACCAGGGAGATCGTTTGCGGGAAAGACGTTGCTTAATATTAGGAACCGTTTGGGCTTTGAGGGACCGGGGCGGGCGCCTCCGCTCGGGAAAGGCGGCTGGCGGTCGTAGAGGTGCTTCGCGCGGAGCACGACTCATCCGGGCATCTTGACAGTAAGGGTGCGGGCCGTGCCAATGGCCGGACCTCAAGCAGTCGGGCCGGGGAGCGGCGTGAAGACCATCTATCTGCACATCGGGCGCGGCAAGACCGGGACCACCGCGCAACAGCGCTTCCTTTCCGGTCGTCGCGAGGATCTGCTGCGCTGCGGGGTCGATTACCTTCGCAGCGGCGACATGGGGCGGGGGCACGGGCATCAGGCCTTCGCCAAGAGCTTCATCACCAGCCTGCCCGGCTACATGATCCCCGCCGCCCACCCGCAGGCAATCCGCGACGCAACGGCGGCGGAGATCTGCGCCAGCACAGCCCCTGCGGTCCTGCAGAGTTCGGAGAACTTTCCGCTGGCCGATATCCCGGCCTTGGCCCGCTGGTTCGCGGCACTCGCCATCAACGTACAGATAAAGGTCATCTTCTTCGTCCGGTCCCAGGATGAGGTCGCGGAATCCGAATACAACCAGATGGTCAAGCTCAAGAGCGAGACACGATCCTTCGCCGACTATGCCGAGGCCCTTGAGGGTGTAGATTACGCTGCGGAATGTGCCAAATGGGCCGCCGGGTTTGGCTCCGAAAGCATCCTGGCGCGGGTCCATGACGCGGCGGCGCAGGATGGTATCGCACAGCTCCTCGCCTGCCTGTCACCGCAGGCCGCTGCCCTTGCCGGGGAGCGGCGCGACGAGACCGCCGCGAACCGCTCTCTGGGTGCGCGCGCTCTGCTGACGGCGCGGCTGTTCAACGGGGGGGAGATCGAGGGGCGTGAAGCGCTCTATCATCAGGTGTTCGCGGCGCTTGCCCCCCACGACATTCCCGCCGTGCTGTTCGATGCCGCAGGGGCACGGGCGTTCAGGGCGCGCTTTGCCGACAGCAATGCGCGGTTCAGCAAAACCTACCTGGGGACGCCGCAGGCAGACCTTGGCGGGCGGCGCTACGACGATGCGACGCGCGACAGGCTCCACGCGGCGGTGCGGGCCCTTGGCCATGCCCTGTAGGCTTCAGTGCGGGAAGGGATAACGCCCCTGCGTCAACGCCATGACGAACCGCTGGAACAGGGCATCGGACCCGCGCAGGGGCAGGTGCAGAAATTCTTCGAATCCCGCTGCATCGGCAAAGATCCTTTCGCGTGCGAAATAGGTGCCGCGCAGGTAATGCATGAAAACGATGTGCCGCATCTCATCGGGATAGAGCGCGTCGGCCCTGGGATCGTTGGGGTAGTTGAACCGCATCGCGAGTGCCTTGACCGGCATGTCGAGATCCGCACAGGTCAGTGCCAGAGAGACCTGCGGCGCCCACCAGTCGGTCAGTGCCTTTGCGACGGTGGGCCTGATCTGCCTGTCGCGCGCATTGAAACGGGCAAGCAGCGCAGGCGGGCCTGCGAAGACGCCCATGTTGATATAGAAGGGAGCGGCGGCAGGGCTGTCGGGCGGAGTGAGCGTGTAGCGAAACGGGCGCAGGATCTGGCGACCGATGGCCAGCCGTGCGATATCGCGCCAATCACGCTGGGGATTGCGGTCGCGGCCCTCCCACGGAAAGTGCAGATGTGCGATCACCCCCGCCAATGCCGGATCGGCGCAGATTTCCTGGGCAAGCGGGGTCACGGGCGCCATCACAGCCACATCCGCGTCGCAGAGCAAGGACAGGTCCGCCGTGGGATCGAGCAGGTCGAAACGCATGTTGTGCTGGGCCACATGGTGCGGGTTCCAAGCCTCGGGCGCATGCGCCCAATGCACCTCGATCCGCTCGAAATAGGGTTGCCAGCGGGCCGAAACCTCCTCTGTCGCATGATCGCCAAAGACACAGACAACCCGCGCTGCCGCCTCGTCACCGCCGAGCCGGTCAAGGCACAGCCGAAAGAAGGCCATCTGCGAAAAGAAGGTGTCGGTCGGGCTGCCACACAGCAGAAATTCCAGCTTCATGTCACCTCGTCGGGGCCGGGCGCGACCTGTGGTTGTTATCCGCCATCGCCCCCGCCAGTTCAAGGCGAAGCGACCCGGGATGTCCGGTTGTCCGCACCTCTGTCCCGGGGTAGGGTCCGGCAAAGCAAGGACAGGGGCAAGGCGATGGATCTGAAGGCCTATTACGATGCGCGGGTTGCTTGCACTGATCGCCAGGATCACTTGGCGCAGGTCGGCCACACGGTGAACGGCATGGCCATTCCCGAGGCGCATTTTCAAGTCCTTCTC
>JBBSJO010000332.1:0-3247 GCA_038257185.1 Rhodobacterales bacterium | reverse complement strand
GTAGTGATCGAGCAGATGCGTCTCGAACCGCAGTTGCGGGCGGATGTCGGTGACCAGATCGGGCCCGGTTTCGCGGATTGCGGAAAAGACGGTCTCGGCGAACTCCGGTCCGCGCAATCCGCCCTCCCAGCTCACGAATTGGGCGAGAAGCGCGGTGGTGATGCCGTTGGCACCCAACTCGGCATCGACGGCCACCAGCCCCTCGCCCGCCTGCTTCATCGCGCCGCGTCTCGGCGCAAGATGCCGCTCGAACCCGTCGCCGTGCAGATCGACGATGCCCGGCAAGACCATGTACCCGCTCAGATCCACCTGTCGCCCGACCGGATCGGCCAGGATCAGCCCCTCGGCAAAGGACAGACGGTCGCCTGTCAGGCCCTCGTGGCGCAGCACCTTTGCCCCCGTCAGATCGAAGCCCTGCATCACTCGTCCCCGGTCAGGCACCCGGCGTCGGGGCATCCGATGGAGTCGAGCACGCCGTCGATCCAGTTCATCGAGCGGTCGAAACGGCCGGTGTTGAGGAAAGCCATCGTCTCGGCAATCACACGCGGGTTGTTCATCATGAAGGTATGGGTGACCGGAAATACGATATGATCCTTCATTCCCTCCACGCGGGTCGAGGCGACGGAGACCTTGCCGTCGTCCCGCCCCGGCAGCAGAGACGAGAAATAGGGGTTGAGCGATTGCGATCCGGCAATCACGCCAAGTTCAAAGGTCACGGGCGGCAGTTGGCGAGGTACGGACTCCGGCCCGGTGCCCATCTGCTGGCCTGCCGGGCCATTGACCCAGTCAAAGGCCGCAAGGTCGTGCAATTCATCCACCACCTCGCTGCCCTGATTGGGCGGGCTGAGCATGACCACGCGACCTACCCTGTCGGCTCCTGCGTCCGCAACCCACTGACGCACGAGAATGCCGCCCATGGAATGCGTGACGAAATCCACCTTTGGCGTTCCACAATCCGCGACGGCGTGCGGCAGTGTTTCCTGCACGAGTTCCTCTACCAGCGCTTCGGTCGAAGGGTAGCCGGGACGCACGACGCGGTAGCCCTCGTTCTTCAGCGCGGCTTCCATCAGGGCAAAAGACGTCTCGGTCCGCGCCAGCCCGTGCAAGAGCACGACGCAACGACCGGCGCTTTGGGCAGAGGCGGTGTTGGCGGTGGCCAGCAGGGCGGCGAGGAGGAGAAGACGGTAGATCATGGCGCAGCAGATAGACTGATTTGTGCGCTTGTGAAATGCTGCCTGCGTGATGACTCCACAAAAGGCCCCCTGACATGCGCCCCGACACCCCCCGCCTGGCCGTGCGCGCCGTCCTGATGCACGAGGTGCGGCTCTTGCTGGTCAATGCCTATCCGGACGGCAAATCGACGCTGATGTGTGCGCCGGGCGGTGGGGCGGAGTTGGGCACCTCTCTGCCCGACAACCTGCGCCGCGAGGTCCGCGAGGAGACGGGGCTGGAGATCGAGGTGGGCGCGCCCTGTCTTGTGAACGAGTTCCACGATCCCGACAGTGGTTTTCACCAGGTCGATGTCTACTTCCGCTGTACCGTTGCGGGGAGTGCGCGGATCGACCCGGACTGGCAGGACAGCGAAAACATCGTCACAGACCGCCGCTGGGTGACGCAAGCCGAACTGGCCGGGACCTGGCACAAGCCCGACAGCCTTGGCGCGGTGGCTTTCGGGGCAGAAGGGGTCATCCTTTACGATCCGCTTGAACGGATCGTGCGCTGACCGCCCAGCCGATGCCGCCTACGACCAATACGGCGGCAAGCAGGATGGTGAGGCCCGGGGTCTCTCCCAGCACCAGCGCGCCCGCACCGATCGCGAGAATCGGGACGCTGAGTTGCACGATGGCCGCCGTAGCCCCGTTCATTCGGGGCAGGACGCTGTACCACAGGGCATACCCCAGACCGGAGGTGACGCCGCCGCAGAGGATGCCAAGCGCGATCCCGGTCGCGGTGAACGACAGGTCCGCCCAGGGCAGCAGGATCAGC
The DNA here is from genome assembly GCA_038257185.1 of Rhodobacterales bacterium. Classification (GTDB taxonomy): domain Bacteria; phylum Pseudomonadota; class Alphaproteobacteria; order Rhodobacterales; family Rhodobacteraceae; genus Sulfitobacter. Next base: position 1,261 of record JBBSJO010000332.1, on the reverse strand, counting down.
AGAAGGGGCAGGCAGAGCAGAAAGTTGGCCGACGTCGCGGCCAGCGGATCGACGGACCCGCGCCCGACGATGGTATAGGCGGCCCACCCCAGCCCCGCAGCCACCATCAGCGCCGCCCCTATCGGATCCGCAGCGCCGCCCGGTCCGGGCCAGAGGGCGACCAGCAGACCGGCGAAAGCCACAGAGGCCCCCGCGAGTTGCCGCCGCGTCGGTGCCGCGCCGCGCAGGGTGCCATGGGCGAACATGGTGATCTGCACGACGCCGAACAGTATCAGCGCCCCCAAGCCTGCGTCGAGGGTCAGATAGGCCAGCGAGAAGCCCATCATGTAGATCGTGAGGCTCAGCGCCCCCGGTAACCGATTGCGGCGCAGCAGCGGCAGGGCACCGCCGCGCAGGCCGATGAACATGCCCAGCACCACAGCACCCGACAGCACCCGCACAAGCGCGAACCCGGACGGGTCGATGTGACCGCCCATGATCGCCATGCGCGTCACGATCGAATTGGCGGCGAATGCCAGCATGGTAAGCGAGGTGAGGAGTGCGAGGCGCATGGGGTTAGCAGTATCTGCAGCAGGGCATTCCGCCAAGACCGGGACCGCGTTATCCTTTTCCGCTTCTGCGGCAAATTCCTGCCATCATCTAATGGCATCAGCACCGGGAAATATCTTGTGGAGGAATTGGATGATAAGACAGCCGAGCCTAGCCGACAGGTTGCTCTTGTCGACAGCATATTGGTCCACGCTCGCCCTCGGCATCACGTCCTTCTTCCTCGCGCTTTTTCTTTTGTTGCTGGTATCCGGCAACGGTTCCTGGCAGATCCAGTTCCTACAGCCGCTCATCGTGGCCTGCGTGCCGTGGATGTACTTGGACGTCCTGGCGCGTGCCTACTGGAAAACGCATCCTCAACGCGCGCGAGGCTGGCTGATGGTCGTGGCGGCCGCCGGTGCCCTCACGCTCGTGCTCGTGACAAGGTCCGTCGTTGCCGTTGATCATGACCCGGAAATTTTCCTCGTGCCGATTGCGGTCGGGGTCCTTTCCTTTGCAGCGGTGTGCCGGATCATCGGGCGGACCCGCGGGCCATCTGATCACACAACGTCTGCGATCGGCTGAACGCAAAAGGAAAGGGGCGCGCCTTACGGCACGCCCCCCTGGTCTCTGAGTGATCAGAGCAGCTTACATCATGCCGCCCATGCCGCCCATGTCGGGCATGCCGCCACCGTGTCCGCCGCTGTCCTTCTGCGGCTTGTCGGCAACCATGGCT
>JBBSJO010000331.1:0-3263 GCA_038257185.1 Rhodobacterales bacterium | reverse complement strand
TCTCTATAATAGCCAAATGTCACACTCCTCTGCGGAGGTGACCTACCGCCCCGAGGGGCCCGGCCACCGCGCCCGGATCGCCCGCGTCGATCTCGCCCGCATTCCCGATCCCGAAGCCTGGCTGACCAACCGCCTCGGGCCTCTGGCGAGCTTCGAGGTAACGCCATGTGACATCGCTGCGCAAGATGCGCTGGAGCAGTCCGACGCCGAGCGTCTCGACGCCCTCGGATCCCGCCTGACCGCCAGCATGCAGGCCGTCCTCGCCACGCGCCGCGCGCCGCTCGATGCGCTGGCAGCCCGTCTGGACGCAGCGGCACCAACAGGTTCCCCATCACACCCAAAACCCACAGAGGAGAAATACCCATGAGTTTCGACAGAATGCGCGTCTATGAGGCGGGACGGCTTTACGACGTTGACCTGCCTGATTGGTATCATGAGGCTGACCGGCTCTTCCAGAAAGAGGGCGTCAACTGGCATCATTCGTTCACGCGTGTGTTGGGCTGCACCAGCGTGCCGCTCACGGATGACGGCTGCGAGGGAGGCTGGATCGAGGTGCATTTCTGGCCAAGCACGACAGTCGGCACGTTCGTGCTGATCGATACGGAAGCCGGCATCATCGAACAGGTCCTGATACCGAACCCAACCGACTGGTTGCCCTTCTTCACCCAACACATCACGCCGCTGATCTCTGCCGCGGCACAGGCCGCATCCTCGGCGCAGCAGCGCAAGTTGACCCGCGCATTCACCGCCTGGGCGCGCCATGGCAAGGGGAAACACATCGAGCGTGAGACGGGGCAGAGCGAGATCGACCTCGAGCAAGATCAGCGCCTTGCCGCGCGGTATCGCGAGGCTGCCGCCAAGGCCGAAAAAGGAGGTGTGGCATGAACCCGCATCGCGATATCGGTCTGGATCGCCTCGACGGCTTTGAGGTGGGCCGCGATCCGCGCTCAATGTCGTCGAATGAGTTGGAGCAATTGGGTCATGTGCGGATGTCTCCGCTGCGGGCCCTGCGGCTGAAACGCCTCGATTGCTGCAATGGCCCTGCGCAGGAGGTGCGTTTGTGCACAGCGCTGGATTGCACCAGCTGGCCGTTCCGGATGGGCAAGAACCCGTGGCGCCGAAAATTGGATCAAGAAGAGCGCGCCGTTTTGCGGGCTCGACTTGCCCCCAATGGAGCGTCAGAGCCGACGGTTGCCCAGAAAACAGGGAGCCAAATCGAAGCCTCGGCTTTTGATGGGGGTAGGGTGCCAAATGACACAGGCGTCGATTTCTCCCCGACAGAAATGGGCGTTGCGGAGGGAGGGCTGGCATGACCGGGACGCACTTCATGCCGAAGGGCTACGGCGGCCAGCGCCGCGACGCCGACCAGGTCAAGCGTGAAGGCTGGCGGGAACAGGGTTTGCTGGCGGTCGCTGCCGACGACCAGCGCCTGACGTGGCCAGAACGCGAACTGGTCCGACAGCTTGGCGAGAAACTCTATGGCAAGCGGCCCGAAGGGCAGGGGGTGCGCCATGGCTGATCGTAACTGGACCGCCGACGATGTGGCCGACCATTTCGAGGAGGCGTTCCGCACCCTGCGCAAGCTGCCACCGGTCAAGGCGCAGGGGTTCTTCAACGCGTGGCCCGACATCGTCCGTACCCGCAGCGAGATCGCGGCGATGGATCCGCAGCCCATGCGGGTCTGGCCTTCGGCTGCAGCCATCACCCGGCTTGAACAGACCTCTGACTGGGTGCTGTGGATCGAGGTGACGGAGCGCAGGCTCGTGTGGTCACGCGCGGCACGTGTGCCGTGGAAACACATCAGCGCTGAGTTTGGCTGTGATCGTACCACCGCATGGCGGCGCTGGCAGATTGCGCTGACCAAGATTGCCTCGCGGCTGAATGCAGGGGCCGCGTGACACCACCGCCATCCGCCTGTTTAGCCAGACAGGCCGGTGGCGACCCGCTCGGCTCTGGGGTGGTCGATCGTCTGAAGGACCTCGATGACGATCCCGCACCACGCAGGATGCTGTCGAGCAATCTGCCCCAGCCGTATGACGACATCGTCATCGGCTACGAAGCTGAGGGCCTCAAGCCCGGCCCGATCAGGCCGAACACGCATTTCGAACAGCAGGGGATCCCGAGCGAGCGTTTCGCCGGCCTCGGCGAGCGCCGTCGCCGTTGCGCGCCTGACCTCGCGGGCTGAGTCCGCCAAATACGGATGCAGCCTCTCGGTCGCGACACCGGACGGAATTGCCAGTTGCACTGCTGCACGTCGCACCCCCGCCCCGCCATGCAACAACCCCCTAAGCACAACATCTGCAGGCAGAGCGACCCGACAGGCGGCGGCCGCGAGCAGGACATGCGCATCAAGGCATTCGGCCATCGGACCACGAAGGAGAATGCTACGCAGGAGCGCAGCCTCTACCGTGCGTTGCACGATCTCGAGGATCACCACCTGTTCGAGCATCGGTTTGGTTTCTCCGAACCCGAGGAAGCGGTCCCAGAGCGCAAGCGCCGCCTGTGTCCATCCCTCCGGGCGTCGGCGCATGATTTCTTCCCCGAGTGCGGCGACTTCAGCCATTGCCGCACTGACGAATCTCGCCAGCAGGTCAGCATCGCTCAGCGACGTTGGGTCGATGGACGGAACTGGCACCCGGGGTAACGCATCCCCACGCGCTACAGGCCCATCGAACAGGTCCGATTGCCGCTCGTCTCGATCTCGGCCAGATTTCGGCATGCGAGGTTCGGTCTCCCCATTTTTTCGGATGTTCATGCAAGACAGGCTACCACCTCCCGTGAGATCTGCAAAAGTGTTGCAACACTTTTTCGTTCGACACATGCAACACTGGGGTGCTACCCGAAGGGCATGATGGGGAGAGTGCGTCGGACGACGGCTCTCCCCTTCTTCGTTGCGGTGGATTCCGTGGTGGATTCCGGAATCCAGACTGGAATCCAGTCGGGGTCCAGAAGCAGGGTTTACACGGGTCGGAGACGCGGGTTTGCGGGGATAAGTGCCCACCGTTTGACCCGGCAAAACGCTCTCCGAACCAGCATGAGAGACAGTTTTTTCGGATCAAGCGGTAACCGAACGGGACTGAGCAGAAACCCTAAGCCATTGTTTTCCGGTTCCTTTCTGGCCGTAAACGTATACGGGGGGGCGCAGCGCGGCATATCGCTAGCGTCAGAGCGATTTTTTTGGGAGTCCACCCCTCGTGGAATCCACCCTGAAATCCTGAAATAGCGCAATAAAACAGTCACTTGTCTGGTGGACTCCGAGGTGG
>JBBSJO010000330.1:0-3318 GCA_038257185.1 Rhodobacterales bacterium | reverse complement strand
GGCATGACCATGGACCGCTTCGCGATGGACCGCGCGGCGATCGAGGCGCATCCGGGCGGGGCAAGGTTTACGGAGGAGCATTCCGACGCGCCCATCGTCGTTGGCATCCACCGCCCGCGCGACGAAAAGGGGCGCTCGCTGATCCTGCAATCACATCTCGACGTGGTCCCGGAAGGCGTGGCGGACATGTGGAGCGACGCGCCGTTCTCGGGCAAGGTCGAGGGCGACTGGATGTACGGACGCGGGGCGGCGGACATGAAGGCGGGGGCGGCGGCGAACCTCTTTGCGCTCGACGCGTTGCGGCGGATCGGGTTGCAGCCTGCTGCGACCGTCTACGTTCAGTCGGTGGTCGAGGAGGAATCGACCGGGAACGGCGCTTTGCAGACCTACCTCGAAGGCTACACCGCCGATGCCGTGCTGATCCCCGAGCCCGAGGACGAGAAGCTGGTCCGTGCCAACACCGGGGTCCTCTGGTTCAAGGTGGAGTTGCGCGGCGTGCCGGTCCACGTGCGCGAGATGGGCGAGGGCGCGAATGCCATCGACGCGGCCTACCGCGTGGTCGGCGCGCTGCGCGAGATCGAGGCGGAGTGGAACGTGGCGAAGGGCGAGCACGCGCATTTCGAGGAGGAGCCGCATCCCATCAACCTCAACATCGGCAGGATCGAGGGCGGAGACTGGGCGTCGTCGGTGCCAAGCTGGTGTACCATCGACTGCCGCGTGTCAATCTATCCGGGGCAGGGGGCCGAGGAGATGGCGCGCGAGATCACGGACCGCATCGCCGCCTTCGCCAAGGACGACGGGTTTCTGTCGAACAACCCCCCGCAAGTCGTGTTCAACGGGTTCTACGCGGAAGGCTACGTGCTGGAGCCCGGAACGGAGGCCGAAGCGGTGCTGGCCAATGCGCACGAGGCAGCAATCGGTGCGGCGCTGCAAAGCTTCATGACGGCGGGGTACCTCGATACGCGGGTCTACGCGCTTTACAACAGGATCCCCGCGCTGTGCTACGGGCCAATCTCGCGCAATATCCACGGGATCGACGAATGCGTGAGCCTGCCGTCGGTGCGACGGATCACGCAGGCGATGGCGCTCTTCATCGCTGAATGGTGCGGCGTCGAAGAGGTAGAGGGCTGATGCGCGAGGGGGCCGTATTGCAGGCGGGTGGGCTGCCGCCGGTCATCGCGCGGACCGACGCGGTGGCGGTGGAGGGGGCGGCCGACCTGCTGAGCCACGACGCTCCGGCGATCCCGCTCGACATCGCCGCGGATATTGCACGGGACCTCTACGGCATCACGGGCAACGTCAGCCGCCTGACCGCCGAGAAGGACGCGAATTTCCGCATCACGCTGGTGTCAGGAGAACAGGCGCTGCTGAAGATCACAAATGCGGCGGAGGACCCCGCGGTGACTGAGATGCAGACCGCGGCGCTGATGCACCTCGGCGTGGTCGATCCTTCGCTGCCCGTGCCGCATGTCTGTCAGAGCCTGTCGGGACGGGCCTCCGAGGTCGTGACGTCGCCCACGGGGCAAAGGCATGTCGTTCGCTTGCTGACCTATCTGGAGGGCACGGTGCTGAGCACCGCCGTGGGGGGTGATGCGCTGCACGGCGACATCGGCAGGCTGCTGGGGCGGCTGACGCTGGCGCTGCGCGGGTTCTTCCACCCGGCGGCGGGGCATTTCCTGCAGTGGGACATCAAGCAGGCGCACCGTCTGCGCCCGATGCTGGAGGCCGTTGAGGACACGGCCTTGCGCGCGCGTCTGACGGACCTGCTCGACCTGTTCGAGGCCGATATCCAACCACGTCTGACCCATCTGCGGGCGCAAGTAGGGCACAACGATTTCAATCCCCACAATCTGTTGGTGGATGGGCCAGAGGCAACGCGGCTGACGGGGATCATCGACTTCGGCGACATGGTGCAGACACCGATGGTCTGCGATCTGGCGGTGGCGTGCTCCTACCAGATCGCCGATACCGAGCAGCCCATGGATGACGTCGCGCGGTTGATCGCGGGCTACACCTCCGTCCTGCCGCTGGAGCCGGAGGAGATCGCACTGCTGCCCGACCTCATGCGCCTGCGCCACGCCACCAGCCTGACCATCGGTGCCTGGCGTGCGCGGCGATACCCGGAGAACGCCACGTATATCCTGCGCAACGGCGCGGCATCGCTGCGCGGCCTGAACGCGCTGGACAGGATCGGCACGGACGCCGCCGTGGCCGCGCTCCACGCGGCGGCCCTTTCGACCAAGGAGGACACCCGATGACCATGGTCAACGCCTACGACAGCAGCAGGGCAGGGGGACTGGACCCGGCAGATGCGGCACTCATCGCCCGGCGCGAAAAAGCGATGGGCCCTGCCTACAGGCTGTTCTACGAGGAGCCGCTGCATCTTGTGCGGGGCGAGGGGGTGTGGTTGTGGGACAAGGGCGGCAAGACGTACCTCGATTGCTACAACAACGTCGCCTCCGTCGGGCACTGCCATCCGAAGGTGGTAGAGGCGATCACTGCGCAGATGGGGGTGTTGAATGTGCATACCCGCTACCTGCACGACGGGGTGATTGATTACGCAGAGCGGTTGCTGGCGACGATGCCGGATGCGCTGGGGCATGTCATGTTCACCTGCACGGGGTCCGAGGCAAATGATCTGGCGCTGCGCATCACCCGATCACATTTGCGGCGGCAGGGGGTGATCGTCACGCGCCTCGCCTACCACGGGCTGACCGAGGCGGTGGCGGAACTGTCGCCCTCGCTGGGCGATTTCGTGCATCGGGGCGACAGGGTAAGGCTGATCGACGCACCCAACGCGCTGACCGTGCCGCCTGCGGAACAGGGCGCACGGCTGGCCGCCGACCTGGCGCAAGCCATCGCGGCGATGCGCCGGGACGGGATCGAACCGGCGGCCTTCATCGTCGATACGGTGTTTTCCAGCGACGGGCTTTACCCCGATCCGGCGGGCTTTCTGAAACCCGCGGTGGACCTGATCCGCGCTGAGGGCGGCATCTTTATCGCCGACGAGGTGCAGCCGGGGTTCGGGCGCACGGGCGAGGCATTCTGGGGCTTTGAGCGGCATGGGCTGGTGCCGGACATGGTGACGATGGGCAAGCCGATGGGCAACGGGTTTCCCCTTTCAGGTGTCGTCATGCAGCCCGGACTGGTGGCGGAATTCGGCAGCAAGGCGCGCTACTTCAACACATTCGGCGGTAACCCCGTTGCCGCCGCTGCCGGGATGGCAGTGCTGGATGTGATTGAGCAGGAAGGTTTGCAGGAAAATGCGCGTGACGTCGGGGCTTTCCTGAAGGACGGCCTGAAGGAGATCGCCGGACG
>JBBSJO010000329.1:0-3327 GCA_038257185.1 Rhodobacterales bacterium | reverse complement strand
TCTCGGGAAGGGAAGGGGGCACTCTGGGCCAGGTTTGCCATGGAAGCACCACGACCATGCCCGCTGTGAGAGCTGCAATAATGGGCTGGCCCGCCATCGGGTCCGAGGGGGCCCCAAGCGATCGCAAGCGACGCTGAGCTGTGAGGTGGGGGCAGCCTGAAGACGCTTGCGAAGGAGCGCCAGACGCTGGAGGATCGCCCAACGAGGGCGAAGGAGCCCCATTGGACGATCTTGGCGAGGGCTGAGGAGGCGGGCATCGTCGCTTTGCGGCGGCACGGGCTGTTGGCGTTGGGCACGGCCTCTCTGCCCTGCAGCCATCCCTGCCGCGCTTGGCTGCATCGGGGTCTTCAGCGATGAGCCCTTGCGGCGCCATCGGTTCAAGCCCAATGGCGAATGCCTCTCTTGGTCGCCTGATCCGGAAGGCGACGCGCCGAAACGGCAGAAATTCAAGCAATTCCATCGGCCCGCGCCGCGGACCTGTCCGTCCGCTCCTTGAGCAAACGGCGGACATGGCTTGATCCATATCGACATCGCCGGGGTGCGGACTGCTGAGGGGAAGCTGTTTTTATTCATCGGCAACGACCGTACCGGCACGTTTACCCTGACCCGGTTGGTCGTATCAGGCCCACACATCCTCAAGGATCGCGCCATGGGAGCGCCATTGGTCCGAGTGCGCATGGCGAGGCATTCAGTTCGGCCCAATCAGCCCCGGAACCGCAGCGCCATCCCCTCCCGCCCCATGCGCTTCGTCATGATCTGCAAGGGCGAAACCATATCCGCCACCGGTCCGAGGACATGGCCGAGCGGCATGGAATTCCGCCTGACAAGGCCCGACCACCCTTTGGGCTCCGAGGATCGGAAAACCGTCCGAGGACTGTTTTTGCCCAGCAACGGCCAGGTCGCGCGGACGCGCTGCACGATCGAGGATGCGATGGCCAGACGCCTTCATGACGACTGCCATGACCCGCTGCGGGCCCATCTCGCCAACGGCATGGCGGCGTCCAACGTCGCCCGCCCGAAGCAAAACCGCAAGCCATCGTCTGCAGGGGCCGTTTCATCATATGAATCGCGGGGAACATCTTGTCTCTCCGCAACAGGAGCAGCCTGGTGGCCAATGAACACCCCTGTCTGAAACCACATGCACGACATTCGTGAATCATACCCCGGTCCGGGACAGGCCAGCGCAAAGGTCCGTCAGCGTGATCCGGCCTTTGCCCCCAGGGTGAAGCGGTCCTTCCCTCTGGTCCAGTGCCGCGCGAGCCATCTGATGCATACGAGGGAAACATTCATTCCCCCGCGAATGACGTCCAGCGAGAACACGCCGGCTTTGCCGATCTCCACCGCAGGCTACCTGTAGCGGACCTGCCTCTGGGTCAGCTCGCTGTAGATAGCGACCAGTTCGACATAGCGCCCATGGTTTTCTGGACTGGACGCCTTCAGGGTAAAGATGTCGACGACCGCGATGTTGACGGCCCGCATCGCGGTCCAAAGTTGAGGGTCGCTGATGTCCAGCGCGCCGATCCGGGCCCTCTGGCTGGACAGGCGCGACGACAGGCTAGCGTGCGATCATCCGGCGACATCAAGATCGTCATCGTCCGGCGCATCGGCCCGATCGCTGCGATCTGGGCGCGGAACAGGTCGGGGTCGATGGATGTCCGGGGCGGCCATCGTGACGGACAGACGCTTCATCACGTCGCCGCGCCCTTGCAGGCGCCTTGCCTCCATCAGCAGCAAGCCGCCCATCGAATGGGCGACGACCTTGACCGGCTCGACTGCGGCATCGCGGACCAGCCCCGCCAGCCCCGGCGCCAGATCATCGCGCGACAACGCCACGGTGTCTTCGTCGGCAAGATAGGCAAAGGACGATCCCGCCGAAAGCCAGGAAAACAGCATCGGCACGCCGTCTGTGCGCGAACCCACTGTCAGCTGCACCAGCCGATACGGCGGCTTTGGGACGTTGTGATTGAAGCCGTGAACAAAGATTGCCACCCCGGCCTGTCGGCGCAGGTCGCGGGCGACGGGCGATGGGCGATGGAAATCGCGCTCCTGCAGGCTGATGCTGTCCAGCGTGGCGAAACTGGTTTCCGGGTCGGGGCGATTGCGGGGCCATCCGATCTGTCCTGCACGGTGCCCGGGGGCGCGTCGAGACCGCATCGGTGGCATAACTGACGCCAAGCGACGGTCTCGTGCCGAATACGGTGCTGCCCCCGCGACGGGCGCGTGCGTTGTGGCCACCTAGATCTGCGCGACGCGGGTGCCTTCGACGGTGGCGGGCGATGGCGCCAGTGCATCCACGCTTGGGCGCGCATCGCAGGCCGCCAGGATCATGACAGCTAGGATGCCGATAGTCGGGCTGGTGGACCACCGGTTGTGGATCGCGGGCATTTCGTTGTGCCTTGGCGGGCAAGGATGCCGCCCGTGTCGCGACCGGGATGTTCTTGCCTTGCGCGCGCCGTTCCTGATGGTCATCAGCACTGCTTGCAAAATTCCTTGCCGATCAACGTCCGGACATTCGTGCGGCCACATCGATACCCGCCCGAAAAGCAAGCCGCCGCCTCGTCCCGCATTTCCGCCGCTTCATCTTGCCGCACAGATATGCATACGGAAAATCACCTTTGATTAGGCCATTTGAAAAACATCTCGTTTGCTTTTAGTAAGCCCAGACCGGAACTGCATGAAATCAAGCAAGACGTTTGCGGAGGGAAGTGATATGTTACGCAGGTCTTGAAGGCGCAAATCGGCCTAGAACGCAAAGCTTCTGCCATTGCGGTCGCCGCGAAACGCAGACGGCAGTGCGCCGGATCGAGGCGGATCTGACCCGCAGACAAATGATTGGCGGCATGTCCGCCGTGGTCGGCTTGTTCGCGGGCTTTAGCCTGGCACCGCGGGACGTGCGCGCCCAGACGCCGGCCCGACCGCTGCTGCTGACTAACCTGAGCCTGTTCGACGGAGAGACCCTGTCGATGCGCCAGGGCGTCGACATTCTGATCGAAAGTGGGCGAATCGCGGGCCTTCCGGCCGCCGGCCAGGGTCCCGAGGAAGCCGAACGCATCAACTGCGGCGGGCGCAGCGTGATCCCCGGACTGATCGACGCGCATTGGCACGCCACGCTGGCATCGGTCAGCCAGGTCGTCGCCCTGACGCAGGACATCGGGCTGGTCCATCTGCTGACCGGACAGCAGGCCGGGGCAACGCTGCAGCGCGGTGTTACCACTGTGCGTGATGTTGGCGGCCCGGCCTTCGGCCTGAAGGCCGCGATCGACCGCGGCGTGGTCGAGGGCCCGCGCAACCTTCCGTCCGGGGCGATGATCTCTCAGACCTCGGGGC
>JBBSJO010000328.1:0-3350 GCA_038257185.1 Rhodobacterales bacterium | reverse complement strand
GATCCACGAGGGCCAGATTGACAGCGCTCACTCCTCGTCGCTACATTCCTCGACAATGAAACCCTCCCGCGTTGAAAGCGCGGCGGCGGATGACAAGGCTTGGTACCGGCCCTCGACCGACAAGTCGCCGCGCATGCAGACGGAAACCACCGGCTACGGCTTCCACTACGCGGCGATCCGCAAGCCGATCAAGAACGCGGCAACGCATCACTACCTGCGCATCACCGAGTTCGTGGCACCCTATTATTCGCTGATCCCGCCCAACAACAACTACAAGGTGGCCAGCGTAATTGTCCCCATCAACGATGACGAGACCGCGTTCCACTTTATCGCCTTCGGCGGGCCGAACGTGCCGTCGACCGAAGAATGGCGAGCCTTCAACCACGCGGTGCTCGGCAAGGATCTGGACCACAAGTGGCGTACAAAGCGGACACTTGAAAATGACTTCATGCAGGACCGGGAATTAATGAAGGAAGGCCACTTCACCGGCGTGCCCGGTATTCCGAATGAGGACATCATCATGTGGGTCTCCATGGGCAGCCGAGTGCAGCGTCACACGGACGTGCTCGGGGCCTCAGACCTCGCCATCGTTGAGTTCCGCCGCCTGATGACCGATGCTGCACAGAAGGTGGCCGAGGGCGGCAAGGCGATCGGCACGGACTCCTTTGGCATGCAGGCGCGCATCGCATCGCACGAGGGGGTCTATCCAAAAGAGGTAGACTGGCGCACGTTGGTGGCGGGCAAAGTCACGCAGGCGGCCGAGTAATCACGCGATACGGGCTGACCCCAGGCCCGGGGACCCGCACGGCGCTTGCGCCAGTGCGGGTTTTTTTCTTGCCTTTTCAACCTGCGTCAAGCCGCGCCCGCAACTCGGCAACTGTGTGCCGCAGAAGCGCCGCCAGCTCGCCCGCGCGGCGCGCAATGCGCTCGGTCGGACCGTGGAGCCCGATGCCCATTGGCGTGGGATGACCGGGCGGCACAGGGATCAGGATCGAGATCATCGAGGCATCCCAGTGCACAGTGCGATGCTCGGGGATATCAAGGAGGTCGCGCGCGTGCAGGAGCGACACGTCGGCCTCGCAGTTGGCATCGAGAATCGCCTCGAACGCGGCTTGCGGGAAAACCCGCGCCGAGATCAGCCCGGCTCCCAACGTCCGGCGATAGATCTCCAGCGCCTCGGGACGCGGGCGATGCGCCAGCATCAGCCAGCCGGTGCCGTTCTGTACCATCAGTCGCCGGTCGCCCGAGCGGATATGCGTGTTACGCCCCTCCTGCCGGTGCAGCGAGGTGACGTAATCCACATGCAGGTCACTAGGGGCGGCCAGTACCACCGGCTCGGCCGCCGCCTCGCGCAGGCGGCAGAGCGCGTCGAAAAGCACCGTCTGCTCGTAATCGTCGACCTGCATCCAGCAGCTCAGCGTCTGCAGGCGCGGCGCGGGCAGGTAGGCATGGGTGGCGGGATCGGTGGTCATGTAGCCCATGTCCACCATCGTGCGCAGCAAGGCAGTCAGGCTGGACACTGGGTAGCCCAGCGCCGTGGTCAGCTCGTGCAGGCGCGCGGGCTGCCGGTGGCTGGCGAAGAATTCGAGGATCTCGAACACCCTCACAGCGGATTTCACCTTGTCGGCGGTCATGGCGCTGATCCCTCCCCGATGGCTGTAAGCACCCCTTAGTCCCGCCCAACAATCTAATCCGGTGCGCGTGGCTGTGAAAGGACGCTTGCGCGTCGGCCGGGTGACGGCGCATCCCTTCCAAGATACAAATTTCACATCCGCGAAATCTGTCAGCGCGCCGCCGGTTCGCGTTGACGGCAGCACCCGATCGGCGAGGCTGCGCTAGGAGACGGTTCGGGTTGCCCGCCTCCTAGCGCACCCGCGCCTTCCCTTTCACGCCATCCCAAGGCTGCCGCCGAGCCCTGCCGGGCGGCAGCGGTCACGACGAGGTTCCATGAACGACACCCCCTTTCCCCGCCCCTTACCGCCCCAAGGTGACACCATCTGCGTCGTCGGCGCGGGCTTCATGGGTTGCGTGATTGCCACGCTCTATGCCCATCACGGCTACGCGGTGGTGCTGTGCGACATGAACGCCGGCATGCTCGACAGCTTCGCCGAGCGCGCACGCCCGATTGCCGCGAGTTTCGCCTCGGAGCCCGCCGCGATCGACGCCATGCTAGCCCGCGTCTGTCCCAAGGCCTCGCTCTCCCAGGCGGTGAAGGATGCCTTCCTAGTGCACGAGGCTGTGCAGGAGGTGCTGGAGACCAAACAGGCGCTCTTCGCCGAGCTTGACGCTCTCTGCCCGCCCGAGGTCGTGCTAGCCACCAACACCTCGTCGCTGCTCTTGTCCGATATCGGCGCCAGAGTGCAGCAGCGCGAGCGCCTGCTTGGCCTGCACTATATCACGCCTGGCCACATCATTCGCTCCATCGAAATCATCTCCGCGGACTTTACCCCGCCCGGGCTGATCGATTGGGGCCGCGCCTTTGTCGAATCTATCGACCACGTTGGCGTCGCCTGCAGCGAGCGGCCGGGCTTCCTGATCAACAAGATCCAGTTCGCCATGCTGACCGAGATCTACCGCCTCATGGACGAGGGCATCGCCAGCCGCGATGACATAGACGCGGCCGTCCGGCTCAGCATCGGGCCGCGCCTCGCGCTCTGGGGGCCGTTGCTGACGGAAGACCTGATTGTGTCTAAGGCGACTGCGCTGGCGGTGACCGATTCGCTGTACCGCCAGACCGGGGACGAGAATTATCGGGGCCGCCCGGTGCTGCGTGAGCTTGTCGAGAAGGGACACCTGGGGGCGATCAAGGGTCGGGGCTGGTACCGGTTTGACGCCCCCTATGACGAGATCGTCCAAGAACGCGACCGGCAGCTTACCGACCTCTTGGAATGGCTGCGCGAGCGCGACCCAGTCGGGCGGCTGACGCCGCGCTGAAACGAAAAAAAGGAGGCAGATGATAATCCGCCCCCTTCCCTTTTCCGATGCTCTGGCCGGGAATTATTGGCCAGCGAGATTGATGTGCACGTTCTTTTCCTGCGTGAAGGAGATCAGCTCACCGATCCCCTCCTCGCGGCCCAGCCCCGATTGCTTGTAGCCGCCGAAGGGCGCGCCCAGGAAGTGGCGACCGACCTCGTTGATCCAGACGAAACCCGCCTCGACCCGGCGCGCCGCGCGATGCGCCGTGGCGAGGTCGCGGGACCAGATCGAGCAGGTCAGGCCCACGTCGAGACCATTCACCTCGCCCATCATCGCAGGCTCGTCCGACCAGCGGCGCAGTACCAACACCGGGCCGAAGATTTCCTCGCGCGCGACGCGCATGTCGGGCGTGACATCGGCAAAAATCGTAGGCT
>JBBSJO010000327.1:0-3383 GCA_038257185.1 Rhodobacterales bacterium | reverse complement strand
TGGAGAGGATTGCCACCAGAAGGTTCAGCACCAGCAACTCGACAATGTCCGGCAGTTCGATGGCGGCGAAGGTGCCGATGCTGCCGACGGCAAAGACCACGAGCCCGCCGAACGCGATGAGCGTTCTGAGTGCTGCCGATGTGAGACGGTCGCGCAGGTGGTCGCCGGGGCGAAGTTCGATCCGCAGGCGAAGCGCGTCCGTGTACTGTCGGTAGAGCCATTCAAGTCCGGCCCCGACAAAGAGAAAGATCATCACGAGGGTCAGTCCGCGCACCTGTTGCTCCGGCGTGACGGCAAGACGCAGTGTTTCGGCAAAGATGCCGGGTCGCTCCACGAAAGCCTGCCAGGCTGTGCCGATCCGCGCGAGGCGGGCGCGGGTCTGACCCAACGCGTCGACGATGTCGTCGCGCAGGGTAGGGGCGGAAGGGGCTGCGGCAGCGCTTTGATCCGCCTGTCCCGCGATCCAGTTCTGGATACGGGGGTCGGCCAGCAGGCGGGTAAACTCGCTCAGGTCATTTGCCGAAGGTGCGCCGATCGGCACATCCGTTTGGGACTCCTGTGCCGATGCGGCTCCATGCCCCAGTTGCAGCGCCATCCCCAGTCCCGCGACGAGCAGGAGCGCGATCAGCGCGAACCGGCGGATCATGCCGCAGCCTCCGCATCCGTGGGTATGAGTGGTGCCGGACCATGGTGGTCAAAATTGAAATCCGGTGGCAGGAGCCGCTCGACCGACAGCGATCCGGCCTCCACCAGCGGCAGTTGGCAGGCCAGCCGTACGTCGCCCCCTTGATGGAAGCGGTCCAGCGTCGCCTTTTCCAGGGGCGTCGGGGGCGGCAGCGACAAAGATGTGGCCAGCACACGTACTGCGCAGGTTCCGCAGCGTCCGCGCCCGTTGCACAGGTTTGCATGGGGCTGGTCCTGGGCGCGCAGGGCGTCCAGCAGGCTCTGTCCGGTCTGCCCGGTGATGCGCCCGACCCCGCGGGTTTCGATGATGACCGGATCGGGTTGCGAAATGGCGCGCCGCAGGCCGCGCGCCAGAAGGACAAGTGCCGAGATCGCCAGTGACCCCCAGAGGACGATCTGCGTCACGATCGCGATCAGGGCATAGGGCACGTCCGGCACCGGGGCGCCGGGCGGAATTCTGGTCTGTTCGATGACCGGACCAAGCCCCTCCACAAGCACGGTCCGCCCGGCTTGGGCATATCCCAGCAGCGCCAGCACCGGGATCGCGACGGCAAGCGGATAGAGCCACGGCAGGGTCCGGACCACAGAGGGCTTCGCGCGCAGCCACATGAAGAGACCGGCGCAGCCATGCACCCAGACCACGGAGAGGAGCAGCACCTGGATCAGCCCGTAACCCGGATTGCTGAGCCAGAAGATCCGGCTGACCAGCACATAATCCACGTCGACGCCCACGTTCTGCAACATCACCACCGCGACGACGTGAATCGCCATGAGCGGCACCACGGCGAGACCCGAAAGCGCCTGCACGATATCCTGCGTCGTCCCGCTCAGGCTGGGGCGCGTCAGGATCGACCACAACCCGGCAATGTAGTGGACGATGAGCGCGCTCAGCAGCACCGGTGCCGTCAGCGGCGTGGTCCAGAGCCCCGTCAGCCAGGGGCGTGCCGCGTCCATCGCCTCCAGGGAGACAAGGCCAAGACTGAGGTTTGCAAGGTGGCAGGTCACGTAGCCCAGCAGGTACAGACCCGTGACAACCCTGAGACGGCGCGCCAGCAGTGGCGCGCGCGGGGCAAGGACTGGCGGTTTCGACATGGTCTTCCTAACACTGGGCTTCTCAGCGACGATACTAGGTCCGCCGAGCCTCACGGCGCAACAGTGCTTGACGGTCCCTGTGTCGCCCATTGCGGGAGTGTCCCAGATCAGGGGTGGCACATCGGCGCCGCATCTGCGTTATTACAGGCTGGGCCTGCGCGTTTAGGTGTATAGTCGGCCCAGCCAACAAGAAGAACTGTACTGTATCGGGAGAAATCTGACCATGAAACGCATGCTGGCGACCACCGTTCTGGCCCTTTCCATGGGCTCCAATGCCTTTGCGGAGGGGTGTGACAAGATCACCTTCTCTGATGTCGGCTGGACCGACATCACCGCCACCACCGCTGCGGCCACGACCGTGCTGAAGGCGCTCGGTTACGAGACCGAGGTGAAGATCCTCGCGGTGCCGGTCACCTATACCTCCATGGCGGCGGGAGACATCGATGTCTTCCTCGGCAACTGGATGCCCACGATGGAAGGCGACATCGCCCCTTACCGCGACGCGGGCACCGTGGACACCGTGCGCGCCAATCTGGAGGGCGCGAAATACACGCTGGCGGTGAACAAGGCCGCCGCCGACCTCGGCATCACCACCTTTGACGACATCGCCGCCAACGCCGATGCGCTGGATGGCAAGATCTATGGCATCGAGGCGGGCAACGACGGCAACCGCCTGATCCAGTCGATGATCGACGGCGACGCTTTCGGCCTGAAGGAGTTCAAGGTCGTGGAAAGTTCCGAACAGGGGATGCTGGCGCAGGTCGAACGCGCCACGCGCAAGGACGACCCGATTGTCTTCCTCGGCTGGGAGCCGCATCCGATGAATGCCAATTTCGAGCTGACCTATCTTGAAGGCGGCGACGAATTCTTCGGCCCCGATCTGGGCGGTGCGACGGTCCATACCAACACCCGCGCAGGTTATGTCGCCGAGTGTCCCAACGTGGGCAAGCTGCTGACCAACATGGAATTCTCGCTGGCGATGGAGAACGAGATCATGGGTGCGATCCTGGACGATGGGGCGAAGCCGGAAGAGGCTGCCGCTGCCTGGATCAAGAGCAACCCTCAGGTGCTTGATACCTGGCTGGCTGGCGTCACCACCAAGGACGGCGGTGATGCTATGGAAGCATCGGCGGCGTTGAAGTAACGCGACTGGCGACAGGTTTGTTGCATGAAGGGCCCGCGGCATCACCGTGGGCCCTTTGTCGTTGTGGAAAGGGGGCTGGCATCCGTTGCCAATGGCAAACAGGCCGAATTTTCTTCAGGAATGCCAGTGTGGAGGTGAAAGGCCACCAGAACCGGTACTTTTCCGGGCTTCCCAAAAAACGTATATACAAAGTATATCGTTTGCGTTACATCTGTCACAGCCAGTCAGGACGAAACCATGCCGGAGAAGAAGAAAAGCAAGAAGAAGACCCTCAAGGACAGCCAGTTGATCATCAGGATCAGCGGGGCGGACCGGGACCGTTTCGTGGCACTTTGCGACGAGATGGACACGAGCGCCGCGCGCGAAGTGCGTCGGTTCATTCGGGATTTTCTCAACACGCATGATCCGCAGACCTGACCGGCATCAATCGTCGAACAAAGGAGAACGACATGGCCAAGAAGGC
>JBBSJO010000326.1:0-3386 GCA_038257185.1 Rhodobacterales bacterium | reverse complement strand
GGCGCAGGTAGCCGTTCCCCATCTTCGATATACGCCCAAGGCGGTCCTTGCCGCCTGACGAGTTCTGTCTGGGCGCGAGGCCAAGGCAGGCCGCGAACTGTCGGCCGGATCTGAAGACGGCTGGATCGGGCACGCTGGCAGCCAGCGCCGTGGCGGTGATGAGGCCCACGCCCGGGATCGTCTCAAGGCGCTGGCTCGCGGCGTTCCGCCGATGCCATGCCATCAGCTGCCGTTCGATGTTCCGGACCTCCGCGGCCAGGCCGTCGAGTTGACCGTAACGGCCCGATTGTCACCGCCTGCCTTGGTGCGGTCTGATGGCCTAAGACACGTGCATAGCGACGTCGCAAACGACGTGTTTTATGCGCGGAGGGGTCATGCGGGGCGAAATTCTGGGGGTCGAGCGGCGTCGCCGTTGGGATGATGACGACAAGTTGGCGATCGTGAGCGCTGTTGGTGTGGGCGGCGCGACGGTGACGCAGGTTTCTCAGCGCCATGAGGTGACCCGTCAGCAGATCTACGCGTGGCGCCACGATCTGAAGCGCAAGGGCCTCTGGTCCCCGGATGCAGGGGCACTGTTTTTGCCGGTCGGCATGACGCCCGTCGCCGAGTTGCCGGTCGCATCGGCGCCACCACCGGTTTCCTGGATCGAGCTTCGTCTGGCCAAGGGGCGCATGCTGCGGTTCGAGAGCGGCATCGACGACAGGGATCTGACACGGCTGATCCGCGCGGTGGATGGAGCATGATCGGGCCGGGCACCGGCGTTCGCGTGTATCTGGCCTGCGGCGCGACCGACATGCGCAAGGGGATAGCGGGCTTGGCAGCGCTGGCGCAGGATGTGCTGCATCAGAAGCCAACAGGCGGTGCGGTGTTCGCGTTTCGGGGGCGCAAGGGTGACAGGTTGAAACTGCTTTACTGGGATGGCCAGGGGTTCTGCCTGTATTACAAAGTGCTCCAGCGCGGTCGCTTTCCCTGGCCGAACACGGCGTCCGGGGCTGCGCGTCTGACCTCCGCGCAATTGGCCATGCTGTGGGAAGGGATCGACTGGCGGCGGCCGGATTGGGGTGCGCCACCGGCGCGGGTCGGGTAATTTATCTGCCTGAAACATCTTGTTTTTGTGGCATATTCTGCTGCCTCATGATGGTTAGCGGCATGTCGAGCACTGCTGAAACCCTGCCCGAAGACCCCGCGCTTTTGAAGGCGATGATCGCTGCCTTGCAGGCGGAGAATGCGCGGATGTCGGCGACAATCCGGGCCCATGACCAACTGATCCAGACCCTGCGGTTGCGCATCGCAAAACTGAAGAAGCAGGCTTTCGGCAAATCGTCAGAGAAGGTCGAGCGCGAGATCGAACAGCTCGAACTGGCGCTGGAAGACCTGCTGATCGCAGCCGCTGAAAGCGTGACTGCCTCCACGGACGAGGATGCCGCTGATGATGCGCCCGTATCCGCCAGTGACGATACCAATGAGCGCAAGCCCCGCCGTCGTCCCCGCGTATCGGATGCCACTCCGCGCGAGCGTCAAGAGCTTGACCCCGGCACCTGTTGCCCGGACTGCGGCGGCGACCTGCGTCTTGTGGGCGAAGATGTCAGCGAGATGCCCGACCTGGTCGCGGCGCAGCTCAAGGTCTTGCAGATCGCACGCCTGAAGAAGTCCTGCCGCCGCTGCGAAAAGATGGTGCAGGAACCCGCGCCCAGCAGGCCAATCCCCGGCAGCATGGCGAGCGCGGCGCTGCTGGCCTACGTTCTGGTCTCGAAATACGATGACCACCTCCCCCTCTATCGCCTGGCCGAAATCTTCGCCCGCATGGGGGCCGATATCCCGGACAGCACGCTGGTGGACTGGTGCGGGCGCGCGATGAAGGTTTTGCAGCCGCTGATCGAGAGGATCGAGGCGGATGTCATGGCCAGTGACGTGCTTCATGCCGACGACACCCCGATCCGCGTTCTGGACAAAACCTTGCGCGATCGGGGGCTCGGCAAGGGCGTGAAGAAAGGTCGGATCTGGGCCTATGTTCGCGACCAGCGGCCCTGGGCGGGCGCCTCGCCCCCCGGTGCGGTCTATACCTTCGCGCCGGATTGGAAGGAAGAGCACGTCCATCGCCATCTGGCCAATACCCGTGGCATCCTACAGGCCGACGGCTACAAGGGTTATGCCAAGCTCTATGAACCGGAACGTGACAACCCGCCCCGCCTGCGCGAGGCGGCATGCTGGGCGCATCTGCGCCGCGACTTCCATGACGAATGGAGCAAGACCAAATCTGCCATTGCCCGCGAGGCGCTGGATCGTATCGGTGCGCTTTACGACATCGAACGCGAAATCTCCGGTCGTTCTGCGGACATCCGCCTTGCTGCCCGCCAGAAATACAGCGTCCCGAAGGTCGAGGCCTTATTCGCATGGTCAGAGAGCCAGCTTGCCCTGATCCCCGGCAAGGGCGATCTGGCCAAGGCCATCCGCTATGGGCTCAGCCGCCGCGCCGCATTCAGCCTGTTCCTCAAAGATGGCCGGGTGGCCATCGACAACAACCCTGCCGAACGCGCGCTCAGGCCGATTGGAATCGGAAGAAAGAACTGGCTATTCGCCGGGGCAGACACCGGCGCGGAGACCCTCGCGCGGGTAATGACGGTGATCGAAACAGCCAAGATGAACGGCCTCGACGCGCAGGCCTATCTGGCCGATGTCCTTGACCGCATCCACGACCACAAGATCAACCGCCTCGATGAACTTTTGCCGTGGAATTGGTCGCCACTCGCTGTCCCAAACGCCGAGGCCGCCTGATGGCTGCCATCACCCACATCTGCACCCTCGACTACGTCGCCAAGATGATGGGCGAAGACCTGGAGCTTCTCGAAGCCATCGTCTGGAATGACGACAACCTGACCTACGGCTCGATCGTCAGCGTCTATACCGGTCCGGAAGAAACAATCACCGCCCTCACCGACGACGGCATCGAGGAACTGACCGACATGCTCAGGGATGCCCGAAGCGTCACCGACAGTTGGCACCAGTTCCTCGATGATGAAGAGCTCGTCGCTCGCATCAAGGCAAAATCACCGCGGTAACAATCGGTCGGTTACGACCATCCCAGTAGAGAAGTTTCAATCTATCGCCACTGCGCCCGCGAAACGCGAAGACGGCACCACCGGTCGGCTTCTGGCGCAGGACGTCCTGCACCAGGATCGACAGCCCCGCGATCCCCTTGCGCATGTCGGTGACACCGCAGGCCAGATAGACGCGCACCCCCGTGCCGGGGCCGATCATGCGTTTTCAACCAGCTGGATCAGCCGCGCCAGCACCGCATCGTCAACATCGCCCGGGACGCGCAGTTCCCGGCCATTCCGCAGCACGATCGCGATCAGTTCAGGCGCCGGCTCACCAACCGGATCGAT
>JBBSJO010000325.1:0-3389 GCA_038257185.1 Rhodobacterales bacterium | reverse complement strand
TGCCGTTCTTCTTGAGCGAGCGAACCAGTTCCAGCACCTGTTCGGTCTCGCGCACGCCTAGGGCTGCCGTGGGCTCGTCCAGGATCACCACATTCGCGTTCCATCGTAATGCACGGCAGATCGCAACGGCCTGCCGCTGGCCGCCCGACAGCGCGTTGACCTTGCTGTTCATGTCGGTGATCGACCCGTTAAGTTGCGCCATATAGCCCAATGCCTCCGCCCGCATCCGGCGCTTGTCCAGAAGCCGCAGGCCCAGCACGCGGCGTGTCAGTTCCGCCCCCATGAAGATGTTCTGGTAGATTGCCATCTCCGGCGCTACGGCAAGGTCCTGATGGATCGTGGCAAGCCCCGCCCGCAGCGATGCGTTGGGCGAGGCGAAGGTGCGCGGAAGGCCGTCGATCAGGACATCCCCGCGATCGGGTTGCTCGACCCCGGCGAGTATCTTGATCAGCGTAGATTTGCCCGCGCCGTTGTCGCCGCAGATCGCGTGGACTTCACCCTCGTGGATATCGACATTTACACCGCGAAGCGCCTCGACCGCCCCGTAGTTCTTGTAGATGTCACGTGTCGATATCTTGACGGGCATGGGTTCTCTCGCGTCCTGGCCGGACTGCTCCTACTGCAGGAACTCGTCCACGTTGGACTTGTCGACCATCGTTGCGGGGATGAACAGGTAGGGCCCCGGTACGAGGTCTTCCTTGGCCTTCCCTTCGACCGCGATCTGGTTCATCAGGCTGACGGCCTGCGTTGCCATATCCTCGAACGGGATCGCCACGGTGGCCGTCATCATCGATTCCGGATCCTTGATACGACGGTAGACTTCCTGCCCGCCGTCGATGGACACCAGCGACACGTCACCCTTGTTCAGCCCGCTTTCTTTGAGCAGGTCGTCGATGATCAGCGCCTGACCGTCGAAGGACGCCCAGACCCCCTGAAAGTTACCCGCGTTCTGTAGGATCAGCGCGCTCATCCCATTGCGCACGTCGTCCTGCCAGCTTTTGGTGCGCGCCATGGAGTGTTCGCCGACGATCTTGACGGTCGGGTTCTCGACCAGCACGGCATCGAGGATCGCCCCCCGGATGCGCGCGCCGGTGTTGGATTCGAACCGCTGGGCAAGGATGTTGCCCTCGTAGTTGATGGTGCCCAGCAAGTAGATCGCCGCCTCTGCCGCCATGATGTATTCATTCGGCGTGACGTCGAACAGCGTGTGGGGGCTGGCCCCGCTGGAGATGGTAATCACTGGAATATTGGCGGCCTTGGCTGCTTCGAACTGTGCATCGAACTGGATCGGTTTGGACATGCAGAGGATCAACCCGTCCACGCCCTTCTGGATCAGGTTGTCGAGCTGTGAGGCATGGGTCTCCAGCGCGCCGTTGGAATTGAGCACCTGCGTGGTCCATCCCAGCTTTTCCGCCTCTGCCCCCACGGTATTGGCACAGCGCGCCTGGGTCTCGGCGGACATCTGGAAGGCCACGACCCCCAGTTCGAACGCGCTGACCTGAGTGGCGGCAAGGCTCGCCCCCGCGAACCCCGCTACGGCAAGAATTTTCCCGAACGTCTTCATGTCTTCTCTCCCCTTGTTTTCGTTACAGAGCGAATGCCGCTCTCTTCAAGACAGACGCCGAAACGGCGACCGATGCGATGATGATGATGCCCAACATGATATCCTGAATGTAGTATTGCGCGCCCAGCAGGATCAGTCCGTTGGACAGGATCACGATGATCAGCGCGCCCACGAAGGTGCCAAGGATGTTCGGTTTGGCGGGTGTGAACATGGTCATCCCCAAAAGCGTGGCGGCGATGCCGTTGAGCAGAAAGTCACCGGCCATCTGTGGTGCAGCCGAAGACAGATTGGCTACGAGAAAGACCGCCGTCAGGCCCGCTGCCAACCCAGACAGGCTCAGTCCGAGTACCTTGCTGCGCCGAGTATTAATGCCCGACCGCCGCGCAGCCTCTTCGTTTTCGCCTGTGGCCTGCAGGTGAACCCCGGTGCGGGTCTGCGTGGACAGGATCAGCGCGGCCAGAAAGATCACGAGCGTGATCAAGATGATAAACGGGATAGGCCCCAGCTTGCCCCGGCCCAGAAACAGGAAATTCGCGTCCCAGCGCCCGACGAAGGCGACGCCTCCGGTGATCAAGAACGCCAGCCCGTTTGCCACCGACGCGGTGCCAAGGGTGGAAATCAGCGAGGGAACCTTGAGAACCGTCACCAGAAAGCCGTTCAGGAGGCCGCCCGCAAGACCGACACAGGCTCCTGCGAGGATCGCAATCGGCCAGGTCACTTCCAATGTGATCAGGCTTCCGATCACGACGGCGGAAAGGCTGCACAGATTGGCGAACGACAGGTCAAGCTCGGAGGTGATCAGCGCAAAGGTAAACCCCATGGCGAGGATCGACAGAAAGCTGACTTGCTTGAGCACGTTCAGCAGATTGGCGGTGGATGCGAAATTGTCGGCGAAGATCAGCAGGAACATGAATAGGACGATCCCGGCAAGGAACGTCCCGTAGGTTTCGATGACCGTCTTGGCCATCATGCCCTGCGGCCCCGCGCGGGTTGGAGCGTGCCGCTGGGGAATTCGAAACTTGTCATCCCAGACACTCCGGCGGACAGGCCTTGGTCCAGAACGGGGCTTTGGGGCGGTCCGCGTCGTGATCCCGGTAGCCTGGGGGGGCCGGGCTGACCTCGCCCCACCAGCCATGCGCGCAGACGGAACGCCAAGCCATCTGGTCCTCCAGCGTGCGTTCCGGCGTGTCGTGGGCCTGCTTGAGTCGCGCCCAGGCGCGGCGGACCGCCTCGTCCGTCGCGTCGGACGGCATTTCGCAGTAGTCATAGAAGGCGGCCGTCAGTCCTTCCATTTCCGCCGCAATGTCCGGCCAGTCGTCGCGCTTCAAATGCCAAGCGCCTAGCCAGTCCGCCACGACCGCCTCGACCGCGCCCTTTTTACCTAAATGGGCGAAGCGCCTTGTCGTCAGCAGCATGTGGCGCGTCAATTCGGCGGCAGCGTGAGCACGACGTGCTGTTTTGGCGGCTTCTTTCATCGCGTAGATCGCGTGATCCGTCGATTGGCCAAAGTCTTGGAGCATGTGGGTCATGAGGCAGCTTTCCGAGCAGGGGATGGGTCCAGCGCCCGGACAGTTTGTGCGATGCGGGCAAACATCGTATCGGCATCCAGTGCGCCGATCACATGGGCATTGGCGGCTTGCCCACCACGCCCCCACCAGTCAATCGTCGATCTGCCGACCGTTGCACCCTCCGCCGTCTCGATCGTCACATGACAATCGCGACCCTCGAACAATTCGGGCCAGAGAAGAAAGGCGATCACGCAGGGATCGTGCATAGGGTGTCCACCATCGCCGCCGAGCGCCGGGCCACCGGGGCGGTCGCGTCG
>JBBSJO010000324.1:0-3410 GCA_038257185.1 Rhodobacterales bacterium | reverse complement strand
TCGGGACACATTACGTGCGGCACCGTATCGGGCAAGCTCCGGGCCGCGCGGTGGGCGGCAATCCGCGCGGGCGGTGGCGGCTTTTGGCGCATGCAAGAGCTGTTCAACTGGGACGGGAAATGCAGGGATATGCTTGTTTTCGTGATCTTCAACGAAAAACGCCGTGCGGGGAAAAACCGCACGGCGTCGTATTGTTTGCCTATTCCGTCTTGTCGGATCAGCGCTCGGAGGGTTCTTCCTGCGGCTCGGAGTCACCTTCGGAGGGTCGTGAAGCCGACCCGCCCAGATCGTCGTCGGAGGCAGCAGCCCCGAGGTCGTCGAACAACTCGGAAATCTCGAAGTCCGCTTCGGCCTCTTCCTCGGCGGCGAGTTCCTGGATCGACTTGCCGGACGCCTGCAGCTCGGCCTCTTCAGGTGAACGCGCGACGTTCAGGCGGATCGTCGCGTCGACCTCGGGGTGAAGGACCACGAGAACGTCGTGAATGCCCAGTTCCTTGATCGGCGCGCCCAGAACGATCTGCTTGCGGTCGACGGTGAAGCCTGCGGCGGTCGCGGCCTCGGCGGCGTCACGGGTGGTGACGGAGCCATAGAGCGCGCCTGCGTCGGAGGCCGAGCGAATCACGATGAACTGCTGTCCATCGAGCTTCTCGGCCATCTTCTCGGCCTCTTTCTTGGTTTCGAGGTTCTGCGCTTCGAGCTGCGTCTTGCGGCCCTCGAAGGCCTCGATGTTGGCCTTGGAGGCGCTCAGCGCCTTGCCCTGGGGCAACAGGTAGTTGCGGGCATAGCCGGGCTTTACGTCCACGACTTCGCCCATCTGGCCAAGCTTGGCCACACGTTCCAGAAGGATGACTTGCATGTGCTTTCTCCTTAGCGAACGGCGTAGGGCAGCAGGGCGAGGAAGCGGGCGCGTTTGATGGCACGGGCCAGTTCACGCTGCTTTTTCGCAGAGACTGCGGTGATACGGGAAGGGACGATCTTGCCACGCTCTGAGATGTAGCGTTGCAGCAGACGGGTGTCCTTGTAGTCGATCGCCGGTGCGTTGTCGCCCGAGAAGGGGCAGACCTTACGACGGCGGAAGAATGGTTTTGCAGCCATGGTTCAGTTCCTTTTCAACAAGCTGGGGATCAACGACGCTCGGGGCGCTCGGAGCGCTCCGGACGGGGGCCGCGGTCGGGGCGGTCGCCCCGGTCCGGACGGTCGCCACGATCGGGGCGGTCGCCGCGGTCACCACGATCAGGGCGGTCGCCCCGGTCACGCTCGTCGCGTTTCTGCATCTGAACTGACGGAAGTTCGGCGTGTGCATCGACCTTTATGGTCAGGACGCGCATGACGTCGTCGTGCAGGCGCATCAGGCGCTCCATTTCCTGGACGGCGAGTGCGGGTGCATCCGAGCGCAGGAAGGCGTAGTGGCCCTTGCGGTTCTTGTTGATCTTGTAGGCCATCGTCTTGACGCCCCAGTACTCGCTGTCCACGAGTTTCCCGCCGTTGTCGGACAGGACGGTGCCAAAATGTTCGATAAGGCCTTCGGCTTGCGTGTTGGACAAATCCTGACGCGCGATCATGACATGCTCATATAGCGGCATGCGGTCTCCTATTTGTATCAAGGCGCATTTCATAGGCGGGGCAATTTGCCTTTGCGGCCCCACCACGAGAGTCTGCGCGGTTCATCAACTTTGCAAAGGAAGCGCCGATATACACGGTTTGGGCGGCGGCGCAAGCGTGCCGGTGCCGCGAAGGGTGCCGCAGAGTTTCATGACAACGTCCGGGCCGTGCCGTCTGCCTGCCGCTGTTCGGACGCAATCATGCAGCAGATTTAAATCAAACGCCAAACAAGGACAGAACAGGGAGCCCCGACATGACCGCCATCCTCGAGCACATGAATGCCGACAGCGCTATCTTGCGGATGATCGACGGGGCGCGGATGCTGATGCGGGCCGCGCAAGGTCTCGCGGGGGTGTTGCTTTCCATGGCGGCGCTGGTTCTCTGGCTGGCGCCGGGTGCCGGCTGGGAAAGCGATGTCATGCTGTTCAAGCTGATGCTGTCCGTTGTGGCCGTGATCGCCGGGCTCGTCCTGATGCAAGCAAGTGCGCGGCCCCGCGCGCCGCAACTTGAGGTCGACACCATCCGGCGCGAAGTGCGTCTGGTGCGGACGGGCAGGTCGGGCCGGCACGCGGTTCTGCGCCGCTGTGCTTTTGACGCCCTGTCACGGGTCGAGCACGAGGGCCACATGTTGCGCCTTTGGGATGGCGATGATGACCTCATGGCCGAAGTCGTGCTGACGGACCGCAGCGCATTGCAGAGCCTTGTCGCCGGGCTTCGCGATGCGGGCAAGCTGGCCTGAGACTTTTTCGCTTGCATGGACCGCGATCCGAACTCAATCGCCCCGTAGCGCCTTGAAGGTGATCCGGATGGATACCGGGAAGCCCAGTAACTTTTCATCGTTCACATTTGACCCGATCCCGAAATCGCGCCGGTCGAGGGTGATGTCCCCACGCATTTCGGCTTTATTCCCTTGGAGCGACAGAGAGAAGGGCAGGCGAACCGGGACGGTCCTGCCCCTGAGTGTCAGGGTGCCGTCGCCGATGTAGCCATCGCTGGCATGCAGGATCGAGGCGCTGAACGAGGCCGTGGGATAGGTGGCTGCATTGAAGAAGTCAGCGCCCAGTGCCTGTTGCGTGACCGGACCGAGATTGAGCGACGCGATTGAAATCGTGGCAGTGACGGTGCCGACCTTGCCGGTGGGGATGGTATCGTCAAACGTGATGTGGGCGGTCCATTCCGTGAAACGGCCCGAAAGGTCTGAATTGAACTGGGTCACGCCGATTGCGATTTCACCTTCTTGCACCTGCCATTCCGAAGAGGCTTCGGTCAAAGCGGGCTGGTTCGGGTGCGGCGCATCGCCCGCGATCGAGATCGCTATGGCGATTGTCGTCCCCCAGACCGCGACAGCGGCACCCAGAGGGGCGCGGCTGCGGCGTGTCGGTGCGAGCCGCCCGAGCGGTGTCTGACCCGGCAACATCCGGCTCAGGGTGGCGTCGCGGTCGATGACATGGTGCTTGAGGGCCGCTGCCAGATGCAGGATCAGCGCGCCGATGAGCACTTTGCCTGCAATGACGTGCAGGGTGTTGAACAGGCTTTGCAGAGCGGCAGTTTGGGGAACGAACGGCAGCTTCTGGCCGAACGGCCACCAGATCGGAGCGCCGCCTGTTGCCGCTGCGTGAGCGAGCCAGCCGACCAGCGGCACGATCACGAGGGCCGCGTAAAGCACCCAGTGAACGACATCGGCGAGGAACCCTTCGGGGCGGCGCTGTGATGGGAGCGGTGCCGGACGGGGCTGGGAGATGGCCCAGACGATGCGGGCAAGGGCCACGAGGAACGTGGTGACACCGAGCGTCTTGTGCATCGAATAC
>JBBSJO010000323.1:0-3419 GCA_038257185.1 Rhodobacterales bacterium | reverse complement strand
GTGCTGCACCTCGAAGGCAAGCAGCCGTGCGCCGAGACGCGCCTGCACATCGGGACGGCGGCGGTGGTCACCGTGGACGATCTCGCGCTCGATGGCGACCTCATCGAAGCGGTCGTCAGCCGAAAGTGCGGCAGCCAACAGCCTCTTGATGCGGGCGTGGTGCCGCCCTTCCTGTAGGCCGCCAAAGCGGGCGGCATCTACGGCATCCGGGGCTCGGCCACGTTCGGTCGCCAGCGGGCAGAACTGCCGACGCGGATCGCGGCGATGCTTGAGGTAGGCGCGGCGACCACCGGCGATGCCAGTGGAGGCGACGCTCTGGACGCAGACAACGAGGGCTCCGCCGCATTCCGGGCAGTGGAGCGTCCGCCCACCAGCGGCATGGTCCAGTGTGATCCGGCGGCGCACAGAAACGAGACCTTCGGCGGTGAGGTGATCGAGCACGGCCGCGGTGTCGAGCAATTGGCCGGCAGAATTGCGCAGGCTGGTGATCCGCCGCGCGATGGCAGCGGGGGTCTTCGACGACAGATTGGGCATAGGACAAGATCCTTCGACAGGGGAGGGAACCCCGAGTGCCGGCCGACGACGGCCGGCACGCGGGATGTGGCGACGGTCTTCCCGTCACCCAGTGAGTCGGCGTTCACGCGCGTGTGTGGGGCCGACTACGCCTCGGGTATCGAAAGAAACGCCGCGTCGTCCGCGACAAGGTCGGTCTCGGCCACCGCATCGGCGACAAGGGTGCCGAGCAACATTGCCAGATGGGTCAGCTCGGTCGCAACACAGCGGCTCCACTCCGTGCGCAGTGTCAGGCACCGATCTGCCAGTCGGCGAACGGTCAGCGTATAGAGGTCGAGCGTTTCCGGCACTTCGCCCCAGTCGCGCAGCAGGCCGTCCACCTGCCGCGCGGCGGCCTTCAGGATCGGGTCCGCGTCGGGACGCAGCAGGAACAGGGTCACTGCCGTTTGGCAGCGCGCCCAGGCGTCGGCCGCCGCGTCGGCATAGGCCGCCATTGCCGGATCGCCGAAGTGCAGGACCTCTGCGTCGGCGGCGATGCCGGCGGCCACAAGTTCAGAGATATCCGCAAATGCCACCAGCGTGCGCGCCGATGCATCGAAAGAGGATGTGGGGGTTTTGTTCACGCGGAAAGGCGTGATAGTGGACGTAGCAGCCATGATGATCTCCTATGGATCGTTGTGGTCAGAGCCGGGGTAAGGGGGCCAAATCCCTTGCCTCGGCTCGGTGTATGTGTTTTATGACGTCGAAAAACTTCAACATCAAGGGGTAAAATCGATGTCCGACGAAAAAACGCCAGACGACAAACCAAAGCAGGGTCGCCCTGCGACTGACACCCATCCACTTACGCTTCGCCTCCCGATCGAGATGATCAACGGGATAGACCGCCTGCGCCGCCAGGAAGCAAACCCCCTGACACGGCAAGGTTATATAAGGCGGCACCTTGATGATTGGTTGCGAGGAGATGGGTAGGTGATGGGGCCACTATCGGCCCTATACTGCCGTTCAGCACTAACGAGGCGCTGCCCAATAGCGGCCTTTCATCATTGCTGCAGCATTTCCCAGCGGACCAAGTCGGTGAAGCGGGACAGAGCCACCATGCGTTTGCAAGCTACTCATGGCGCGACTGCGCCTTCGGCTAACATCATTGCCGGCGCGCCACGATGTAGGACCGGATGTCTCTGCCCTTGGATGCGTGGCTCTCACTCGCGAGGATGTCGAAGCCCGCAGCGGGGAACTGCTCGCTCAACGCCGCCGTGCGAAAGACCAGGACATGCGGCGCCTTTCCGACAGCGCGCATCGCAGGCAGCAAGACCCGCCGGATCATCAGGTTCATGTCGCCGACACAGGGGGTCTTGGAAATGAACAATCCGTCGGGCGCGAGCATGCTGTGGATGCGGCGCAGGGTATCAGGCAGGTCCCGCACCAAATGCAGATAACTGAAGGCGAGCACGGCATTGAAAGGTGTCTCGTGCCCGGACAGGGAATCGGCCGTGTCCGCGCGGAACGTCAGCCCCGGGATGGTGCCGGCGGCGTGTTTCTCATCCGCGATCGCGATCATTTCAGGAGAAATATCCGTGGCAAGGTAGCTTTGAACAGCCCCGGCAAGTCGGAGCGCGGTGGTTCCGGTGCCGCACCCCAGTTCCAGCACCCGGTCGCCCGGTCTCAGCAGGGCGCGGGTTCGTTCCAGCGTGCGCTCGTATCCGCCCGGATCGGCGACCTTTGATTTGGCATACTTCCTTGCGGCACGGTCCCAGAAACGCACGTCACTTGCTTCGGTCATGATGAAAGCTCCTTTGTGGTGGTGCATAGCATATGCACAGAAGATGAAAATTGCTGAAAAATGAAAATATGATATGCGTGAATGCATGACCGCGATGGACTGGAACCACATCCGCGCCTTTCACGCTACGGCGACGGCCGGCTCGCTATCGGCTGCCGCACGACAGCTTGGCCTGACGCAGCCCACGCTGTCGCGACAGGTTGCGGCGCTTGAGGCCGCTTTGGGCGTGGCGCTGTTCGATCGCGTGGGGCGCAAGCTTGTGTTGTCGCAGATCGGGGCGGAGTTGCTTGCGCGTATCGGCGTGATGGCGGACACGGTCGATCTGGTGGCGCTCACGGCCAGTGGCCGGGTGCAGGAGATCCGCGGCAAGGTGTCGATCTCGGCCACCGACACCTATTCCGCGTATATCCTGCCGGCGATGATCGAACGCATCAGAAAGGAAGCCCCGCTGATCACCATAGCCATTGTCGCATCCAACGAGTTGAGCAATCTGCACCGGCGCGACGCCGACATCGCGATCCGGCATGTGGCCCCAAACCGTCCCGGCCTGATCGGACAGCATGTCCGGGATACCGAAGCTTATTTCTATGCATCTGACGACTGGATTGCCCGGAACATCGTGCCGTTACAGCGCGCCGACCTGTCCGACGCGGGGCTTATCGCGCTGGAAGACACGGCACGTTTTGCCCGGTATCTTCAGAACATCGGTATCCCCGTCGAACCTGACGATTTCCGGTTGGTTGCGAATTCATCGGTCGTAGTCTGGGAAATGGTCCGGCGCGGGATGGGGGTTGCCCCCATGTTGCGCGAGATCGCCGATCGCACGCCAGGGGTGACACGGCTGCTGGCGGGCATGGCGCAGATAACCGTGCCGATCTGGCTTGTCACCCATGCAGAGATGCAGTCCAGCCCCCGCATTCGTCTGGTTCAGGGAATCCTGGCCGAAGAACTGGCGCGAATGTAGCGGCACAGGCTTTTGGTAACTGGAGCAGTCCTTCGTCGATACTGCATATACTGCATGTGTCAGGCTCAGCGGAGGGCGGTTTTCTTCTGATCCTGTTGGGGCATCGCCGCGCCTGCACCGGTCAGATCTCCGCCGACTGCGCTGTTGGAACCTGACATCGAC
>JBBSJO010000322.1:0-3426 GCA_038257185.1 Rhodobacterales bacterium | reverse complement strand
GGCCTGTTGCGCAGGTAGTCCTGCGACGACTCCCGTTCCCTGCGCCGCTGCGCGATGCTCTTGCAGACCGACTCGGTACGGTGGGAGCCGGTCTTCTTCTGGCGCTCGCACACCATGCGACTGTCTTCGCGCGCGTCGGTGAGGAGGGCATTCACCAGCTCCTGGTCGTTGAACAGCGCGACCTTCTCGCGCTCGCCAATGCCGTCAATGCTGCCATGAGTGGCCAACAACTGCTCCATCCGATTGAGTGTGGACTTCAACTTGTCGATATCCTCCAATCCAATTTCGGCATAGTGCTTGCCTCCTCTGACATCAGCGAGGATCTTTTGCTTCTGCGCACCGAAGTCATTGCTGAGGTCGATCGTCAAAGAGTCACTAGCCGACGCGGGCGCCGATGCGATCAGCAGCATTGCCGCCACCGCGTGAAAACGATTCATCATCTCTTTCTCCTTCGCTTTTTCATTTACTGATCGAATGGGTTGATGGGGAGACCGACCACACAAAACGGCCGAGCTCGCTATCGGTGATTCTTGCACAGCTTCCGCGGAGGTGAACGCAGCGCCTGCGGGCGGAAAAAAAGCCCAGGCGGTTTGCGCCGCCCGGGCCAATAGGTTTACCCGATTACCGTAATCCTGCCCGCCGACGGACTGACGACCCGGGACGGGAGAGAGCTGCGGTCGGGCAAAGCTACTCGCCGTTCGATTAAACCAGCGTTAAAGGCCGCTGGCCCTCACCCGCTTCGGACTGCGGCGGAGGGCCATCCCACTGTTTTCGTTGGCTTTTGTTGCCAGATATTCGATTATTTGCCCGGCCACGTCTTCCCCGCAGACCTGCTCTATGCCTTCCAGGCCCGGGGTCGAATTGATTTCCAGCACCAGCGGTCCGCGATCCGACCGGATCAGGTCCACACCGGCCACGTCCAGCCCCAGCACGTGCGCGGCGCGGATCGCGACCTCCTGCTCCTGCAACGTGGCCTGCACTGCTTCGGCCGTGCCGCCGCGGTGCAGGTTGGAACGGAAATCCCCCTCCGGCGCCTGTCGACGCATCGAAGCCACGACGCGGTCCCCCACCACGAAACAGCGCAGGTCCGCGCCCTGCGCCTCGGCAATGAATTCCTGCACCACGAAATTCGCATACAGCCCGCGCAGCGCCTCGACGACGCTGCGCGAAGCGGCGAGTTTCTCGGTGAGCATCACCCCGGCGCCCTGCGTGCCCTCGTTCAACTTGATCACGTGCGGAGGCGGGCCGAGCATCGACAGCAGGTCCGCGGTGTCGTCGGGGTTGTCGCCCACTACCGTCACCGGCATGCCGATGCCGTGCGCGGCCAGCATCTGGTGGGCGCGGAGCTTGTCGCGCGCGCGCAGGATGGCGTCGGACGGATTGGGCGTGTAGCTGCCCATGAGTTCGAACTGGCGCAGCACCGCCGTGCCATAGCGGGTGATCGAGACACCGATACGCGGGATCACCGCGTCGTAGCCGGTCAGCGGCCGGCCCTTGTAGTTCATGCCGAAGCGATCGCTGGCCACGCGCAGGTGGCAGCGCAGCGGGTCCAGCACGCGCACGCTGTGGCCGCGCACGCGCGCGGCCTCGGCCAGGCGCCGGGTGGAATAGAGTTTGCTGTTGCGCGACAGGATGGCGAGTTTCATCGGTGAATACATCGCGCGGGTTGTGGCAAGTGTGACACGGCATGTCGCCCGCATCGTGGCGCGTTCGTGCTGATGCTCCGACGCCCATGCATCAACCCATTGGAATCTGCCGGGGCTTGGCAGCCTTGAGTGGCAGGTCGAACCAGGTCTGGTAGGCCAGGGCTTTGCGGCGATCGCCCTCGATAACGATCGCGCCGCTTGTCTCCATCGTGGCCAGCGGCACCTTGCCATACACGAAGCCGGCCATGGCCTCGGGCGTGGTAGTGAAGACGACGTCCGCATCCTCGATCCCGGCACGGGTGGGCGTCAGTGCACCGTTCTCGATCCGCACCCGGAACGTCTCTTCCCCCAGCCGGAATCCGACCGTCATCTGCACGTCGCCCGCGACACGAGGCCGGAACATAGTCCGGAACGACAGCATCAGCGAAGTCTTGGACAGGGGCAAGGTCGGGTCGTGATCCG
Source organism: Rhodobacterales bacterium (assembly GCA_038257185.1). Lineage (GTDB taxonomy): Bacteria > Pseudomonadota > Alphaproteobacteria > Rhodobacterales > Rhodobacteraceae > Sulfitobacter. Next base: position 1,318 of record JBBSJO010000322.1, on the reverse strand, counting down.
GTGAACGCGCCGCCCACTCCCCTAGCACCATGAGCAGCCGATCCGCCTCGTAGCCCCACTCGGTCAACCCATAGACCTGCACCGAGGCCGGCGGCGGCAGCTTGCCACGGGTGACCAGTCCATGCCCCTCGAGCGTTTCCAGCCGCTGGCTCAGCACATTGGCACTCAGGCCCGTCAAGGAGGCCCGGATGTCGCTGAAGCGGCGCGGCCCGAACATCAGCTCGCGCAGGATCATCAGCGACCACCTCTCGCCCACCAGTTCCAGGGCATGCGCCGTTCCGCAGGCATCCTCATACCAGCGGCGGGGCTGCGTGGATGACATCGGACGAACGCTAGTTATCTTTTCTACTTTCATTGTTGACAATATTAACTAACTTGGATACGTTGCTCAACATTGACGCACGCTCCCTTCGAGAATCAACCCGTGCCCCAGCGGGGCTTGAGCTATCCACCCTCCCACCCAGGAGAAGAAAATGCCATTTCTCGACATCACCGTCATCCCGGTCCCGACCGCCAACAAGGCCGCCTACCTGGAACATTCCCGGCAGACCACGCCCCTCTTCAAGGAACACGGCGCGACGGCCGTCACCGAATGCTGGGGCGAGGACGTGTCAGACGGCAAGCTGACCGACTTCAAAAAGGCGGTCGCCCTGAAGGAGGGCGAGACGGTTGCCGTCGGCTGGATCACCTGGCCGGATCGTGCGACCCGTGACACCGCATGGGAAAAGCTGATGCAGGACGAGCGAATGATGAAGGCCGAGATGCCATTCGACGGCAAGAGAATGATCTTCGGCGGATTCGAACTGGCGCTGCAAGGCTAGATCGCCGTTCTTCTGCAAGTCTCTCGCGATTCAAGTGACTGCGGGGTAGCGCAGGACTTGGAGCGGGTGAAGGGAATCGAACCCTCGTCAGTAGCTTGGGAAGCTACAGCTCTACCATTGAGCTACACCCGCTGCGGGCGACAAGTCTATGTCTGGGGCAATCACGGATGCAAACGGGGCGCCCGTGAAGGCGCCCCGTTTGCGATGTCACGTCCCGATGAGGGATGGGATCAGAAGCCGCTGCTGACAGTGACGAACGCGGTCACGTCGTTGGCGGCCTTCTGGCCCACCGTGGAGGTCAGGCCGAAATCGGCGTTGAGCCCGAACGCGTTGGTCCGCGCGCCGAGCATCACCGTGGCGTAGCTGCGATCCGGGTTCAGGCCCGGAACCGCATACGGCGCCACCGTGGGCATGGTCTGCAGCTGCGCGAAGGCTTCCTCGGAAGGTTCCTCCAGCTCACGGTCGTAAGTGGCCCGCACGTAGGTGCGCACGCTGTC
>JBBSJO010000321.1:0-3482 GCA_038257185.1 Rhodobacterales bacterium | reverse complement strand
CGACACCGACGATCCGCACCCCCTTTGCATCCAGCCCGAGACCCCAGACCGCCACAGTCGTCGCCACGACGGCAAGCACCGGTCCGGCCTTTGTCACCATGTCCGCCGAACGCGGGCCGAGGCCGACGCGGCGGAGCATCGGTTTCATCCCCTTGCGCACCCAGAACAGGAACCCGGTCGCGCCGATCCCGATCACGAGCGTGATCCAGTTCGTGGCAGGCAGGTTCTCGGCCAGCGAGACCAGCATTTCCGGCAGCGTGTCGCCGCCTGCGATGACGCCCAGAACATGCTTGATCTGGCTGGTCGCGATCAGGATGCCGGATGCGGTGATGAAGCCGGCGATGACCGGATGCGACAGGAAGTTGGCGAGAAATCCCAGCTTCAAAAGCCCCATCGCCAGCAGGATCGCCCCAGACAGGCCCGCAAGGGTCAGGGCGGCCACCGCATAGCCCATGGTGCCTTGTTCGGCGACGTTGCCGATGGCAGCCGCGGTCATCAGCGACACCACGGCCACCGGCCCCACCGCCAGCGCCCGGCTGGTGCCGAAGATCGCATAGAGCAGAATCGGCGCGATCGAGGCATAGAGACCGGCCTCCGGCGGCAGGCCTGCCAGCAAGGCATAGGCGAGCGACTGCGGGATCAGCATGATCGTCACGATCACCGCCGCCAGCAGGTCACTCGTCAGCGCGTCGCGGTCATAGGTCCGACCCCACTGCAGGATCGGAAAATAGCGGGCGAACGATCTGGCCGACATGGGACGGTTCATTTCTGGTTCTTGAGGCTGCATGGGCAGGCTTGGGTGCCCCTTGCCGGAACCACCGTATGCCAGCGGAGCCCGCAGGCCTCCTGTTTGACAGGCTGCCGGTCAGCCTTGCGTTGCGGCAAAGAGGCTGTGCGCCCTTCCGCCCGAGCGGCAATAGGCAAGCACCTTGCCCTGCGCCGTGGTCACGGCGGTGTCGAAAGCGACGACGTCACCCCGGGTCGCCTGACCCGGCACGATCGGGATGTGATGCGCCTCGAGCCCCGCCGCCTCGGCAGCGGCCTTGATCTCGGCAAAGGTCGGCTGTCCCATATCCTCGTGATCGGGGCGGTTGCAGATCACGGTGGTGAAGCCCGCTGCCTTGAGCTGCGCCAGTTGCGCGGCCGAAATCTGCGGGCTGACTGCGAAATCGGGCGTAATGTGTTTGATGTTATGCATCTTCGTGTTCCTTGAGCTGAATGTCAGAAGTCAGAGACCGTTGACCGGTACCTTGAGCATCGGACGGCCATCCTTGTCGGTAGGCAGCTCGCCTGCGCGCATGTTGACCTGAAGCGACGGAATGATGAGTCTCGGCATCGCCAGGGTTGCATCGCGTTCGGTGCGGAACTTCACGAACTGCTCCTTCGCGGCCCCCTTGCCGACATGGATGTTGTGTTCCTTTTCCGCCGCCACCGTGGTTTCCCACTGGATGTCGCGCCCGTTGGGGCCGTAATCGTGGCACATGAACAGGCGCATCTCGTCCGGTAAAGTGAGTATCTTCTGGATGCTGTCATAGAGCGTGGACGCATCGCCGCCCGGGAAATCGGCGCGGGCCGATCCGCCATCCGGCATGAACAGCGTATCGCCCACGAAGGCGGCGTCGCCCATGACATGCACCATGCAGGCCGGCGTGTGGCCGGGCGTGTAGATCGCTACCGCGTCCATGGTGCCGACCTTGTAGGTGTCGCCATCCTTGAACAGCGCATCGAACTGGCTGCCGTCGCGCTGGAATTCGGTGCCTTCGTTGAAGATCTTCCCGAACGTGTCCTGAACGACCATGATCTTGTCGCCGATGCCGATCTTGCCGCCGAGAGCGCTCTGGATGTAAGGCGCGGCGGAAAGGTGATCGGCGTGGACGTGGGTCTCGATGATCCACTCGAGTGTCAGGCCGCGCTTGCGGATGTAGTCGATGATGGTGTCGGCATGGTCATACGTGATCCGCCCCGCCGCATAGTCGATGTCCATGACGGAATCGATCACGGCGCAAGCATTCGAGGACGGATCCTTCACCACATAGCTGATCGTATTGGTCGCCGGGTCGAAGAAAGCCTCCACCTCGGGCTTGACGGAGAGGTTGATTGGATAGCCGGTCATGACGATCTCCTCACTGCATCAGGTTTCACGGCGAAGCACGCGGGCTGCGCGGGCACCGCTGAGCGCGATCAGGCCCTTGGCAACGAAGATGCCGGCGATGAGTGCCGCCATGAAGGCGAACACCTCGAGCCGCCCGGTTCCCAGGGCAGGCAATGCACCGCCCGGGCAGAACCCGGCGATGCCCCAGCCGACACCGAACACCGCCGAGCCGCCCAGCAGACGGGCATCGATATGACGGTCCTCGGGCAGGTGGAACCTGGCGTCGATCAACGGCGCAGGTCGGCGCAGTACAACCTGGTAGCCAATGAAGGTAACGACCAGCGCTCCGCCCATGACCAGGATCAGGCTCGGATCCCAGCTGCCGGCGACATCGAAAAAGTTCAGCACCTTGGCGGGATTTGCCATGCCCGAGATCGAGATGCCGATCCCGAAGACAAGGCCTATGAGATAGGTTGAGACAAGGCGCATCTCAGGCTCCCATGACGTGGCGGATGACGTAGACGGTCAGCCCGGTGGTCAGCATGAAGGTCAGCGTGGCCGCGATGGACCGGCGTGACAGGCGCGCCATTCCGCAGACCCCGTGTCCCGACGTGCAGCCCGACCCGTAGGTCACGCCGATCCCGACCAGGAGGCCGCCCACCAGCAGCATCGGCATGGACACGGGCACCTCTACCGCGGGCATCTGACCGGTCACGGCCAGCACCGCCAACGGTCCGCTGATCATCCCGGCCAGCAGCGCCAGTCGCCATCCGGTATCCGGATGCGCGGACGGGGTCAGCACGCCGGCCAACACGCCGGTGGCGCCCATGATTCGGCCGAGCGTCAGCATCAGCAGCACCGAGGCGAGCCCGATCAGCGCGCCGCCCGCGAGCGACTGCCAAGGGGTGAACAGGGTTTCGATGACCGTCAGTTCCTGCACGTCTTCGCTCCCAGCAAGGTGTAGAGCGGGCAGCACCGGAGCGTGGCCGTCGCCAGCATCACGATGCCGACGACGACAGCGCCGTATTTCAGCACCACGCTATCGAAGAAGGCCCATCCGCTGAGCAGCGCGGCCGCTATCAGCGCTGCGCCGAGGAAGACGCGAAACGCGCGATCGATGGTTCCAACATTGGCAATCATTGTGCTGACCTCCTGTTCAAGCTGATCCCGTCTAGACCGGAGCGCCAGGGAGTTCAGTGATCAAGTCACCAAGAGCCAGAGGTCTAGGGAAGTGTCAGAGCGTGGTTGTCGGCTCCGCTGAGCCGCGGCTCACGGTTTTTCCAGCGCGGCAAGATGATCGAGACCCGCCTTGTCCAGGATATCGATCGCGCCGCGCGACTGCCGGATCCAGCCGCGCCTCTGGAATTCGCCCAGTTGCCTGGACACGACT
>JBBSJO010000320.1:0-3492 GCA_038257185.1 Rhodobacterales bacterium | reverse complement strand
CCATGGCTGTGGTCAGGCATCGCCACCCCGCCGGGAATATAAAGAAGCCGCGCGCTGGCATCGCGCGATGTGGGCAGGATTGCCTGTTTCACGCCCATGCCGACCGGTCGCCAGCGCACCGCAGACAGGTCGCCCCCGACGTAATCCTGCACCGGGCCGGGCAACACGCCGCCTGCCGGCGTCCGTGCCTCTGGCGTGGAGGGTATGTCGATCCGGGCCAGGGTCCGGGGCAGGCTGTCGTCGTCCATTTCTGCGGCAGGCACCTGATCCAGCAGCACGCCGCCCAGGGCCTCATGACTTCCGAGCGCGGCGCGGCAGTCGTCGCAGAGCGATACGTGGGCCGCGATGATCAGGTTGAAGGCCTCGGGCAGGGTGCCTGCGGCGTAGGCCATCAAGGTGGCGTCGTCGATGTGGTGCTTGATGATCATGGGGCGGTTCACTTCATGGCATGGCGCAGACGGTCAAGCGCCAGTCGGATACGGGATTTGATCGTGCCAAGGGGCAGACCAGTGATGCGGGCGATCTCGGTCTGGCTGAGGTCGCGGAAATAGGCCTGTTCGATCAGCGCGCGCTGTGCCTCGGGCAATTCGGCGAGGGCGGTGGTCAGGCTTTCGATGTCCTGGCGAAGTCCAACAATCTCGGCCTGATCGGGTTCGGGTTCGGGGCCCCAGGGCAGGTCCTCGGGCTGGGGCCTGCGCTGGCGGCGCAGCATGTCGATGCGGCGGTTGCGCGCAATCGTGAAGACCCATGTGGCGACGGAGGCGCGGGTGGGATCGAACTGCGCCGCCTTGTGCCAGAGCGTCGCCATGACGTCCTGCGCGCATTCCTCGGCGGTGCCCGCGTCGGCCCCGGACTTGATCAGGAACCCCTTGATGCGCGGCGCGAAGTGGGCGAAGAGCGTGGCAAAAGCGGCGCGGTCACGCCCGTCCCGCACCAGCAGCATGAGCGGAGTCCAGTCGGTGTCGGTGCCCGTTTTCCGTTCCGCCACGCAAGATTGCCTTTTCAGTCCGTGTTCACGCCAGCCGCGCTTGTCCACGCCTGCCAGAGTGGCGGTGTGGCCGGGGGATTGCAATGGAGTGAGGCTGGTAAACATGAACGGAGTACGTGACACATTGCAGCGCGGATCATTAAGAGCTGCAACTCTTTTGCATCCGACCTCGTGGTTGGTGCGTACCACCTTCCAACAAGAGTGAATCAGAGGACGATCAGCCGACATGCCTTCACCAGTACTGAACCCCTTGCCGGGAAAGCCTTTCCCGGCAGTCCGGAGGATTGCCGTGATCGGCGCAGGCATATCGGGGATGGGGGCCGCCCACATGCTGGGCGCGGACCATGCCGTGACCTTGTTCGAGGCAGCGGATCGTCTGGGCGGACATGCGCGCACGGTGATCGCGGGCAAGAACCGCGATCAGCCGGTCGATACCGGATTCATCGTGTTCAACTATGCCAACTACCCCCACCTCGCGCGGCTCTTTGCGGAACTCGACGTGCCGGTCGTGCCCTCGAACATGAGCTTCGGGGCCTCCATCGACGGCGGTCGCCTGGAATATGCGCTGACCAGCATGAACGCGGTCTTCGCGCAACGCCGCAACCTCGTGAACCCTTCTTTCCTGCGGATGCTGCGCGACATCTTCCGCTTCAACAAGCGCGCGATGAGTTTTGCCGACAACCCGTCTCTGACCATCGCGGAATTTCTCGAAGTCCTCGGAACCGGCGCCTACTTCCGCGACTATTACCTTTCACCGCTGTCGGGCGCGATCTGGTCCACGCCAACGGACAAGATCCTCGATTTTCCCGCCCACGCTATGATCAACTTCTTCCAGAACCATGCCTTGCTCGGCTATTCGGGCCAGCACCAGTGGTACACGGTCAAGGGAGGCTCGATGGAATATGTGAAAAGGCTTGAGGCCGGGATGCGCGGGCGCGGGGTGGAGATCAGGCTGGGCGCGGACGTCAATGCCGTGCGCCGCACATCGCACGGGGTCGAGGTGAAGGCCGCGGGCGGCGAATGGGAAGCCTTCGACGAGGTGATCTTTGCCACCCACTCCGACGACACACTGGCGCTTCTGTCCGATGCCGATGCACGGGAAAGCGCTGCACTGGGGGCGATCAAGTATCAGCCCAACGACGTCACACTCCACGCCGACACCCGCATGATGCCGCAGCGGCGGGCGACCTGGGCGTCCTGGGTCTACACCGAGGATCGCAACAAGAGCTCCGACCGGATCGACCTGACCTACTGGATGAACTCGCTGCAACCGATCCCGCAGGAGGACCCGCATTTCGTGACGCTCAACACCAAGCGGACGATCCGCGAGGAGCTGATCTATGATCAGGTCACGCTGCGCCATCCCGTCTACGACCTCGAGGCCCTCGCGGCGCAAAAGCAGGTGGCAGGGTTCAATGGCAGCCGCAACACCTGGTTCTGTGGAGCCTGGATGCGCAACGGCTTCCACGAAGACGGGCTGGCGAGCGCCGTCGAGGTGGTGCGTGGCATTCAGGGCGTTGAGGCGTTTCCGATGGCGGCGGAATGAGGGCAGGCGTCGACCATATCGCGGGAGTGACCTTTCACGGACGCAAGGGAGCTGTGGAGAACGCCTTTCGCTACGCCATCGACTACGTGCTTTGCGATGCGGAGGCCGAGGTCGCCACGCCTGCGCTTTTCGCCCGTAACCGTGCCGGGCTGACCTCGCTTCAGGACAGCGATCACGGCGGGGCACCGGGTCAGGGCAGGGGGCCCTTGTGGGTAAGGCAGGTTCTTGCGGCGCATGGGATCGCGGGGGTGGCAACGATCGAACTGCTGGCGCAGCCGCGCGTGTTGGGGCATGTGTTCAACCCGGTCAGCTTCTGGCTTTGCCGGGATGATGCTGGCGCGCTGATCGTGGCGATCGCGGAAGTTTCCAATACCTACGGGGACCGGCATTGCTATCTTTGCCACCACGACGACCACCGCCCGATTGCCGCCGACGATCACCTGAGCGCAACCAAGATCTTCCACGTCTCGCCCTTCCAGCAGGTCGAGGGCAGCTATACTTTCCGCTTCGATATCCGCTCTGACCGCATCGGCATCTGGATCGACTACACGGCAGGCAACGGTGGGCTGATCGCCACGCTGACCGGCAAGCGGGTGCCGCTGACGAATGCAGGCATCCTGCGCGCCCTGCTGCTGCGCCCCTTGGGGGCGCGGCGGGTGCTGGCGCTGATCCACTGGCAGGCGCTGAAACTCTGGTGGAAGGGGGCGACGTTCCGGCCCCGTCCCACGCCCCCGAAAGAGGAAGTCAGCCGAGGATGACGGCAATGGCGGGGCACTTGCCGTCCTACGCGCTCTTTGCGTCGCTTCTGGCTGCGGCGGGCCTGCCGATCTATATTCATGCACCGAAGTTCTACGTCGATGCCTACGGCGTGTCGCTGGGTGCGCTCGGTACGGTGCTTTTCGTGCTGCGGCTGATCGATGTGGTGCAGGACCCCCTGCTGGGCCAATTGGCGGAGCGT
>JBBSJO010000319.1:0-3520 GCA_038257185.1 Rhodobacterales bacterium | reverse complement strand
GCCGAACGCGCCGAACGCGGGTTGTCGGGCGCATTTGACACGATCGACCCGGCCTTCTCGGGTTATGCCAGGAACATCGGCGGGCATATGGGGTTTAACGGCAATACGGCGCAATGGTTCGCTTATATCCGGGGCCGCAATCCGGACTACCCGGAACGCCGCTTGCAAGCCACGCTTGAGACCGTGGCAGCCCAGATCGCCCGGTTCCGCGCGCCCGAGAACGATCCTCTGACCATGGATCACTACCGCGAAAGCATGACCATCCACATGTGGCAGGACATGACACCGGTCCTGTGCGAGGCACTGGTGCAACTGACGATGGGCGCGCCCGCGCATGTCTATCATGGCGGGCTGCAACAAGCCTCGGTCCGGTGGTTCGATGCCGGTGCCGCGCGGCCCGGGCTGCCGCCGGGGGTTGCGGCACTGGTTCACACGATTGACGCGGCGGGGGTTTCAGTGACGCTGGCGAACACCGATCCCGCCGGTGCGCATGCGGTCATCGTGCAGGCCGGCGCTTACGGCGAACACAGCTTTATCGTTGCGACGCTTGACGGCGCGGCGGTACAGGTTGACGAACGCTGGCTGCGCATCGACCTTGCCCCCGGTGCCGTGGCTGAATTGCGGCTGGGCATGACCCGGTTCGCCCACAGGCCCGGCTATGCCACGCCCTTTGCCGATCCGGCGGCAACTGGCACGATCCGCCCGCGCGAGCCGTGATGGAACCGCAAAGTCTGATCTGCAAACTCGCTGGTCACGGGCGCTATGGAAGCTGACGCCTGTCAACCTGACCTTTTCCGCTGAGGGGTGCACCCGGATCAAGACAATTGAATTGGTCTCACTGCGTCTTGCATTAACCACCATGCACATTTGCTATGCGCATAGAGCATAGAGAGCGATAGATGCAACAAAGCCTCTGCCGAGGAAGCCGACGAACCTGTCGTTAGATCCGACACTGCTGGAAGAAGGTAAGCATCCAGCGGGGGGACGCGGTTACGCGGCCTTGACAGCTTCCTGCTTGGCTTTCCAGTTCCACGGGAGCAATTCAGGCAAGCGTGAGACGATGATATCCGGCAGGCGCGCCAGGACATCTGCCATCCATGCCTGCGGGTCGATATCGTTCATCTTGCAACTGACGATCAGGGTATACATGAATGCCGCCCTTTCGCCGCCGCGCTCTGATCCGGCAAAAAGCCACGACTTTCTTCCCAATGCGATCCCTCTGAGCGCGCGTTCGGCGGCATTGTTGGTCAGGCAGATGCGCCCATCATCGAGGAATGCGGTGAAGGCTGCCCACCGATCGCCTTTGGGAGGCATCAGGTAGTCGATGGCCTTTGCGACGCTGTTGTGTTTCGACAGTCTGACGCGCTCCTCGAGCAGCCAGCTGTGCAACCCCTCGACCAGTGGGCGGCATCGGCCCTGCCTTGCAGCATGGCGCGCAGCCGCATCCGTGCCCTTGATTTCGCGCTCGATGTCGAAGATCGCATCGATCCGTTTCACCGCCTCCAGCGCGACCGGCGAGATGTCATGCGCGGGCTTGTTCTTGCGCACATTGCCCGCGATATCGGCCAGTTCGAAGAATTTGCGTCGCGCATGGCTCCAGCATAGCGCGCTGCGCACAGGACCCGGGGCGCGGTTGGCCAGATAGAGGTCGTTATAGCCGCTATACGCATCGGCCTGCAGCACCCCTTGCCAGCCAGCGAGATGCTTGTTGGGATGGATCATCTGGCGGTCGCGCGAGAACTTGAACAAGGCTGCGGGTGGCGCGCCGCCGTCAAATGGCTGGTCATCACGCACATAGGTCCAGAGCCGCGCTGTCTTGGTGCCCCCGCGCGCCAGAAGCGGCACCGTCGTGTCATCGCCGTGAAGGCGTGCGCCTGCCAGCACATGGCGCTCGATCAGCTCATGGATCGGGGCGAGCGCCACACAGGCATGGCCAATCAGATCGGCCAAGGTAGACAGGCTGAGATCGACACCCTCAAGCGCAATGCGCCCGGATTGGCGGTTCAGCGGCTGATGCTGTCCGTATTTGTCGAAGGCCACCATCGCGATCAGTTGCGGCCCGGCCCAGCCACGCGGGATGACATGGAACGGTGCTGGGGGCTGACTGATCCTCTCGCAGGTCCGGCAGGTGAACTTCTCGCGCACCGTCTGGATCACCTTCCACTGGCGCGGGATGACCTCCAGCGTCTCAGTGACGTCTTCCCCCATCTTCACGATCCGGCCTGAGCCGCAGCACGAACAACTGGTCGGGGCCTCGATCATCACACGCTCGCGCGGCAGATGCTCGGGGAAGGGTTTGCGCACGGGCTTGCGCCGTGTGAAGGCATGCACTGTGCTGGTCTTGTCCTGCGCAGCCGCCTGTTCTGCCGCCAGCGCATCCTCGGTCGCCGTGGCTTGCAGTTCTTCGAGTTGCAATTCCAGCTGATCGATCAGCCGCGCGCGGCGCTCGGAGGAGATGCCGTACTTGTCGCGCCGCAGCTTGGCGATCTCCAGCTTCAACTCATGGATCATCGCATCTGTGCATGATGCCAAGGCGCGCGCCTGCACCAAGTCGCGTTCAGCGGCCTGCGCACGGGCTGTTTGCGCGGCCAATTCAGCGCGCAATCGGGCGATCTCGAAAGCGGCATATGACATGGCAGGGGATTACCACAGGTGACCCGGAACGACAATAAAAACAGGCGTTTCAGAATGAATTATCCAGCCTTTGCAGGACGTTGTGTCCAGCGCGGGTTGCGCCAGTCTATGCCTTCCAGCAGATAGCCAAGCTGTGCGGCCGAGATCGGAACTGCAGCTCCATCCTGGCTTACGGGCCAGATGAATTTCCCCGCCTCCAGCCGCTTGATATACAGCGACATGCCAACTCCGTCATGCCACAGCAGCTTCACCAGATCGCCCTTGCGGCCACGAAAGCAGAAGATCTCGCCACCATGCGGATCACGCCCAAGGCCCTGCTGCACCGCCAGCGCCAAGGTGTTCATGCCACGGCGCATGTCTGTCACGCCGCCCGCAATCCACACCGTCGTGCCTGCCGGAAACGCAATCATGATGGGTCCAGCGCCTGCACGAGACGCGTCAGCACCACAGGGTCGATAGTGGCAGCAATCGAAAGGCGCCTGCCGTTCAGCAGAGTGATCTCTGCCCGGTCGGTCGAGGCCGACACAGGTTTCGGTTCTGGCGCAGGTGGTATCGCTGGGGCATCAGGGGCCGCGAGCGTCAGAGGCATGAACCGCAGCGGCGCAGCACCGCCCGCCAGCTCGCCGTCGCGATATTGACGCCGCCAGCGCACCAGCAGCGTTCGGCCAATATCATGGCGTCGGGCTGTCTCGGACATACTTCCACGCGCGCCAAAGCTCTCTTCAACAATGCGAACCTTCTGTGCATCCGTCCAGCGCCGACGGCGACCGGTATCGGTGACTGAAAGGATCTCGACTTCGGGTCTGTATCTATGGTCGGACATAACGTCGGACCTAAGCGGAAATCCTCAACTCAAAAAGACGGCCCCCGGCGAAGGCTTACCAGG
>JBBSJO010000318.1:0-3537 GCA_038257185.1 Rhodobacterales bacterium | reverse complement strand
GTTCGACGCCGACGAGATGATCGCCGGTCTGAAGCCCTGGATAGAGACCGAGAGCCCAACCTTTGACTCCGCGGCCGTGAACCGCATGATGGACCTCGTGCAGCACGACCTTGCCGCCCTTGGCGCGCGGGTGGAGCGTATTCCGGGCCGCATGGGTTTCGGCGACAGCGTCCGCGCGACGATGCCGCATCCCAAGGCGGGACAGGGCGGCATCTTGCTGCTGGGGCACATGGACACGGTGCATCCCATCGGCACCCTGCAGAAGCTGCCGTTCAAGCGTGAGGGGTCGATCTGCTACGGTCCGGGCCTGATGGACATGAAGGGTGGCAACTACGTCTTTCTCGATGCCCTCCGCAAGCTGCTGGCAGCCGGAGTGGAGACGCCGCTGCCCGTGACCGTCCTGTTTACCCCGGACGAGGAGGTGGGCACCCCCTCGACCCGTGCCCTGATCGAGGCGGAGGCGAAGCGCCACCAATTTATACTTGTCCCCGAACCCGCGTGCCCCGACGGCGGTGCCGTCATCGGCCGCTACGCCATCGCGCGGTTCGACCTGCAGACCCGTGGCAAGCCGAGCCATGCGGGCTGGGCCTTGGGTGAGGGACGCTCTGCCATTGCGGCGATGGCGAAATCCGTTGCGGTGATCGAGGGGATGACGACGGCGGACTGCACCTTTTCGCTGGGCGTGATCCACGCCGGGCAGTGGGTGAACTGCGTGTCGTCGTTCTGCGACGCCGAGGTCCTGTCTATGGCCAAGTCGCAAGAGCTGCTGGACGAGGGCGTGGCGCAGATGATGGCCCTGAACGACGACAGTGGCGAAGTCGTGATGGAGGTGCGTCGCGGTGTGACCCGGCCCGTGTGGGAGCCTGACCAGCGCGGCACGATGTCGATGCTGAAAGTGGCGCAGGACATCTCGCGCGATATCGGGTTCGAGATGACCGGCACGTCTGCCGGGGGCGGGTCCGACGGGAATTTCACTGGTTTCCTGGGCCTGCCTACGCTGGACTCCATCGGCGTGCGCGGCAAGGGCTTGCACACCCTGACAGAGCATATCGAAGTTGACAGCCTGGTGGAGCGCGCCAAGCTCGCCGCGGCGCTCTACTGCCGACTGGGGGCCTGAAAACATGTTCGACTCCCTGTCCCGTTCGATGCAGATCCGCAAGCATGTCGTTGAAACCGACCGCGGCGTCGTCGCGTCTCAGCATCGTCAGGCGGCAGAGGCCGGCGCCGAGGTGCTGCGGGCTGGTGGCGATGCGGTCGACGCGGCCGTGGCCTGCGCCTTTGTCTGCGGCGTGCTTGAACCCTGGATGTCAGGTCCGGCGGGCGGTGGGGCAGCAATGCACTGGCGAGCCGACACTGGCGAGGCCCATGCCCTGAACTTCGGCATGCGCTCGCCCGCAGGGTTGCAGGTCGCCGACTTTCCCTTGTCCGGCGAGGGGATCGCCGGCGATCTGTTCCCGTGGGACCGGGTGGTCGATGACCGCAACGTGCAGGGGGCCAAGGCGATTGCCGTTCCGGCGATGGTGTCGGGGTTGGAGGCGGCGCACAAACGGTGGGGACGTCTGCCATGGGCCGAATTGCTGGCCCCGGCTATCGCCCATGCCAAGGCGGGCATGGCACTGGACTGGTATGCTTCCCTCATCATCGCCGGCGCGACCCGCGATCTGGCCCGCGATGAGGATGCCGCGGCGTTGTTTCTGATAGACGGGCAGTGGCCGCGCCCGTTCGCTTGGACGGCGTTGGCGGAGGATCGTCTGGACCAGAGCCGCATGGCAGACAGCCTCGACATCCTTGCCCGCGACGGTGCCGCAGCCTTGCACGGTGGTGATCTGGGGGCGGCCATGGCGCAGGACGTGCGAGACAAGGGCGGCTATCTGACCAGCGAGGATTTGGCCGCGAACAGGGCGCAATTCCAAGCGCCGCTGGCGGTCAGGTACCGTGAGGCGCTGTTCCACGTCATGCCGGGATCGACAGCCGGACCGACCTTTGCCGCGGCCTTCGAACATTTGGCGCAGCACGACATGACAACGCCCGATGCGGCCTACCCGTTGTATGCGCAGGCGCTGGCCGCCGCCTATGCCGTCAGGTTGTCGGGGATGGGACACGACGGGGAAGCGCCCGCAGCTCCTAGCTGCACGACACATTTCTCGGTCGTGGACCGGGATGGCAATATGGTGGCCCATACCCAGACACTGTTGTCGATCTTCGGCGCACGGGTCGTGTCGCCAGCAACCGGGTTCCTGATGAATAACGGGATTATGTGGTTCGATCCGGTACAGGGTCGGCCCAATGCGCTGGGTCCCGACAAGCCGTGCCTGATGAACGTTTGCCCGGCTTTAGGTGCCGCAGGTGGGCGCCGCTTTGCCCTTGGTGCTTCAGGCGGGCGCAAGATCGTAGGTGCCGTCGTCCAGATTGCGTCCTTCCTAACGGACTTTGCCATGGATTTGCAGGACGCTTTCGACCAGCCCCGCATCGACGTGTCGGGTGGAGAAAGGATCGGCGTCGACGCAGACCTCTCGCCTGAGGTCATCGAGGCTTTGGCGACGGTATCGGCCGTCACGACCACGCGGCGATCCATGCTGCCTTATCCTTTTGCATGCCCCGCAGGCGTTCTTGACGATGGGTCCCGCCGGTTCGGCATGACTGAACCGATGATGGCATGGGGCGACGCGGTACGGGAATGACCTCCAAGTCACACATTATGAGAGGTACAAGTGGGCGAGGCTGGCCTCTTCGGACATGTCGAGCCCATCCATCGCCCCGCAAATGCGGTGAAGACTTACTGGGACTCTAGCATAACGGACCGGTCAAGGCCTCGAGCGCTACATCGGGCATATCGACGAGGCTGAGATGATTTGCGACGTGATACCTCGCCAAATCGCGGAAATTTCTAGCGCTTTGCGGCGCGCTTGTAGTGCCCCGGGGCCTTCTCTAATCGCCCTCGTCAAGTGCTGATTTTTTTTTGCGGTTCATCATGCGTGCCGGGCTCTTGGGTTCTCTACGCGGTCGTCGCCAGGACGCCGCATGTTTGCGATCAGGATCAGGTGGATCGAAGTGGTATGCGCGGGTCTTTTTGCCGCAGCCCGGGAGCGATGTTACCCTCGCTGTGCGTCCCGGCTGGACGCATTCCGTTGTGCTGGAGATCAGGTCGTATATCTGACTGCGTTACGCCATTTCTGCCTCCCTGAAGGGCGTGTTCGTGCGCCACATTGCATGCAGCGTCACTGCGAGTTTCCGCGCCAATGCGACCTTTGCCTTCCTTGGTCCTGTCCGCCCGGCGATCGCCTTGGGCCAGGTACGCAGGTAGGACCCTTCGAGGAGAGGTGGTCGCAGGATTTCGGACCAGTTGCTAAGCTTTAGCGACTGATGAAGGACCGACCTGAAATGACGAAACGCAAGCGCTATACATCTGAGTTCAAGGCGAAGGTGGCTTTGGAAGCGATCCGCGAAGAGCTGACGACGGCCGAGCTGGCCAAGAAATGCGACATTCATCCGACGATGATCACAGGCTGGAAGAAAGCGGCGATCGAGAACATGGCC
>JBBSJO010000317.1:0-3562 GCA_038257185.1 Rhodobacterales bacterium | reverse complement strand
GTAGCCGCCAGGGCCAGATCACGCCCCGCCGCCTCTGCGGCACGATGCGACGGACCGACAGGAAGAAGAATGACATCGGCGGCGGCCAAGGCTGCCAAAGCGGCCTGACCGAGGCCTCGGGGCAGGTCGAGAATGATGATGTCGGGGGTCGTTCTGTCGTTCTGTCGGTCGCCATCCAATCTGCCGCCGTCCAGTGCGTGAACGTCCAGGCCTTCTGCCAAAACGCGCCAAGGACGCCACATTCGTAGCCGGCTGCGCCATTCGGCCAGAAGCGCCTCGGTGGCGACGGCCCGCGGACCACCGGGACCGATCACGGAGAGGCCTGGCCAGCGTGTGGCCATCGCACCGGCGATCTCGGGCAGGGGTCTGGCAGAGATCGTGTCGGGTGACGCGGCAAGGGCTGCGTCAAGGTCGGCATCGGCGGGCAGGGGGGACTCACCCTGCAGGATGCGCGCCCTGTTCGCCGTTCGCAGGGCCAGCGCGGCGCTATGGGCAAAGAGACCCAGAACTCCGCCGCCGAACCCGTCAGCGCCATTTGTCTCCCGGTCGGTTGCGGCCTCCGCGCCGATCCGGGTACAAAGCGCTCCGGCGAGATCGAGATCGACAGCGAGCACGCGCCATCCTGCCATGGCTGCGGCAATCGCCAGATGGGCCGCCAGCGTACTGCGCCCGATATCCGGACCCGCTCCGGCCACGGCGATCCGCAATGGCGTCGTGTTTGGGGGACGGCCCGGTCGGTAGGCCTTGCCCTTCGCGCCATGACGATCGAGGTGACTGCGCAGGACGTCGATCTCGGCGAAGGTGAACCAGCGCATGGCGGCGGCGCCCGGAGGGGGCGGGGCGGTCGTTACGGGTTTCGGGGCATCCTTTTCCACAGAGTTCGCGTCGCGACCCTGGGGGAGTTCGGGATGGGTGGCCAGAAGCCTGCGAAGGTGACCCGGGGCGACGGGCAGCAGGTAACGCGTCGCCTCCCAGATCGAGACTGGTCGACCATCAGGGCAATTCGAATGGAGGGTGGACCAGACTTCGGAACTGGCGCCCGGAGGGGCAAGAAGGCCCCGTACAAGGCGATCAATGTCGTCTGACGGGTACGATTCGGCTTCTTTGGCAGACAGGATCATGGGTTCTCCGGAAGGAGCGAACGCTTATATGGATGTATGTCAATATTATCTGCACGTCCATTTATATTGACATGTCATGGTGTTTTCTTAGCAGTTTTTGGTACTTGAAGGAGCGCTGATCCTTCCTCCGGCTTTTCCAAGCTTGAATTCGTTTGTTAATATATTGTTATATTATAGTTAAGCCATTCGGGACCAGCTGTGTGTGGCCATATTTTCACGTTGTTCCAGCATGTTGGGTTCCCAGGCAAACGGGGGGGGCGATTCCGGAACCACGTTGGAGTGAATCCGAACCCCCGAAGACTTCGACTCCGAACCCCCGAACCGAAGGCTGTCCCGATCCGGGCGCACTGGACGCAAGGACGCGACCTTTCTAGGTTGGGTGTCATTGAAACCCCGAACCTTGCGGCCCGAAGACAAACTTCGGCAAGTGACAAGGAATGGGTGAACGAGGCGGCAGGAGGCGGACATGCGCAGGGGGGAACTCTCAGCCGACAGATATCCGATGAGTGCGTTTCTCGTCTGCGACATATTCGATGCCGTTCCCAAGGACGATCTGGCGTCGATGGAGCATCCGATCTTCTCGCTTTCCACACGGCCTGACCGCGAGGTGCTGCGCTATGTGCATAATGACGTCGAGGTCGAGATCGTTCCCTCCGTCCGCGGCCGTGCGACGATCCATGACAAGGATGTGCTGATCTATTGCGTCAGCCAGCTTACCGCGGCGCTGAATGCCGGACGCCCGATCTCGCGCGAGCTGCACCTGACGGCCCACGACCTGCTGACAGCCACCAACCGCGAGACGAGCGGCGACGCCTATCGCCGTCTGCGCGATGCCTTCGAGCGGTTGGCAGGCACCCGCATCACCACCAACATCGTCACCGGTGACGAAGAGGCGACGACCGGTTTCGGCCTGATCGAGAGCTGGCGCATCGTTCGCAAGACCAGGGGCGGGCGGATGACGCAGGTGACGGTGACGATGTCGGACTGGCTTTTTCGTGCCGTGACCGCTCGTTCGGTGTTGACCCTGAGCCGCGACTATTTTCGCCTGCGCCGCCCCCTCGAGAGGCGGCTATACGAGTTGGCGCGCAAGCATTGCGGTCACCAGCCGCAATGGCGCATCGGCCTCGAGACGCTCCTGAAGAAGTCGGGCTCGACCAGTCCGCGCCGGGTTTTTCGTTCCATGGTGCGCGAGATCGCCACCGATGACCGGATCCCGGATTATCTTCTTGAACTGGGCGCGGACGATATCCTCAAGGTGGTGCCGCGCCGCCCGCCGGTGCCGCGCGAACGGCCCCTGGTATCGCCAGCCGCCCTCGACGCCGCGCGTGCCCTTGTGCCGGGGGCGGACATTCACGCCCTCGAGGCCGATTGGACGACCTATTGGGCCATCTCGGGCCGGCCGCGTATCGGCAATCCGGACCGGGCCTTTCTGGGATGGGTGCGCCGGGCGCGGATGCGGTCGGACTGAGGGCGGACCGAAACCTCTTGGTCCCGCTTGCTTGATCCAGGTGTCCGGCGCGGACCGGTGGCCCCGATCGCCTGAAATCCGATTTCTCAGAACCTGCCAAGCCTGATTGCCAGGATTGAAATCGAACAGACGATGGCCTGCCAAGGCAGACCGGAGCCTCCTGCGGGAATGTCGCAGGAGACAAATCCCCCCAGTGACGTCAGCCGGACACAGTGCCGCCCTCAAGTGGCCACATAATGGCTGTTTTGGGAGAGATGTTTCCGGAGCAATAACTGTTCGCATGTCAGATCGGTTCCGTGGCGGAAATAAATTCCACCCAAGGCGTGGTTATAATTTGATGGCGGAGACATATGCCTTTTTTCACCGATCCTGACACATATCTTCTCAAGAACGCGGGCAATGACTGGAGCCAGACCGGAAATCTCGCCACCGAGGCGCGCTTTGAGGTCCGCGGCAACGACTACTACGAAAGCCCCTTCGGCGCCGACGAAAACAAGGATTTTGCGCTCGGCAAGAACCGTTCCGAGGTCGGTTCCTATGCGTCGATGCAGAACGGCCGGGAGTTCAATCTCTCCTTCGACTTCATGGTCGAGGAGGGCGCTGCCAATACCGCCGAATGGCTGGTGCTTGCGCAGTTGCACCAGACCGAGGACATCGCAGCGGACGGCACGCCGATCGACGGCATCGCCAGCCCACCGCTGGCGCTGATGATGCGGGGCGAGCGGCTCGAGATCGCTGCGCGCACCGATCCCGATGCCGCCACCCTCGTCACGCCGCCCAATCTCGTGGGCCCGGGCATGAGGGACACCATGTGGCTCGACGACACCGCCCTTGTGCGTGGTGTCTGGCACACGATCAGCTTCGAAATGGTCTTCGACGCCGATGTGAGCGGTGAAGGCCGGCTCGACATCATCCTCGATGGGACCCGGATTGTCAGCTACGATGGCCCGATCGGCTATAACGATATCGTCGG
>JBBSJO010000316.1:0-3597 GCA_038257185.1 Rhodobacterales bacterium | reverse complement strand
GGTGCGCAGCGACTTCAGCCGCTCCTTGTGGGTCACGCCGAAGTGCTGTTCCTCGTCGATCACCAGCAGCCCGAGGTTCTGGAAGCGGATGCCCTTGGCCAGCAGCGCGTGGGTGCCGATGACGATATCCACCGTTCCGTCGGCCATGCCCGCGCGGGTCAGCGCTGCGTCCTTGGCGCTCACGAAACGGCTGAGGGTGCGGACCTTGATGGGAAAGCCCCGGAACCGTTCCGCGAAGCTTTTGTAGTGCTGACGGGCAAGCAGCGTCGTGGGCGCAATGACGGCGACCTGCACGCCCGACATGGCCGCCACGAAGGCCGCGCGCATGGCGACTTCGGTCTTGCCAAAGCCCACGTCGCCGCAAACCAGACGGTCCATCGGCTGGCCGGAAGTGAGATCGGCCATGACTTCCTCGATGGCGCGGAGTTGGTCGTCAGTTTCGGTATAGGGGAAGCGCGCGGAGAAGGCGTCCCACGCGCCCATGGGCGGCTCAAGGATGGGTGCCTTGCGCAAAGCGCGCTCGGCGGCGATCCGGATCAGCCGGTCGGCCATCTCGCGGATGCGTTCCTTGAGCTTGGCCTTCTTCGATTGCCACGCTCCGCCACCCAGCTTGTCGAGCAGGCCTTCCTCGTGGCCGTAGCGGCTCAGGAGTTCGATGTTCTCGACGGGCAGGTAGAGCTTTGAATTCTCGGCGTATTCCAGCAGCAGGCATTCGTGCGCGGCCCCTGCGGCGGTGATGACCTCCATGCCCTGATAGCGTCCGATACCGTGGTCGACGTGGACGATCAGGTCACCGGGGGACAGGCTTTGGGCCTCGGTCAGGAAGTTCTCCGCCCGCCGCTTGCGCTTGGGAGCGCGGATCAGCCGGTCTCCCAGCACGTCCTGTTCGGAAATGACGGTGAGCCGCCCCTTGCCATCCTCGCCCCAGGGCGCTTCGAACCCATGCTCCAGCGCCCAGACGGCGAGGTGAAGCCCGCGCTTGCCGATGCGGGTGGCGTCGGGCACCGGGATCGCCTCGGCCAGACCCTCGTCCTCGATCAGCCCTGTCAGACGCTCCCGCGCGCCTTCTGAGTAGCTGGCGATCAGGACCGGGCCCTCTTGTATCTTCTCTTTAATATGCGCCGCCAATGCCCCGAAAAGGCTGATGGATTCCTGTTGACGCTCCGGTGCGAAATCCCTCCCGATGCGCGCGCCTGCGTCCAGCACCTTCGGGCCCGTAGGCTGCGACAGCGGGTTGAAGCGGATCATGCGGTGGCCCGCCGTCGCCTCTTCCCAGGCCGCGTCGGTCAAATACAAACCCTCGGGCGGCGCAGGTTTGTAGACGCTGTCCATCCGGTTGCGGTCGGTCATCGCCAGCCGCCGCGTCTCGTACTGGTCCGCGATGGCGTCCCATCGCGCCAGCCGGGTCGGCGTGGATTGGTCGTCGAGTGTGATCGTGGCGTCCGGCAGGTAATCAAAGAGCGTTTCCAACCCGTCGTGGAAGAACGACAGCCAGTGCTCGGCCCCCTGATGCTTGCGCCCTGCGCTGATCGCCTCGTAGAGCGGATCGTCAGTACCCGCCGCGCCGAACTCGATGCGGTAGTTCTGCCGGAAGCGCGTGATCGCCGCCTCGTCGAGGATGACCTCGCTCACCGGGGCAAGCTCCACCACGTCCAGCTTCTCCGTCGTGCGCTGTGTGGCCGCGTCGAACCGCCGCGCGCCTTCCAGCACGTCCCCGAACAGGTCCAGCCGCACGGGACCGAGATCTCCCGGCGGGTAGATGTCGATGATCCCCCCACGCACGGCGTAATCGCCCGGCTCCGTCACCGTGGGACTTTGCACAAAACCCATGCGCACGAGGAACTGGCGCAGGCCCGCCTCGTCGATCCGGCTGCCGACCCGCGCGCTCCAGGCGGCGTCTCGCAGCACGGCGCGGGCAGGCAGGCGTTGCGTCGCGGCATTGAGCGTGGTCAGCAGGATGAACTTCTCAGGCATCCCGTGTGCAAGTGCGGCCAGCGTCGCCATTCGCTGCGCGGAGATATCGGCATTGGGTGACACGCGGTCGTAGGGCAGGCAGTCCCAACCGGGAAACAGGAAGACCGGCATCTCGGGGGCAAAGAAACGCAGCGCTGACTGGATCGCCGCCATCCGCTTGTCGTCGCGTGCGACATGCATCACGGGCGCGCCGCGCTTGCCGATCTCGTTCAGGATCGCCCTTGCGTCAAAGCCCTCGGGGACACCCGACAGCGTGATCTTGTCCTGCTTTGCCATGTCGTCTCAATTGGCCCCGGCGGGGGCAGTGTCAACCACCCAGAGGGCCCAGTGTCATGTTCTGATACATGCCCCAGAGGGCGGTCACGAAAATGGACACCATGCCGATGATCTGAGTGTAAAGCCGGTGCCGCATCAGGCGCTTCTGGAGGCGTTCTCCGGTGGAGCCTTCCTGCTGGATCAGCCGCGCGGTCGAAAGGCTCAGCATCCCCACCAGCGTCAGCGGAAAGGCCAGCAGCAGAAGGGCCTGCGCGAATTCATTGCGGTATAGAAACCCCAGCAGGGTCAAGGTGGTCAGGCCGAAACAGGCCAATCCAAGCAGCCACAGCCCGGACACCTGCGCGATATAGAGCAGCCGGTTCACATTGATGCGTACCATGTCTTCCAGATCCACCTGCGCCTGTTCGCCATGGCGGCGGGCCCGCATGACCATGTCGAAGGGCACACCGAGCACCCAATGGCTGGCGGTGGACCAGACAACTGCCAGTACGATCCAGAACCAAAGGTTCGAGAAGGAGCGCATGTCGATGAGTTCGAAAAGGGTCTGGTACCAGTCCAAGGTCTGCTCTCAGGAGGGTCAGGTTGGCAGTTTCATATCGGGGCACGGGGGGAATTCCCACCCTTGAGACACGCAAAAATACATGGCAAGCCTTTCGGACCGCAAATGAGGTAAAATTGATGCAACCGATCCAGGCACCCTTTCCCGCAACCCGTCTGCGGCGTGCCCGTGCCACCCCCGCCCTGCGCGCACTGGTGCGGGAGAACGCGCTTGAGGTCGGGGACCTGATCTGGCCCATTTTCGTGCGCGCAGGGACAGGGATCGAAGAACCTGTGCCCTCGATGCCCGGTGTCCTGCGTCGCTCGGTGGACAAGGTGGCCGATGCCGCGCGCATGGCCTCCGATCTTGGGATCGGCGCGATCTGCGTCTTTCCCTACACAGGGATGGAGGACCGCACGGAGGATTGCGCCGGGGCTTGGTCCCCTGACAACCCGGCCAACCGCGCCATCGCCGCGATCAAGGCCGCGACGCCCCATATCGCTGTGATGAGCGACGTGGCTCTGGATACCTACAACATCAACGGCCATGACGGTTTCGTCGAGAACGGGGTGATCGTCAATGACCGCACGGTGGAGGCGCTGGTGAAGATGTCGCTTGCGCAGGCGGAGGCCGGGGCGGACATCATCGGCCCTTCCGACATGATGGACGGGCGCATCGGTGCGATCCGCTCGGCGCTGGAGGGCGCGGGGCACCAGGATGTCATGATCCTGAGCTATGCCGCGAAATATGCCTCCGCCTTCTATGGTCCGTTCCGCGATGCCGTCGGCGCCTCTGCGGCGCTGACGGGT
>JBBSJO010000315.1:0-3616 GCA_038257185.1 Rhodobacterales bacterium | reverse complement strand
GCCTCGTTGTCGTCCGCAGGGCTGAACCCGCGGGCTCGGGCCGCGTCGATCATCGCCTGCTTCGGTGCATTGCCCTTGCCGGTGGCGTGGCGTTTGATCGTGCCCACAGGCACGCCCTGATATGGCACGCCGCGCAGCTCGGCCCATGCGGTCAGGGTCGCCATCAGACCGCCATAGACATGGGCCGCGTCGGTGCCGGCATGGCGCCGGACCTCCTCGAACCAGATCGTCTCCACCGGGCCCGACAGCCGATCGATTTCGGTCAGCCAGTTGGTGAAGCGCAGGTAGCGCATGCCACCACCGTCGAAGCGGCCGGGGCGAAAGCTGGCCGTGCCACTGCTGATAAGCCCGGTGTGATCCCGCAGCGCCCACCCGGTTGCTGTGCCGAGATCAAGCGCGAGGGTTGCCATGAGCCGGGAGGATGCGCCCGACAATGGGGGCTTTGCCTGGGGCTCGGTCAGAGTCAGAGTCGTCAACGCCATGATGGGTCTCCGTTGAGTAAGGGGGGATTCGATTTTGGTGGAGGGCGGCGGTGGCATTGTGCTTGGCGGTATGGGCCATCGTCGTCCGACAGATCCGCCCTCAGGGGGCGCGCGCGGATATCCCATACGGATGGGGAAAGGGGCCAAACCTGCGGGTTGGCCTCCCCATACGTAGTATGGGGGTTTGACACCTAACTGTTCCGAGAGAGACAAGATGCTGATTTCATTCAGAAATAAGACTTCATGAAGTCTTCGGGTATGAGTTAGGGACCTAACACTTATTTTCCCGCAAGCCATTGATTTCATTGAACGCACTGTTGGTGAAGACATATGTGTTAGGCCTCACTCATATGAGTTAGGTCGTCTTCAACCCCGTCCGGGTAGACCCAGAAGGCTGGGTTTTCGACTTGAAGGCTGAGCCCGGATTGGGGGCATTTGAAGTGGCTGGGCTGGACTGACCGGGTCGTTGTCGTGACCTCGCCAGTGGTTGGATCGACCTCATCGACGGGTGCGCCGAACTGCATGCCTTCGACGCAGAGATAGCCAAACCGGGACCGGGTGATGGGGAAACCGAACCCCGAGGGATCGCGCAGAAATTTCACGAACCCCTTGGTGGAGAGGACGCTGAGGCGCTCTCGGATGGTATGCTTGCTGCCTAGACCGCCCCGGTTCTCGAAGGTCTCGGAGAACTGCATCGCGGTGTAAAGCCGCTCGCCCGCTGCCTCGTCCAGCAACATTCCCAGAATGACGTCATGCTTGCGCAGCCGTTCGGCATCGAGCCTTGCGCCCACTTCCTTGCGCACCAGGCGCTCGCTCATCGGGTTCATCTCAACCCAGCGGCCACCTACCTTGTCGATCAGCTTTCCCGCCAGCGCCGGGCCGTTTCGCAACTCGATCTCCAGCCTGCGTTCGCTTCGGTCTTCATCGGGGCGATGCATGAGCAGCCCCGAGGTGTAGAAACCGCGCAGTGCGCTGGCCCCGGACAAGGCCAGAAACGGATCGTCCTTCACTTGCTGCTTGCCGAGCTTCTTTGTGTGGTGGGCCAGGATCACGCCGCAGTCGGGATTGATGACATCGCGCAGCACCTCGACCCGGTCCTTGAGAAAGTACATCATGGCGTCGTTGTCGTTCTCGCCGCCGCCGCCCGGGCCACCGTCAAAGAGGTTGCGGATCGGGTCGACGCAAAGAATGTCGGGCGGTGCATCCGGGAACGCCGCACGCATTGCCTCGATGACCTTGGCGATGCCCGCCTCATTCAGCAGCAGCTTCAGCTTGGGCGTCGCGACAAAAGTTTCGCGGGCAGCGGCGATGACCTCCGGCGGAAGCGCGATCTGCTGAAGGCGTTCGCGCAGATAATGATACTGGATTTCCGCCTGCAGGTAGAACACCCGCAACTGTCGTGGCGGGGTAAAACCGAGAAACGGGATCCCGGCTGCCATGTGCACGAGCCAGGAGATCAGGAAATCGCTCTTACCGACCTTTGGGGCACCGCCGAGCACCAGCATGCCACCGGGGGTGAGCACCCTTGGCGCAATGATATCCTCCGGCATGGGGGATCGGTCGTCGAGCAAAGCGCCCAGCGTGAACGACGACAACGGCCCCGGCTGGTTTTGTGCTGCGGCGGATGTCTCAAGACGGATCAGCGGCGGGCCGTTCTTCTCGATATGCTTGGCCCAGAGGCGTTCGGATTCCGCCTTAAGGCGATCCTCCGGCCAGCTCGGGCGCAGGGCGGCTGCATTGTAACCCCGGATCGCCTCCCATCCTTCATCAGGCGACATCCTGCCGTCATGGACCATGCGCAGGAAATAACCGATGGCGACGCTGGCCCCGGTGAACCGGCTCCAATCATCCTGATCGCCCTCGCGGACCGGCGTGGTCAGCACCGTGTCCAGCCTCGGCTTGCCGGTTGCAGCAGCGTTGGTAGTGGCCATGCCAACGCCCGACATGGGCGGCATCTCCGCTACCTTGTCTCCGAACTCCTCAAGATCGACCTCAATGGGGTGGTGTTCGCGGATCTGCACAAGGCGCTGATGGCCATGCTTGTGATGAACCGATCCCGCCACCCGGATCGGCTGGTGGGCGGAGCGGAAATGCGTGTCGCCGCCAACCTTGAGAGCGATCTCACCCCGCAGGCGGCAAAGCTCAGCCAGTGCAGTTCCTTCGGCGGGTTCGGTCATCCGCCACCAGACATGCAGCTTGTTGGCCCCTTCAGAGGTGCGCCCGCCGCTCTCGATGATCAGAGTGGGCTGACCTAGGTGGTGCAGCAGATGATCGAGTTTGGCGGAAATATCGCCGGCATCGAGATCGACGACAAGCGCCTGCATCTGCAGCACATCGGCGGATTTGGCCTGTCCGGCTCCAGCGACCGTGCCGGGGATCACATAGACGGCTGCCCCTTCGCGCCAGGCCCAATTGGCGAAGGTCGCGAGCTTGGTTGGCGCTGTGACGTCGGCGTCGATCCAGATGTTGTGTGGTCGGCCCTCTTTACCCTGTCCCATATCGACAAAGCCCCGGACCGGGATCTGGCCCTCACAATAGCCGAACACGACGTCAATGAAGGTTTCGATCTGGACGGTATCGGGCTCGACATCGAACGGATCCTCGAACGAGGGTGCGTCGTTGAAATCTTGCCAGGGACTGAAGTGGATGATGTTCTCGTCGCTCACACCGCAAGCCCCCAGCAGCGCATCGCCCAAGGGCAGAAACGGCATTCGAAGAAATCCCGGTTGGTCGCTATACGCGGCAACAGCTCACCCGCGTTTGTCGCCTGCAGGATGCGCACGGCCCGGTCGGACATGCGCTGTGCGAGGGCAGCGTCGAAGGGCACCAACTCGTGGTGCATCTCGGCCGTATCCTTGTTGATAGCGGTGAACACAGCTGGCGCGGCGCTGATGCCGGGCACACTGGCTTCCATATAGGCCTGATAAAGTGCTATCTGCGCGGCGTAGACCGGCTTGGCGAGGGTGACGCCGTCCTTGACGCAAAGGCGCCAGTTCTTCGCGTTCATCGTCTTGCATTCCCAGAGTGCGGGAATGGCCAGCCCGAAGCCTTCGGGGCCCGCAGCGATGATCCCATCGACATGACCACGCACCCGACCACCAACGACCGAGAAGCCGAACTGACCACCATCGGGG
>JBBSJO010000314.1:0-3620 GCA_038257185.1 Rhodobacterales bacterium | reverse complement strand
CAGGCACATAGTGCCAAGGATCGTAGACCGTCTCGTTCCTGCCAAAGCAGCGGGCATGTTCTGCCACGACGACCCCGTCCTGCCGGATGACGATCTTCTCGGCATAAGCGTGGACTTCGACGGGCCGTCCGACAGCCGTCGAGATCACGGAATACCTGTTGTTGTCGAAACGGACGAGGCAGGTCTTGGAGACGGAGGCCGGAACGGAATGGAAGCCGTCGAACGAGCCGAGATAGGGAACGAGGGTCGCGCGCTCTGCCTCGAACATCTGCCAGATCATCTGATCGCTGCGCTCAGGGTGCTTGTGCGCCTTGGCATAGGCGATGCACTTGTCGAGCAGCCAGACGTTCAGCTCGCCCAGGCTCCGGACCCGAAGCCTTGGGGTGAAGAACCGTTCGCGCACAAGGCCAACCTGGTTCTCGACCTGGCCTTTCTCCCAGCCCGACGCAGGCGTGCAGGCAACCGGCTGGACCAGATAGTGGCTGCACATCTGCAAGAAGCGCCGATTGTAGAGCCGTTCCTTGCCGATGAAGACCGCCTCGACCGCCGTCTTCATGTTGTCGTAGATCCCGCGCGTGCAGGTGCCCTTGAAGAAGGCGAAGGCCCGGTCATGCGCGTCGAACACCATCTCCTGGCTCTCGCGCATATACGCCCGGGCGAACATCATGCGGCTGTGGCAGAGCCTGACATGGGCGACCTTCACCGTCGTTGTGACGCCGCCGATCAGAACGATCTCGTGGCTCCAGTCGAACTGGTAGGCCTCGCCGGGCGCATAGTGGAGCGGCACGTAGGCTTCGGCCGCCGCTGATCCGCGCGCCTTCGACCAGGTCTTGGCATAGCGCCGGATTGCATCGTAGCTGCCCTCGTAGCCGAGCGCCCGGACCTCCTCGTAGATCCGGATCAGGGTCAACCGTTCTCGCGACGGCTTGCCTTCATTGGCAACCAGGAACCGATCCACCTCCGACTGCCACGGACCGATCCGCGGCATCGGCTGATGGTCCCGCTCATACGTGAAGTCCGTCTCGTGTGACCGCAGGATCTTGCGCACCGTGTTGCGCGACACATGCAGGTCTCGGACGATGCGCTTCATCGACCAGCCCTGCACATGAAACGCCCGACGCACCCGTGCTATCGTATCCACTCGCTTCAACTCCCCCTCCATCCGCTGCCGCGCAACGAATGGTTAGATGAAACCTCAGGGGGGTCAAAATTGGACGCCGATTACCCCGCCAAGGGGGTCAGTTTTGCACGCCGAAACACACTGTCGAAAAAGGTTGGCTAAGGCGTGTTAGCGACTATGAGCGCCGCAGTCGCGGCCGCGCTGGAGCAGATGATGCAGGACGAGCAGGAGCGCGACGTGGCCCTGTCGGCCCTCGCGCATGGAATCCTTGATCGACTGGAAACGCCACGGGAAGCTTTCCTCGACCAGGACGATGCCTTTGGTGCCGCCCGTGCCACCATTGGAGCGGCCCGCCGTGCATGAATTACCGCACCCGCTTCCGCCCTCTTGTCGCACGTGACCTTGATGCCATCGCGCACTGGCTCCTCGACTATGTCGGGCCCGACACCGCAGCGCGAAGGCTGGACGAGATCGATGCGGCCTTTGCCATGCTGAAAGCGATCCCTCACTACATCACGCGTTGGACCTTCACTTTACACCGACCACGGCGTCATGGCTGAACGCGATCAATGGCTTCTTCGCCTAGGCGCGCGGCCAATAGTCGTCGGCAATCGAGCGGTTCAGTTCCAGCATGTTCGACATCGCCTTGCGGGCGGCGTCCGGGTCTTGCGCTGCGATGGCTTCGGCCACGGCGATGTGGCCCTCGCGGCTGACCCTCTCGTTCTTGGGATTAACCACACCGAATTCATAGGACACCCTCAACATGGTGAGGATGATCTGCCGCATCTGGCGCATCACATGATTTTCGGTCATGTCGAACAGGGTGACATGGAACTGGCAGTCGGCGGCGAACAGCGTCTCGACGTCGTCTTCTCCGGGATGAATGGCATGTGCCGCCGCAAGCAGGGTTTGCACCTGGTCCGGGGTCGCCCTCGTGGCGGCCAGTGCGGCGGCGCCAGGTTCGATGATGACCCTCAGTTCGGTGGTTTCCGCATATATCCGCTTGATCCGCGGATGGCTTGGATGGTGCCACGAGATCACGTCACCGTCGAGAAGGCTCCACTCCTCGACCGGACGAACCCGGGTTCCATAGCGTCGTGCGGTGCGCACAAGTCCCTTGCCAGACAGAACCTTGATCGCATCCCTTACGGTGGCCCGGCTGACCCCGAGCGACGACGCAAGCTCCTCCTCGGTCGGCATCACTTCGCCGGGGGGATAATGATCGTTGGCAATCCGCTGGCCCAGCACCTCGACGGCCTGCTTGGCCACACCCGTTGGCAGGGAAGATATGAATTCGGTCGGTATCTTCAGGCCCGGGTGTCGCGGTGAGACTGGCCAAACCGGTTTTGTGCGCATGTGTTCCATTATCAACCCGGCTTTACATGTGATCTAGAAATAGTCATGCTGAGCCTCATGTAGCGCCATCAGGCCTGCACTGGCAACGCCCGGGCAGCAAAGAACAAGAATATGCGCCTGCGGTTCAAGGTTATAAAGAGGAGGAACCCATGAACATGAAGAGTGCAATCTGCGTGGCGGCCCTTGCCGTTGCGGCTTTCGGCGTCGCCCCGTCCGATGCGGATGCGATGGAAATCAAGTTCGGCATCGGCATTCCCGAGGGTGATTTTCCGGAGTACAACGCCCTTGTCCGGTTCAAGGAATATGTCGAGTTCAAGACCAACGGCGACATCACCGTGCGTTTGTTCCCCAACAACCAGTTGGGCGGCGAGCGGGAGATGATCGAGATGGTCCAGCAGGGCAGTCTGGAGCTCAGCTTTCCGGCCGATGGCGCGATGAGCGGCTTTTATGCGCCGATGCAGGTCTGGTCGATTCCCTATCTGTTCGAATCCGCCCCGGTGGCCTGGAAGGTGCTGGAAAGCGAATTTGCCGAGGACATGAAGGACGATATCCTTGAACAGACCGGCATCCGCGCGCTGGCCTTTTCGCAGAACGGTTTCCGGTCGTTCACCAACAATGTCCGTCCGCTGATCAATCCTGAAGACATGGCCGGGTTGAAGATCCGCACGATGGAAAGCCCGGTTTACATGGAACTGGTGAATTCTCTTGGTGCGACCGCGGTTCCGATCAGCGGCGCCGAAGTGGTGATGGCGCTGCGACAGGGTGTTGTCGACGGTCAGGAAAACCCGCCCGCTGTCGTCTATGGGGGCGGTCACGGCGAGGTTCAGGATTACTATACCCTTAACGAACACACGTTCGGATTGCATGTGATCATCGCCAACGACGACTGGTTCACCTCGCTCGAGCCGGGTCATCAGCAGGTGATCAAGGACGCCGCCCTTCTGATGGCCTGGACCGAGAACCTGCAGAAGACCGAAGGCGACTGGCGCTTCAGCCGTCTGCTGGAAGAAGAGATGGGCATGGAAATCCATGTGTCGACCCCCGAGGAAAAAGCCGCCTTCAAGGAAATTACCCAGCCTGCGGTTCTGGAATTCATCCGTGGCAATGTGGGTGACGACTTGGTGGACGACCTGATCGAGACGGT
>JBBSJO010000313.1:0-3653 GCA_038257185.1 Rhodobacterales bacterium | reverse complement strand
TGCGATGCCCAGCGTGCCCATCAGGGTGCCGGCAAGGATGAAAAAGGGGATCGCCAGCAACGCATATTTCGCGATCCCCGTGGCGATCAGGTCGCCAGCGAGTTCAAAGCCGAAGCCGATCTGCCACATGGTGAACATCGCCGACAGGCCAAGCGCAAAGGCAACCGGCACGCGCAGCGCCATCAGCAGGAAGAAGGCAACGATCATCTGGGTGCCGGCACTCATCCCAAGGATTTCAGACACTTGGGGTCGCCTGCGGCTCTTCACGGGCAGCGCGCCATGTCTCAGCAGCGTGTTGCAGGTAGCGCAGGATGATAAGCGCAAATCCGAGGGGCAACGCGATCTGATACCACCACGCTGGCAGGCCGAGCGCGTAGCTTCGGATGCCGCTGTCGATCTGGTTCATCAACGTGACCCATGAAAACCATGCCGATGCCGCGAGCAGCAGCACCGACAGGATGATGGAAAGACCAAATACCACCTGCGCCGCGCGGCGGGGCAGGGCGTCCTGCACCAGCGTCACTGCCAGATGCTCGCCCCGCCGGGCGGCGATGGCGGCACCGAAGACAGTCAGCACCAGGAAGCCGTTGGTCAGTACCTCTTCCGATGCCGCAAAGGAATAGTGGGTCGCGTAGCGCACCACGACGTTGATGAAGCCGATCAACGTCATACCAAGGAAGAGCACGGCGCAGACGATCTTCTCGAATTCCTGTAGCACAAAGCGCATGGCGGTCTTCCCTCCGGGATCGGTGCGGCCCGGTGTCCGGGCCGCACCGTCTTGTCAATTCGCCGGGGTTGCGGCGATGGCGTCCTGAAAGCTGCCGACGATCTCTGTTCCGACCTTGTCGGCCCAGGTGTCGAAGGCAGGCTGCGTCGCCGCACGGAACGCAGCAAGTTCGTCCTCGGAGGGTTCATAGACCTCCATCCCCTTCTCCCGCAGAAAGGCGACGCCTTCGGCGGTGCCTTCGCGCGTGATCTGGCGCTGATATTCCATCGCCTCGCTTGCGGCTTCGCGCATCTGCTCCTGCGTCTCGGCATCCAACCCGTCCCAGACCTGGGTCGACACACCAAGGAAGATCGGGTCGTAGGAATAGTGCCAGGTCGTCAGGTATTTCTGCACCTCGAAGACCTGCTGCGGGATGATCACCGCACCGATCGGGTTTTCCTGCCCGTCGACGACACCCTGCTGCAATGCGGTCATCGTCTCGCCCCACTGCATCTGCTGGGGGTTGGCACCAAGGGCGTTCATTACGTCGATATACATCGGACCCGCGACGCGCATGTTCAGGCCCTTCATGTCGTCGGGCGAGGTGATCGGGCGGACGTTGTTGGTGACTTCACGGAAGCCGTTCTCGCCCCAGGCCAGAACCTCGATGCCCTTTTCGCGCAGGATGTCTTCCAACAACTTTGCGGGTTCGCCCTGGGTCGTGGCATCGACCTGCGCATAATCGGCATAAAGATAGGGAAGCGAGAAGACGGCCATTTCAGGCACCAGCGGCGTCACGTTGATCGCCGACGTCACCACAAGGTCAAGCGCGCCCCGTCCGACCATCTCGGCCTGTTTCATCTGGTCGCCGCCGGAAAGCTGCGCGTTGGGAAATACCCGGATGTCATAGGCGCCTTCGGTCTTTTCGGCGACCAGCTCGGCAAAGCGGTCGGCACCCTTCTGCCAGGTCGTGGTGTCGCCGGTGTTGTGTGACAGGCGCAGCGTTTCGGCATGGGCCGCACCAGACAGCGCTGTGGTGGCAAGCATCGCGGCCAAGGTGGCCTTCAAGATCATGTTCATTTCAACTCCTCCCTCAAGACTTCACAATGTGGAACAGACAATACGTCACGGGGCAAGATAATTCTTGCTTTATCTGCTGTAATGCGCAGGTCTTCGGTTGAAGGCCGGTAATACCGGACAGTTGTGACGAAGGGTGGTCCATATCGTGAGAGACCTGGAAGCTGGTCCCGTCAACGGCACGCAGTCCGTGGACCGTGCGCTCGTCCTGCTGCAGGCGGTGGCCCGCGCGGGGACGCAGGGCGTGTCGCTGTCGGGGCTGATGGTAGGGTGCGGGCTGGGCAAGCCCACGGTGCGGCGGCTGTTGCTGGCGTTAATCCGGGGCGGGTTGGTGGAACAGGACACGGGGACTCGGCTCTATCACTTGGGCGAGGAAAGTTACGTGCTCGGTACCCTGGCGACGCCCCGCCATGGCCTGTTGGAAATCGCGGCGGACGCGGTCGAGCGGCTGGCGCGTGCAAGCGGCGATACCGCCTTCGTCAACATGCGACGCGGGTCCGCCGCAATTTGCCTGCACCGTGAGGAAGGATCGTTCCCGATCCGCACCCATGCGTTGGAAACGGGGGCGCAGCATCCGCTGGGCATTGGGGCGGGATCGCTTGCGATACTGAGTGCCCTGCAGGATGCAGAGGCCGAGTTGGTTCTGGCCGACAACGCAGAGCGGATGGCGGCGGATTATCCAACCTATGACGCGGACCTGCTGCGCAGCGACGTGGCGGCGACGCGGGCGCGGGGGTTTGCGCTGAACCCGGGCCGGATCGTCGGCGGCAGTTGGGGGGTCGGCGTGGCCTTGCGGCGGCCCGACGGGTCGGTGGCGGGGGCGTTGTCGATCGCGGCGATCGAGAGCCGGATGCAGCCACCCCGCGACGCCGAACTGGCCGACCTGCTGACGCGAGAAGCCGGCAAGATCGAGACACGATTGGCGCGGCGGATGCCGCGGACCCCTTTGGAGGACAACACATGACCGACCCCTACATCGTGGGCTGGGCCCACACCGCATTCGGTCGCAGCGACGCGGCGGACACCGAGGCGCTGATGGCCGAGGTAACGGGCCCCGCGCTGGATCACGCCGGCGTTGCGGCAGAGGACTTGGACGGCATCTTTGTCGGCGTATTCAACAACGGGTTCTCGGATCAGGATTTTCAGGGCGCGCTGGTCGGCATGGGCAACGACGCACTGTCCCGCGTGCCCGCGACGCGCTACGAGAACGCCTGCGCCACCGGGTCCGCGGCCCTGCACGGCGCGATGAATTTCATTGCCAGCGGGCGTGGGAAGATCGCGCTGGTCGTGGGTGCCGAGAAGATGACAGCGACCCCGGGGGTGGAAGTGGGTGAGATCCTGCTGGGTGCCTCCTACCTGCGCGAGGAATCGCGCGTGGGCGGCGGGTTTGCAGGGCTTTTCGGGCAGATCGCCGGAAATTATTTCCAGAAATACGGCGACTGGTCAGAGGAACTGGCGATGATTGCCGCTAAGAACCACCACAACGGGATGCAGAACCCCTTTGCCCACATGCGCCGCGATTTCGACGTGGCGTTCTGCAATATGGTGTCCGAGAAGAACCCCCTCGTCGCCGGTCCATTGCGGCGCACAGATTGCTCTTTGGTGTCCGACGGTGCCGCGGCGCTGGTGCTGGCGGCACCGGAGGTCGCGGCGGAATTGCAGCGGTCGATCCGGTTTCGGGCGCGGACCCATACCAACGAACCGCTGGCGCTTTCGCGCCGCGACATGACCCGCTTCGACGGTGCGCGGCGAGCATGGGAGCAGGCCTATGCCACAGCCGGCGTGACCGTGGACGACCTGAGTCTTGTCGAGACGCACGACTGTTTCACGATCGCTGAACTCTTGGAATACGAGGCGATGGGACTGGCGG